>CANLQR010000238.1 GCA_947492135.1 Deltaproteobacteria bacterium | reverse complement strand
AGCGAGCTCGGATCGGGTGCTGGACTCGACGGCTTGATCACCCCGTAGTCCGCGGGTGCCTCCGGCGGCGCTGGCTCTTCGGGGATCGGGACCTCATCGTCGGGGCGATCCTCGTTGGGCGCCGAGTTGGGCGTCGGCTCGAGGTTGGCCGGCTGGCGCGGCCCCGTGCCGTCGGCGAGCACCGTGGGCTCGAGCGCCGCAGCCGGCGCGGCAGCTGCCGACGGACGGGAGGCGCCCACCTCGGTGCGCGCGGTGGCGCGTGCCTCACCCTGCTGGTCGCAGGCACACACCACGATCGACGCCGTCAGCAGCCTGGTCAGAGTTCGCATGAGTCGCCAATCCGGTGTTAGCCCAAGAAACGCCCAGGGGGGAAGATTCTGGCTCAGCAGCGGGACGCGCGGCCGGCTATCGCGCATTCCCCGACGCCGAGCGCGCCGACTCGGGCGTCACTCGACGCCCAGTCGCTTGCGCAGGACGGCGGGGATCTCGAACAGCAGGCGGCTCTGGGCGTCAGTCACCACGAGGATCGTGTGGGCGCGCGCCGCCTGCTTGCCGGTGGTGAGGTTGTCCACGTGGTAGGCCACGTAGAGGCGTTGGTTCCACTCCCGCAGCCACGCGGTGATGCGCGCCCGATCGCGATAGCGCAGCGCGTTGACGTGGCGACAACGGGTGTCGGTGATGTACATGCGATGCCCGGATGCGACCAGCTCGGCGCCATCGAGTCCCAGCGGTGCGAGCATCGCCGTGCGTGCGATCTCGAAGTACTTGAAGTAGTGGCCGTGCCAGACGACCGCCAGCGGATCGCAGTCGTGGAACGGCACATCGAGCTCGACCGAGGTCTCGTGAAATCTCGCCACCGCCGGCAGCAAAGCACGTTTGGGCGGCGCGGGTTTGGTGCGCGGACTAGCGCGCTGCCAGCGGGCGAACTGGCACGATCGGCCGTAGCGCGCGCCGCACGTGGTGGCGGAGGATCGCCAACGGGATCAGGCCCAGCAGCGGAAGCACGGCCGCCGCGAAGGCGATGCTGACCGCGATCGTGCTGGCGCCGCGGCTGACGGCCCGCTTCAGCGTGCGCCAGCTGCCCTGCGCAGGGCGGCCATCATGCGCTCGCTCACAAGATGGGGTCACGGCGTCCACTGCTCTGGCAAAGACGGGGCGCGCGTCGCGAGGTTGCAGGATCGTCGACCCGCAAGAGTCGGCGGTCAGTCGCCGTGCCGGCCGTCGGGTTCGGGCTCGGGCGTCGCCGTCGCCGGCTCGCGGGTCCCGAAGACCTTTTCCCACTTGGCGATCACGACCGCCGCGAGGCCGTTGCCGATGACATTCACCATCGTCCGCGCCATGTCCATGACCTCATCGACCGCGAGCAACATCGCGACCCCGGCCTCGCCGGGCAGCCCGAAACTCGCGCAGGTCCCTGCGATGATGACCAAGGTTGCCCGAGGCACGCCGGCCACGCCCTTGGACGTCAGCATGAACGTCAGCAGCATCGCGAGCTGTTCGCCCAGGCTCATCTCGATGCCGGCGGCCTGGGCGATCGTCACCGACGCGACGACGAGGTACAGCGTGGAGCCGTCGAGGTTGAACGAGTAGCCGGTTGGGATCACGAAGCTCGCAACCCGGCGCGGCACACCGAACTTGACGATGTCCTCGAGCAGGCGGGGCAACGCGGCCTCGCTCGACGCGGTCGAGAACGCAGTCGCCGCCGGCTCGCGGATGGCTTGCAGGAACTTCACCACCCGAATGCCGGTGACGACCATGATCGGCACGAACACCAGCACGACCAGCAGCACCAGCGCGAGGTAGAGGCTGCCGACCAGCGCGGCGTACTTGCCCAGCAAGTAGCCGACGGCCGGCCAACCCTCGCGCCAGACCCCGTCGATCTCTTTGCCGGCGGCCATGTGGCTCACGTTGTAGGCCATGGCCCCGAACACCCCCAGCGGCGTGAGCCGCATGATGATGTCGGTGTACTTGAACATCACCTGCGACACGGCTTCGAAGAATCCGAGCACTGGCTTGCGGTGTGCCGCACTCACGCGGGTCAGCGAGATCCCGAACAAGGTCGCGAAAACGACCACCGGCAAGATGTCGCCCTTGGCGGCGTGCTCGACGAGGTTGAACGGGAACAGGTGCAGCGCGATTTCCCACCCGGTCTTTTGCTTCGCGAGTTCGACGACGGGTTGCGCGGAGACGTCGATCGGCAGGCCGTCACCCGGGCGCAGCCAGTTCACGACGAACAGGCCGATGAACAGCGCGAGGGTGGTCACCACTTCGAAATACAGCAGCGCCTTGCCGCCCATGCGGCCCACTGCCTTCAGATCTCCGGTCTGTGCAACGCCGACGACGATGGTCGAAAACAGCAGCGGTACGATCAGGCCTTTGATGAGCTGGATGAACGCCGACGACAGGAACTTGAAGAAGCTGTAGGCCTGTGGGTAGTGGTTCTGCGGAAGAAACCCACCCAGCACGACCCCGAGCCCGAGCCCGACGAAGATCCAAAACGTGCTGCGCTGCCAAAATCGGCGCCGCGCCAACCCGCGGACGAGTTCGTCACCGACCTCGCCGAGGTGCTCAGGTCCAGGCGGGCGGGGGGCCGACATTCGCCGCCGCACTGTAGCGCGACAAGGTGATACAGTGCGATCCCATGCGCTTGACCCGGCTATCCGCGAACTACCTGATGACGTGTCGTCCCGCGATGCTGGTGGCACTTGCGGTGGCACCGGCGAGCGGCTGCTTCAACCCCGAGCCTCCGGTCGCGGTCGACACGGATGTGACGAGCGGCACCGAGCCCACCACGGGCATGGTCATGACCGAGGGGCCGACCGAGCCCACCACGGGCGTGACCATGACCGATCCCGACACCGGCACCAGCACGCCCGATACCACGGTGGGCGTCACCTGCAGTGCCGATCAGGGCCCCGATTCCTCGTGCGACGGAGCGACCCCGTACTGCAACGATGGTGAGTGTGTGGGCTGTGCGGCGCTCGACAACGGCGCGTGCGCCGAGATCGACGCGTCGACACCCGCATGTGATCCCGACACCGGGCTGTGTGCCGCCTGCACCACCACCGAACTCGACGCGTGCGAGCCTCAGCAGGTCTGCATCGACGCCACCTGCAGCCCATGTACCGCTGACGCGCAGTGTGCAAGCGGCGTGTGCCAGGACGAGATCGGGGATTGTCTGCTGGTCGAGGTCTCGATCGAGGGCGTGGTCCAGTTCTACGATCAGGTCGCACCGACGCCCGCGGCCGAGGTGACCATCACCGTCACGAACATCGATCCTGCGGCGATGTCCGGACCCACCGGCGCCGACGGTGCCTACGGGCTCTCGGCGATACCGCCGGGCACGCTGCTCGATCTCGAGCTGGGTCTCGATCAAGACACTCCGGTGTTTGTGCCGGCGTCGATGCACACACGCACCCAGCTCCGGGTCGAGAACGATACGCCGGTCCTCTACGACCCCCCGATCGTCACCTACGCGCACATGGCCCAGGTCGCGTTCGAGTGCGGCCTGTTCCCCACGCTCGAACAGGCGATCGGCAACGGTGCGGTCAACGTCTACTTCGCCCAGCGCTCGACGATCTTTGGACGGATGGTCGACGACGTCGGCGCGGGGGTGGCGACGGTCTCGCGCACGGCGCTGCAGGTCGAGCTCGACGGCTACATCAACATCCACGACAGCCTGCTCGACCTCAACGCAAACCCCGCGCAGGTTTGCTTCCTCGACGAGGACCCCAGCGGTCGATGGATCGGGACCACCGCCAACGCGTCCAACGATACCGGTCGCTTTGTCATGTTCCGCGTTCGCGACTCCAACGGCACCGGGCAAGGCGCCGCGACGGTGCGGGCCAGCGGCTTCGACGACGGTGCCGTCAACCTACGATCGACCGGCAACATCGGTGTGGTCGAGCTGGTCCGCAACGACGAGGTCATTCCGCGCGACTTCGCCGTCGACGTCTACCCGATCTTCACGACCTATGCGTGCGTCGGCTGCCACACTGGGGGCGGTCCCGCCGGGGGCGTCAGGGCGGGCTTCAATGCCGACTGGGATCTGCCGCCGCTTCAGGTGTGGCAGAACCTGGTCGGGCCCGGGACCTTGTGCCCCGATCCGCTCAACCCCGTGCGGGTGTGCACCGACGATCCTGAGGTCTCGCTGTTCATCACGCGCCCGCTGTTCGACGAGTTGGGTATGGATGATCCCCATCCGGTCGACATCTTCCCCTCGGTGGACGATCCCGCGGTGCAGGTGATCCGAGAATGGATCGAGCAAGGCGCCCAGCCGCCGATCGCGTACAACTTCACCGAGGATGTCTATCCGCTGTTCTCGTTGTATGGCTGCGTCGGGTGTCACACCGGGGGCGGGCCGCCCGAGGCGGTCAGCGCCGGCTTCAACGCGGACTGGGATCTGCCGCCGATGCAGGCGTGGCAGAACCTGGTCGGGCCAGGCATCACCTGCCCTGACGTCGACAACCCGGTGCGGGTGTGTACCGATAGCCCCGGAAACTCGCTGCTGGTCACCTATCCGCTGATCGACGTGATGGGGCAGGATGATCCGCACCCACTCAAGGCGTTCGGCAGCCTCACCGATCCGGATCTGCAGATCATCTTGCAGTGGATCAGCCAGGGGGCCTTGTTCGAGGTCACGTGTGAGCACGATCCGTGTGCACAAGGCGTGAGTCTGAATCCGGGTTGTTCGCCGTGCGTGGCGGGGGTCTGTGGGCTTGATCCGTTCTGCTGCAACACAGCGTGGGATCAGCTGTGCGTCGACGAGGCCGGGGCGTCCCCGGCGTGCGCCTGCTGAGCGCTTCGTTGGCGGGACCCGTGCGCTGTGGATCGCACGACGCTCTCGCTAGCCGTGATGCGCCCGCGCACGACGAGCACCCACCACCAACCCCAGCAGCATCGCCAGCGCACCCACGCCGATCCACATCGGTGCGTCGTACGGGGATCCCCCGCCGACGAGCGCGTCGCGATCGCTCGAAGCACACGGTCGATCGGGAGCGCCGATCAAGTTCGGCGGGCGGCTCGCTGGCTCGGGGACCTCGGGCGGCTCGGGGACTCGCACGTCCTCGGTGCGCTTCGGGGGCGCCGTGTCGCGCACGTCCGGCACCTGCCGGCTCGGTCGTCGCGGCGGCCCGCGGCGAATCTCGAGCTGGCCCTGATCGCACGGACCATTCGGGTCAAGCGCCAGGATCAGCACCCCTGGGTCGACGTAGGCGCCCGCGTCGGTCGTGATCAGCAAGCCCGCCAAGCCCGAGCCGACGAGCACCACCACGCGCGAGTGCGACCGCATGCCTGACACACGGGACCGGCGCGGCCAAGTTCCCTCCAGCGGCGAGCCCTGGGCCACACCGCGCACGACTCGGCAACTGCGGCCCAGGCCCGTGGTGCCACCCCGCGGGCCTCGAGGTTCCCGATCGGACGCTTGCACAGTTGGACGAGTGTCGATCTCGGCGCTGGCGTTGACTTCCGCGCGGCGCGGCGACTAGATCAGCCCGCGATGTCCGCACGACTCACGGCGTCTCTAGTGCTCTCGTTGTTCGCGTGCGCCTGTGCGGCCGACGATACGCTTGGCGGGGACAACGAGACGGAGATCATCTCGCGGGTGGTTCTGCGCTTCACGCCGATGGACGGCGGGCCGGCGCTATCGTTCGAGTTCAACGACCCCGATGGCGATGGGGGGGTTTCGGGTGCAGCCGATGCCGTCACGCTGCCGTCCGAGCAGGGGTTTGCGCTCGACGTGGAGTTCGTCAACACGTTGGCCGATCCACCCGAGGATCTCACCGAGGAGATTCGCGCGGAGGCCGAGGACCACCTCGTCTTCGTGCTCGGCGACGGCGTCGACGGGCCCGCGGCGAGCTCGTCGACACTGTTGCTCACCCACGCTTACGCCGACCTCGAGTCCGACTATGGTGAGAACGCGATCGGCGACGATCTGCCGGTCGGGCTGCGCAACACCATCGACACCAACCTGCCAGGGACCGGCACCCTTCGCATCGTGTTGCGGCACCTCCCTGAGCTCAACGGCAGTGCGCAGAAACAGGCCGAGCTGCCCGAGGCTCTGGCCGCCGGCGAGACCTTGCCGGGCGACGTCGACGTCGACGTGACCTTCGACCTCGCGGTAGAGTGACGCGAACCTCGTGATCACCGCGGCGCTTTGGTGGGCTTTGTCATGGGCAGCCCCCGCACCCCAAACCCTTGGCCCGGACCCGTGTTCGATCCGTTGGACGGGAGTCGTGGTCGAGGCCGGCACCGACGAGGGGATTCCGCTGGCGTCGTTGGTGTTCCAGCGCGACGAGGGCCACCCTCGCTACGCCCAAACCGACGCCAAGGGCGCCTTCGAGATCACCGGCCTGTGTCCGGGCGTACTGCAGGTGACGGTCGCCAAGGCCGAGCACTCTGCGCTTCACGTCGAGGTCGAGCTCGACGCGGCCACGATCCGCTCGACGCTCGAGCTCGACGCGCTTCACGAGCACCACGACGCGCGAGTGATCGTGGTCCACGACGAAGGCGCCCCGAGCAGCTCGGCGAGTGAGTCGCTCGCCGGGGCCGAACTCGCCCGGTCGCGCGGGCAAGGGCTCGCAGACACGATCGCCAAGATGTCCGGGGTGTCGGTCCTGCGCACCGGGGCCGGTGGCATGGGCAGACCGATCATTCGCGGGCACATCGGTCGGCGCAACTTGATCCTCGTCGACGGCATCCGCCACGAAGGCCAGGAGTGGGGGCTCGATCACGCGCCCGAAGTCGACCCCAATGCTGCGGGACGGATCACGGTGATCAAGGGCGCGGCGACGACCCGCTATGGACCCGAGGCGAACGCAGGGGTCGTCCTGCTCGAATCGCGTCCACTGCTGCGAAAGCCCGGCGTATCGGGCGAAGTCGGGAGCTTTGGCCAGTCCAACGCCGCGGGTGGCGGTGGGCTGGCGCGCATCGACTACGCACCGCTTCGGGCGCCTGGGCTGGCCATGCGTTTCGAGGGCAACGCGTCGCGGACCCGCGCCGCGCTCGCGCCCGACTCTCCGCTCGACAACACCGGGGCGGGGACCTGGAACGCCGGCACGCGGATCGGTTACCTCAGCGATCGGATCGATGTCGACGTCGCCTACCGCGTGCTGCGCTCGCGACTGGGAATCTGCACGTGTCTGCAGCTCTCGTCGGTCGACGACTTCCTCGCGGGCGTGTCGCGTGGCGAGCCGGTCGGGGCCGACCGTTACAGCCCCGAGTTCGGGATCGAGCGTCCCCGTCAGGAGATCTGGCACCACCTTGCGCTCGCTCGCGCTCGGATCCCGCTTGGCCGCGTGGGCGAGTTGCATGCGACGTACGCCTTCCAGTTCAACGACCGCAAGGAGTTCGCCATCGTCCGCGAGAGTGTGACGGGCCCGCAGCTGGACCTCGAGCTTGCCACGCACCTCGTCGAGGTCGAGCTGGAACACGCCGCGAAACGCCTGGGCGACTGGGCGCTGGTCGGGACGCCAGGGGTGACGCTGGGCCAACAGACCAACCGCTTCGATGCTGCGACCACCCTGGTCCCCGACTATGGCCAATGGTCGTGGGGCGTGTACGACGTCGAGCGTTTGGTGCGCGATCGAGTCGAACTCGAACTCGGCGTCCGCTACGACGGCATGGTGCGAAAGGCCGTGTTGGACGAGCGCGACTACTCGGGTCAACTCGCGGGCGGGCGCCTCGACGAGACGGTGTGCCACGCCAGCGACGAAGGCGGCACCTGCGAGCGGGTCTTCCACGCGCCATCGGCAACGATCGGCGTCGTGGCGCGACCGATCCGAAAGCTGCCGGGGTTGAGCTGGCGAACCCAGTTCGACTCCTCGGCCCGCATCCCCGGCATCGACGAACAGTTCATGAACGGCGCGTCGCCGAGCTTTCCGATCCTGGGCTTTGGCAGCACGCGCATCGGGATCGAGCGCACCTGGGGTGGCGAGTCGACGGTGACCTATCAAGGCGACTGGATCACCACCGAGGCGTCGGGATACGCGAGCTGGATCGACAACTACATCGCGTTCGTGCCCGAGCCCCAAGCGGGCCAGTGTGCACCGTTGATCTGCACCGCCCGCGGGCCGTTTCCGGTGTTCGCGTTTCGGCCCACCGACGCGTTGTTCGGCGGCGGCGAGGTGCGCTTCGACCTCGTGGCGCCGCATCTGCCGTTGGGGCTCACAGGCAGCGCAGCGTGGGTACGCGCGCGTGATCTGAGCGCCGACAGATTCCTGCCGCTGATCCCTGCCGACCGCTACTCGCTCGCGGGTCGGTGGTTATGGCCGGACACGCGGGTCTCGGCGCGTGGGTATCTCGAGTTGCGCGGCACCGTGGTGGCGCGTCAGTCCCGGGTCGATCGCGAGCTGGACTTCGCTGCGCCACCCCCGGCCTACGTGCTGCTCGGGGCCGGGCTCGGCGTCGAGTTCCCCGGCCGCAACCATGTCGTGCGGGCGAGTGCGGTGGGGACCAATCTGTTGAACGCGCGCTACCGGGAGTACACCAGCTTGCTGCGCTACTTTGCGGACGATCCGGGCTGGGGCGTCGCGTTGCGGGTGTCGGTCGACTTTGATCTGTCGACCCCGCGCAAGGGGTGATCGCGCGCTGGTCGATCGACGTCGGGGTCCTGATGGTTCGCCTCAGCGCCCGGCGACACATGTCACGGATTCGGCGTCACAGATGAGTCCCACGCAGCAGGTCCCGTCGACGCAGGGCTGATCCTCGCGCACACAGTCTGTGCACTCGCTCGTCACGGCATCGCAGACCAAGGTGTCGCAACACGGATCGAGGTCGCCCGAGCATGCGGCGGCTAGCTCACCGCAGGGGGGCAGGCTGACGCACGTGCCGCGGGTGCACAACCCGTTGTCGGGCATCGCCGTGGCGTACGGTGGACTCGACGGGTTGTCGGCGTTCGCACCGCCGTTGACCGCACGCATGCCGTACGACTTCGTGGTGACGCGCGTCGTGCCGTGAACGAGGGGGGCTGGTCGCGCGCGGTCAGAGGTGAGTGACAACCTCAGTGCGGTGGCGCTGGCCGGTGCCGCGGATCGGCCCAACGGAGCCCACCTTGGCGTCTACACACACAGGCGTGTAAGCTCGTGTGTAAGATGGCGACGAACCTCGCGATTGACGACGAGCTGCTCGCCGAGGCCCTGCGGGTCAGCGGCCTGCGTACGAAGAAAGCCACGGTGACCGAGGCGCTCCGCGAGTACATCCAACGCCGAAAGCAGGCGCGAATCCTCGAGCTGTTCGGCACGATCGACTACGACCCGGCCTTCGATCACAAGCGGCAGCGATCCCGGAAGTGAGGGTCCTCGTCGACACGTCTGTCTGGTCGCTGGCGTTGCGACGCAAGGCCATCGTCCTCACACCGGAGGTCACGGAGCTGCGCGAGCTCGTTGCCGAAGGACGCGTCGCAATGATCGGCGCGATTCGTCAGGAGCTGCTCTCCGGCATCCGGACACTCCGAGAGTTCGAGCGCCTTCGCGACCACCTGCGTGCGTTCGATGATGAGCCGCAGACGACCGCGGACTTCGAACGCGCGGCGGAATGGCTCAACGCCTGCCGCGCGAAGGGGGTCCAGGGATCGAACACCGACTTTTTGATCTGCGCGATCGCGGAGCGACGTGGGATCGCGGTCCTCACCGTGGACCGCGACTTCCCAGCGTTCGGTCGCGTGCTCCCACTCGTGCTTCACCCGCCGCGGTGATCGATCCGGGCGATTCGGCGATAGCACGCCGCGATGAAGGTTCTCTGGTGCCTCGCCAGGTCCGACTTGCGTCCACGCCCCGCGTCGGATAATATACAACCATATGGTTGCGCGAATAGCCGAGGCCCGCCTCGACCGGGTCTTTCGCGCGCTGGCCGACGCGACACGGCGGGACATCATGCGCCGCACGCTGCTGGGCGCCGTGTCGATCAGCGGACTGGCGGCGGACTACGACATGTCCTTCGCTGCGGTGCAGAAGCACGTCGCGGTGCTCGCGAAGGCCAGCCTCGTGCGCAAGGCCTCGGTGGGCCGCGAGCGCCTGATCAGTGCGGTGCCGAACGAGATTGCGCGCGCCCGTGCGTGCCTCGACGAGCTCGAGGCGTTGTGGCGTCACCGGCTTGCTGGGCTCGACGCCGTGTTGTCTGAAAAAAAGTGAGTCGCCCATGCCGATCACCTCCATCGCATCCGATCCAAAGAACCTCACGCTGACGGCCATCGCCGACTACCCCGTGCCCGTGGAGCGCTTGTGGGCGGCCTGGGCCGACCCGCGGCAGCTCGAGCGCTTCTGGGGTCCGCCCCAGTGGCCGGCCACGTTCACCCGTCACGACATGGAGCGCGGCGGGCGTTCCGAGTACGTCATGACCGGGCCACAGGGTGAGAGGAGCGCTGGCTTCTGGGAGTTCGAACACGTCGAACCTCGGCGTCGCTTCGTCGTGCTCGATGGTTTCGCCAACCCCGATGGCACGGTGAATTCCGAGCTGCCCGGCAGTCGGCTACAGGTGTCGTTCGAGACCACCGCCACCGGATCGCGCTTCGTCGCCGTCTCCACCTTCGCCAGCATCGAGGCGATGGAGCGCCTGCTGGCGATGGGAATGGTCGAGGGCCTCACCTCGGCCCTCGCTCAACTCGACGAGGTGCTCGCGGAGCTGCGCGATCACGCCGCTGCGTTCCATACTGCGCTAGAGATCGTCGACGACACGCACGCCGTGGTCACGCGCGTCGTACGGGGCACAATCGACCAGATCTGGCGAGCCCACCACGAGTCGGAGCTGCTCCGGCGCTGGCTGCTCGGGCCTGAGGGCTGGAGCATGCCGGTGTGCGACGTTGCCACCACGGTCGGCACGACGTACCGGTACGCGTGGGAAAACGACAGCACCGGCGAGCGCTTCGGCTTCACCGGCGAGCTGCTCGAGCACGAGCGCCCGAGCCGCGCCGTGACCACCGAGCGGATGCTCGGCACCGACGGTCCTTCCACGGTGAACGAGCTGATCCTGACCCCACGACCCGGCGGCCGCACGCAGATCGTCGTCAGGATCACGTATCCCTCCAAAGAGCTGCGCGACATGATCCTCGGCACGGGGATGGTCGATGGCATGGAGCAGTCGTACGCGCGGCTCGAGGATGTGGTGGTCTCGCCCGCGACGCGGGGCTGATGGACTTGGCCGCCCGACGT
>CANLQR010000237.1 GCA_947492135.1 Deltaproteobacteria bacterium | reverse complement strand
CCAGTGGGGCGGTGCCTGGTGTGGGGCCAATCTCTTCGATGAAACGCTCGAGCTCGGGCACCGCACCGTGGCTCATCGTGAACAGCGGGAGTGGATCCATCGCCGGGTTCCAGACCACCCCGAGGTAGCTGTAGAACATCGCTTGGAGCTCGCTGGTGCCGATGAAGAGCACATGCGTGTACGGGTACGCGGAGTCCACTGCGGCCCCCGCGAGCACCTCGCCGTAGGCCGCGAGCAGCTCGTCTTGGCTGGCGAACGAGGTGGGGTCGGGGTAGGTGGCGGCGTAGATGTCGGCAGCGGCGAGCCCGTCTTCGAGATCAGGCAACACGTCGTTGAGCAGCCCGTTGCCGTAGGCGTCGTTCTTGGCCAGGATCAGCAGGTTCGTGACGGCGTTCGCGGTGTCGGGACCGGCACCATCGGGGTCCACACCTTCGTCGAGGTCGATGAGTCGGTCGACGATTCCGTTGGCTTGGTAGACATCCCCCGCGATCGTGCGCCACACCAAGTTGTCGTCGTCGAGACCGGCGATCGACATCGCCGTGGCGGCGGGTGCCATCATGAAGGTCCCGGCCGGGATCGTGACGCCGTTGGCCACGTCGAGCACCGACTCGGAGAAGATCGGACCGATGATTGCGGACACGCCGACGTTCGTGACCAGGTGCGTCGCCGCGTCGCTTGCCGCGTTGCCCCCGAGCGAGTCGTCGCAGCCGACCCACCCCACCTGACGATCGCCCTGCAGCGTCGTCTCTTGGTTGAAGTCCTCGATCGCCAGCAGGGTGGCGTTCTCGAGCGGCTGCACCAGGTTTGTGAACGGCGCGCCGGTCGGCATGATCGAGCCGACGAACACGAGATTGTCGACGTCGGCGCCGGCCGGCACCACCAGGATCTGGCACTCGGCGGACAGCAGGTCCAGGCACGCACCATCGGGGCCGCAGCGCTGGTCATCCTCACACTCCGAGTTGAGCACGCAGCCTGCGGGGCCCGTGGTCGTGTCGGTCGTCGTGGCGTCCGTCGTTTCTGGGCTGCTCGTGGTGTCGGACGTCGAGAGCGTGGTGGTCGCGCTCAGCGAGGTCGGCGTGGTTCCGCTGCTGGAGTCCTCGACGTTCCCCGTGGTCGAGTTGCCGGGTGATCGACAAAATCCGTCCTCACAAGTGCCCTGGCCGCCCGTGTACGGACAGTCGGAGTCGGCCGAGCAGGCGATCTGATCGTCGAGCTGCAGCGTCAGGCTGCACGCGATGGTGACGGGCAGGCCCAGCAGGACGCCGCAGGCGCCATGGCGGAGTTCACGGTGGAGACGAGCACGAGTCATGACGAACCTCCAGGCCAGGGCGAAACCGCGACACGCATGCGTCGCGAACAAGCACGATCTTTGTCAAAAACTGCCGGCGAGCGACAGGCCCGCGTTCCAGCTACGGTTGCTCGCACCGCCAGGCGCGACCACGGGCTGCCACGTCATCGACCGTCCGCGGTTCGAGCGGGCATTGGCCGACGCCTTGTCGGCGTTGCTCTTGCCGCGGACCTTGATGACACCGGCCAGGAGCAGCCCGAGCCCGACCACGGCGAGTACGCCGCCGGTGAGCATCAGACCATCGCCGACGACCGCGCGACCCTTGGCTTCCTGGCGTAGCGAGAGCCTCTCGTCCACGAACGCGGCATCCTTGGCGTCGTTGGACTTGCCGACCGCGAGTCCACCAAAGACCGCGCCGATGACGAGCACGCCACCACCCACGCCGAGCAACGAGTAGCCAGCGATGCGTAGCTTGCGTTTGCGAGCTGCGGCGGCCTGGTCGGCGGGTGAGGGTTCGACGACCTGCGGCTTCGGCCCGGTCTTGGGCTCGCTGTCTTCGCGAAGCTGCGCGAGCGTCTGCTGCAACACCTTGAGCCGCGCTGTCGCTGCCTCGCGGGCCTCGATGTCGACCCCCGGCTGTTGGACGAACTCTTGATAGTTCGCGACGGCCTTGTCGAGGTCGCCCTTTTCCTCGTACACGCGGCCGATATTGAACAGGTAGTTCGGCTGCGGATCCAGCGTGTAGGCGCGCTGGAACAGGTCGATCGCCTTGTCGAACTCACCCGCTTTGAACGCGCTGACCGCCTCGGCGCTGAGCGTCTCGGGCGTCTCCGGCGTCTCGGTGGTTGCCGCCGCCGAGGTGCTCGGCGCCGGGGCGGCGATGGCCCCGCGAGCGGGCGCTACAGCAATGGTCAGGGCGACGAACGTGGATACCACGAGGTGCGATCGGCAATGCATTCGCTTGGTCTTCTAGGCGCCCTTGTTCACGGGCAAGAACACGTCGCCACCATCTGGCCGTGCGGTGGGCAAGAACGGATCTTTTTTCGGTTTGGGTTCCACGACTTCGGGCCCCACGGGGGTCGTGGCCGGCTGTGGGGGAGGTTCCGTCGGACGCGCTACGGGCTCGGGTGGAGCCGGCGTGGCACCCGGCGGGGTTGCATCACGGCCACCGGGGCCCTTGCCGCGCAGCTGCACGGAGAGCGGCAGTTTGACGCCATCGGTGATCTCGACCGAGCCCTCCCACGGCGCGTACCCGCGGGCGCTCAAGCGGACCGAGTGCGAGCCGATCGGCAACTGCTTGAGCAGCGGCGTGGCCCCGGCATCGACGCCGTCGATCGAGATGTTGGCGGCGGGTCGGGTCGTGACCTCGATCGTCCCCGTTGCCACGGCGGCGGTGTCGCCGGCGCCCGGCAGTGCGGCAGGAACCAGCCGCGCGAGCTCGGCCTTCGCGAGCGCGTGATTGGGATCGTGGCTCAGCACGTCGGTGTAGGCGACCCGCGCGGCCTCGAGGTCGCCCTCGGACTCGAAGCGCGCCGCACTTGCGAGCAGGCGGGCGATGAGCACGCGCTGATCCGCGGCCGCGACGCGGGCCTTGGTGCTCGGATCGCCTTGGGCCTCGGCGCGGATACGGTCGAGCTCTACGGCGGCGGTGTCGAACTCTCCGCGGCCGATCCGGGCGTCGATCCCGTCGAGCGCAACGCCGAGGTGGCGCTCGCCATCGAGGGCTCCGACGGCCGCCGGGGCAACGGGCTCGGGATGACGGACGTCGTTGTCGTCCACGCGAGAGGTCATCCACAGCACGGCACCGACCACCAGCACCGCGAGCAACGCACCGGCGACGACCGACATCGCCACGAGCCCGAGGGTGCGTGGTGCGGTCACGGGCACCTGCTCGGTGAGCACGGCGCCGCGTGCCGTTTCATGCTCGGCCGCGTTGGGCAGCGGCGACGTGGACACGCGCAGCGTGCCCGGGACCGGCGTGCGCGAGCCACCATCGTCGGCAAACTGCGGTATGCCTGCGCGGTCGCCGACCAGCTCGATGAGTCCGGTGTTGCCCGCACCGGGCGCGAGCGCGACGCCATCGTTGGCGGACCGCGGCAGCCGGAACAGCACGGCTGGGACCACGTCGATCAGCCGCTCGACGATCCGATCGGCGTCAGCCGGGCGGTTGCCCGGGTCCTTCTCGAGACACTGGTGAATCAGCTCGACCAGCCCATCGGGGAGGCCATGGTTCTGGCCCAAGAGATCCCGGAGATCCCGCGGGGCCTCGTGGATCGTCTTGTAGAAGACGGCGGCGTTGCTCTCGCCCTCGAACGGGAGCCGACCCGCGAGCATGTAATAGAAGAGCACGCCGATCGCGTACACATCCACGCGAAGATCGATCGCTTCGCCGCGGATCGCCTCGGGGGCAAGGTATCCGACCGTGCCCATCACATGTTCTTCGGTGATCGCTTGCTCGCCGCGAAGCAGCTTGGCGAGGCCGAAGTCGAGGATCTTCACGAAGTTGGCGCGACCCTTGCGCTCACACAGCATGATGTTGGCGGGCTTGACGTCCCGCACCATCAGTTCCCGTGAGTGGGCGTGTCCGATCCCCTTGAGGATCTGTGCGGCGATCGGCACGAACTCCCGAAGCGAGAGTCGCTTCTTGCGCGCGACGTGCTCCGAGAGCAGCTCGCCGGCGAGATACTCCATCACCAGGTAGGCGCGGTCGGAGTCGTGACCGAAGTCGAACATCTCGACGATGTTCGGGTGTTGCAGACCAGACAGTCGCTTGGCTTCGCGATCGAAGCGAGCCATCGCCTCGGCATCACCTGCCCAGTGGGGGCCAAGTACCTTGACGACCACGTCGCGTTGGGGCGTCCGTTGATGTGCGAGGTAGACGAGGCCGACGCCGCCGCGCCCGATCAGCCGGACAATCGCGTACTTACCTCCCAAAGTCTGGCCGACCAACGGGTCGGTCGGTCCATCGGGAGCCCGGGCGCTCGGCTGACTTGGAAGACTCATCGTCGGTCTGATTCGGCCGCGGACGACAACAGCGGACGTATTTGGTTATCGCATTACGGCCGGTGCTTCAAGCCACCGAGGCTTCGGTCAAGCCCGTGATCCGGGACGGAACAGCATTCCGTGGGGTCCGCTGGGCCGATTCAACCCGATATCACCCCGCGGTTTTCATGCACCCGCGCTCGCGGAGGCCACTGTCCCCGGGTGCCGCGCGGAAACCGGCGGGGGTGCTGGCAAGTGCCAGGCGAGGCCGGCACGCGCGACACCACCCTGCGACCACCCGCGGAACACTGATTCGCGCCGCGAAACAACGATCCTCATGATGCCATTGCGGGCCTCGCGTTCAGGGCGAAGCATTCCAAAACACCGTGACCGTTGCGTTCACCATCCGCGACACCTTTGGCGACGGCTTCGACGTGCGCGGGGTCGTGCGGTTTGGCGGCGCCGCGGTCGTTCTGGAATTCGAGCGACGCGCCCCCGAGCCGACCGGCGTCGTGGAAAGCAAGGTCGTGATCGATGTCGAGGAGTTCGCGGCGTGCTCGTTTCGCCGCGGGATGCTGGGCGCACGCTTGCAGCTCTGGGCGCTCGAGGAAGGCGCGCTGGGCGGAGTGCCTGGTGCTGCCGATGATGGGGTCCTGCTGCAGTTCGCCCGCCACGATCGCGATGCGGCCGAAGCCCTCGCAGCGCGCGTGCGCACTGCGATCGATGAGGCTGTGACTCGCACGGGCGATCGTGGGTCGCCGCGCTGGGACGCCTAGAGCGCGCTGCTGTCGTAGCCCGCTTGGCTTTAGGGTTTGACGATCTCGACCTTGCCGAACTGCCGCAGCTTGGGCTCGAGGAGCTTGGCCGGTCCGACCACGACGATGACCAAGTTGTCCTCGTCGACCAAGGCGTTGGCGGTGGCGCCGAGCGTTTTGGTATCGGTGCCACGCACGCCCAGCAGGTAGGTGTCGAACCATGTGCGGGGTAGCCCGGCGAGGTCGAGCGACCATAGCTCGCCAACGGCATCGCCTACGGTCTCGCGCTCGCGCGGGAAGCTGCCGCTGATGAAGCTGACCGCGGCTTCGCGCTCCTGGGCACTGGGCGGTTGCTTCTGCAACCGCTCGACCTCATCGATGATGGTCGCGACGGTCTCGGCGACCGTGGCATTCTTGCTGAACGTGCGGATGACGAAGCGGCCGGCAAAGCGCCCCGACGAGAATCCACCGCCGGCGCCATAGGTCAGGCCCTTTTTCACCCGGATGGTGTCGTTGAGCCGCGAGTTGAAGCCGCCGCCGAAGACCTCGGAGATCACCTTGGCGTCGGACCACCGCGGATCATCGCGCGTGATGCCGAGGTGTCCCACGCGGATCTGGCTCTGCTGCGCCGGACGATCGACGATGACGATGGTGCGTCCCTTCGGCGCGGTCGCGGCGGCGATGTCGATCGTGGGTGCCACCCCGGTCGCGGTCCAGCCCGCGAAGTGTTTCTCGGCCCACGCGAAGGCCTGCTCGGCCTTGACGTCGCCCGCGACATACAACACTGCGGAGTCGGGTCGGGCGTGCTTGGCCCACCACGCCGCGAGTGTGTCGCGCTCGAGCGCGTGGAGCTGGCTGGCCTGGCCCTCGGGCAGCCGCGCGTAGGGGTGCTTGCCGAACAGGCGTCGACGGAGCTCGCGATCGGCGAGGTAGTCGGGCGAGCGTTCGGTGACCATCAGGCCGGTGGTGGTCTGCTCGACGAGGCGGTCGAGTTGATCCTTGGGGAACGTCGGCGTGGTCACCACCTCGGCAAGCAGCGCGACAGCGGTGCTCGCCTCGTGGGTGACCGCGGTCGCACCGACGGTGGAACCATCCATGTCGGCGGAGCCGGTCAGCGTGATCGCACGATCGTCGAGCGCATCGGTGAGCGCGGCGTAGTCGTGGGCCTTGGTGCCCCGCGTCAGCATCGGCAAGGCCATGTACGCGCAGCCGGGGTGATCGACTGGATCGGCGAACGCGCCGTAGCGCAGACCTAAAGTGAACTGCACAAACGGGACCTCGTGGTTCTCGAGGACGACCACGCGCAGGCCGTTTTTCAGGGTGCGCTCCTGCGTGGCGATCGCGACGTTGGCATCCAACGGCGGCGCAACGGTCGGGGTGGTGGCGAGCGTCCCCGGGCGGGCGAGTCCGGGTTTGCCGCTGCCCTCGCCGTGAATCTCCTCTTTGCCGGTCTTGGAGTCCTCGGCCGGCTTGGCCTTGTCCCCGGAGAACTGGCTGGCGATGAAGCCCAGCAGGCTCGGCTCGACCCGGATCTCGATCTCGTGCTGCGCCACGAGATACTTGCGGGCCGCCGCGTGTAGCGTCTTGCGATCGAGGGCACGGATCTCGACAAGCTCGCGATTGACGTTCTCCACGTCGCCCTCGAGCACCGCGGCCTCGCCCAGACGCTGGGCCTTGGACTCGATGCTCAGCTGGGACACCGTCGCGTCGCGCAGCATGCCGTTGCGCGCCTTGGCGACCTCGGCATCGGTCGGTCCGTCTTTGCGCAGGCGGTCGAGCTCTTCTCGAATCGCTGCGATCGCGGCGTCGGGCTTGCCCGCGAGCGGCTTGAGCACCGCTCCTGCGATGAACAACCCATCGTCTTCGAGGCCCAAGCCGCTCGCCAACGCGAACATCGCCAGTCGCTTCTCGGTCACCAGCTTGCGATACAGGCGGCTGCTCTCGCCACTGCCGAGGATCTGCGACAGTGCATCGAGCGCTAGCTCATCGGCGTGGCCCATCGGCACGGTGCGGTAGCCAATGGCGACGATCGGGACCGGCCCATTTTTCTCCTCGACGACGATCTTCTGGCTGGCTTGGGCGACAGGCTCCTTGACGGTGACCTGCGGGGGATCCGGGTAGCGTGGGATCCAGCCAAAGTAGCGCTCGGCCATCGCGAGCACCTCGGCGTGGTTCACGTCGCCGACGACCACCAGGGCCGCGTTGTTCGGGACGTAGTAGGTGTTCCAGAACTCGTGGAGTTCGTCGATCTTGGCGGCCTGGAGTTCCTCCATGTTGCCGATCGGCGACCACGCGTAGGGGTGCTTCGAGAAGATCTGCGGCAAGACCTTGTCGAACACGCTGCCGTAGGGCTGCTCCCGGCCCATGCGGTACTCCTCGGCGACGACCTTGCGCTCGGTGTCGTAGTAGTCCTGGTTGATCTTCAAGAAGCCCATGCGCTCGGCCTCGAGCCACATGACCATCTCGACCTGATTCTTGGGCACGACCTGGATGTAGGTCGTGTTGTCGAACGAGGTATAGGCGTTCGCGTCACCGCCGACCTTGCGGATGTACTCGAAGTGGGCTTTGGGGCCGATGTTCTGCGTGCCGCGGAACATCATGTGCTCGAACATGTGGGCGAAGCCGCGGCGGTTGGGCCGCTCGTTCTTCGACCCCACGTGGTACCAAAGCTGCACCGCGGCGATCGGCGTCGAGTGGTCCTCGAGCGTGATGACCTTCAGCCCGTTGCCGAGCGCGGTCATCTGATAGTCGAACGGGCGCTCGGCCTCGGTGGGAACGCCGGCGGTCGGGGTGGTCGTGCTGACAGCTCCGGGCGCTTCGGTGGTGGGGGCCCGGCGACAAGCGGCGAGGAGTGAGACGACGGCAAGCAGTGGCAGGCGGCGCATGGCCGCGGGACCATACACGCAGATCCGCGGCGGCTGCTACCGGCGGGCACCGGCCCACAGCGCCGGTGCGTGATAGGCTTTTCGCCAAGGTGCGCGAGACCATCGAAGCCCTCCGCGAGACCATCCGCCACCATGCGGCGCGGTATCACCGCGACGACGATCCCGAGATTTCCGACGCCGAGTATGACGCTCTGGTGCGTCAGCTCGAGGCGCTCGAACAGGCGCACCCCGAGCACGCAGGCGGAGCCTCGCCGACCGCCGAGGTCGGCGCATCACCCTCGGGGCTGTTTGCGCCGGTCACCCATGCCTCGCGGATGTTCTCGCTCGACAACGCGATATCGGATGACGACATGGCCGCATGGGACCAACGCTTGGCGCGCAGCCTGGGCCATGCGCCCAGCGGCTACACCTGCGAGCTGAAGATCGATGGCCTGGCGATTGCGCTGACCTACGAGCGCGGGCGGCTCGTGCTCGGTGCGACTCGCGGTGACGGTACGACCGGCGAGGATGTGACCGCCAACCTGCGGGCGGTCGCGGCGATTCCGGCCCGGCTGCGCGGCGATGCGCCCGCGGTCCTCGAGGTGCGTGGTGAGGTCTACATGCCCACCTCGGCGTTCGTTGCACTCAATCGCCGTCAGGCCGACGCGGATGCCCGACTCTTCGCCAATCCCCGCAATGCCGCCGCGGGGTCGGTCCGGCAGAAGGACGCCGCCGTCACGGCGTCCCGTGATCTGTCGATCTGGATCTACCAGCTCGGCCGTCTGGAGGGTGGCCCATCGCTGGCATCGCACTGGGACACACTCGATTACCTGGCGAGCCTGGGCTTCGCGAAGAACCCAGCGACCGCCCGCGTCGCCGATGTCGCCCAAGCCATGGCGTACGTCCGCAATGCCCAGCGCGAGCGCGCGAGCCGGCCGTATCAGACCGATGGCGTGGTCGTGAAGCTCGACGTGCTCGATGAGCAGCGCGAGCTCGGCTTCACGGCCAAGGCGCCGCGTTGGGCCATCGCCTTCAAGTTCCCGCCCGAGGAGCAGGTCACCCGGCTGCGCGACATCCAGATCAACATCGGGCGCACGGGGGCCGCGACGCCTTTCGCGGTGCTCGATCCCGTGTTCGTGGGCGGTGCGACGGTGGGCATGGCGACCTTGCACAATGCCGACGAGGTGGCGCGCAAGGACGTGCGAATCGGCGACTGGGTGATTGTCCGTCGGGCCGGCGATGTGATCCCGGAAGTCGTTGGTCCCGTGCTCGCCCGCCGCGATGGCAGCGAGACGCTGTGGCAGATGCCGACGGTGTGTCCGAGCTGCGCGAGTCCGATTGTCCGGGGCAGCGGTGAGAAGGTCGCGCGTTGCACCGGCGGCTTTGCCTGTCGCAGCCGCCTGCGTGAGTACGTGTTTCACTTCGCCTCGCGCGGCGCGATGGACATCGAAGGCATGGGCTATCGCACGGTCGATACCCTGCTCGAACTCGGGCACCTCGCTACGCCCGCGGACATCTTCTTCTTGCAGCCCGAAGCCCTGCTCGGTGTCGAGGGTTGGGGCGAGACGTCGGTGAACAAGCTCATGGCCGCGATCGATCGCGCGCGTGCGCGGCCGTTGACCAACGTACTGGTTGGGTTGGGCATCCGCCACGTCGGCGCGAGCGCGTCACGACTGCTCGCACTGCGCTATCTCGATCTGCGCATGGTGCTCGAGGCGCCCGAGCCGGAACTCGCGGCCATCGATGGCATCGGCCCGGTCAGCGCCGCCGCGCTGCGACAGTGGGCGAGCGAGGCCGACAACGTCGCGCTGGTGCAGCGGCTGCTGGAGGGCGGCGTCGTCGCGCGGGATCCTGCCCCGGCGGGGGAACGCAGCGACCGCCTCGCCGGCTTGAGCATCGTCGTCACCGGCAGCTTGGTCGGGTTCACCCGCGAGCAGGCCGAGGCCGCGATCCTTGCCGGCGGGGGTAAAGTGGGCTCTTCGGTGTCGAAGAAAACCGCCGCCGTGGTCGTGGGCGCCGCGCCCGGTAGCAAGCTCGCCAAGGCCCAGCAACTCGGTGTTCCTGTGCTGGACGAGGACGGCTTCGTCCGATTGCTCGCAGCCGGGCCGAGCGTGTTGGCTCGGCCCGCGCCGTCCGCGAGCGAGCCGGCGTGACGTGCGCTGAGTTACTTTGCTAGACTGCTGCTCGTGTCCGGCTCGGGGTTCGAGGCGTTCGACGGCCAAAGCCAGCCGCAGGGGAAGTACCGGCCGTTCAGGCGTCTCGCTGTGGGCGGGATGGCCGAGATTTTTCTCGCCTACGCTCGTTCGGCGCACGGCTTCGAGAAACTCGTGGTGCTCAAGCGGGTGTTGCCCGCCCACGCCGACAATCGCGAGTTCACGCGCATGTTCCTCGACGAAGCGCGGCTCGCTGCGACGCTCGATCATCCGAACATCGTCCACGTCTATGACATCGGTGAACACGGCGGCAACGTCTTCTTCGCGATGGAGTACGTGCACGGCCAGAGCTTGCTCAAGCTGATGCGGCAGATCACCACCGCACGGCGTTGGCTCCCACTCGAGCACGCGCTGGGCATCATCATCGGGACCTGCGCGGGGATGCACTATGCCCACGAGAAGAACGGGCTCGATGGCCGTGCGCTCGGCATCGTGCACCGGGACGTGTCCCCTCCGAACATCCTGATCAGCTACGACGGGTCGGTCAAGGTCGCCGACTTCGGGATCGCCAAGGCGTCGATCGCCACCACGTCGACAGCGGTCGGGACGCTCAAGGGCAAGATCCCGTACATGTCGCCCGAGCAGTGCCGCAGCGGCCCGCTCGATCGGCGCAGCGACATCTTCTCGATCGGGATCCTGCTCTACGAACTGACCGTCGGCCGGCGGCTGTTCCAGGCCGAGTCCGAACTCGGCATCATCCACAAGATCGTCAACGGGGTGGTGCCGCCGCCGTCGCAGCTGTTGCGCGGCTACCCCGAGGATCTCGAGCGCATCGTCTACCGTGCGCTACAACTCGATCCCGAGCACCGCTACCCGACCGCGCGCGCGCTGCAGGTCGACCTCGAAGAGCTCGCACGCGAGTACAAGTTGCCGACGTCGTCGGTACGCTTGGCCGGGTTCATGGAGGAGATGTTCGACGAGGAGACTCGGCGGTGGCCGACCGACCTCGCGCACGCCGCGGACGGCAAAGCCGCGGCGGCTGGTCAGCGTGCGCCAACCCGAGAGGTGCCTGCGCAGAACTATGATCTTCCGGGTGGCCCGGGCAGCCAGCGTG
>CANLQR010000236.1 GCA_947492135.1 Deltaproteobacteria bacterium | reverse complement strand
AGACGATGATGCGGTGCTTCATGGGTTGAGTACTGCCACCCGACACGCCCCGCGCCCACGGTTTGCCGCCCACTTGCGCAAGCTGTGCAGAGCCCGGGAGCGCAGCACCGCTCGGCCAGGGGCCAGGGCGAGGGCTGTCGATCGGCGGGCGTGCTAGGTTACCGATGAGCGAGGCGATCACCAGTCGCGCGGACCGATGGCAGACGAGTCGCGACCTCCGCCGACGATCGAACTCAGCGGCGCGCGGCTGCGGGCGCTGGGTCCCGCTGACGCCGACGCGCTCTACGCCTATCTGCGCAATCCCGCTGTCACGGACTTGACCAGCTATCCGGTCGTGTCGTTGCCACTGGCGGAGGCCATCATCGAGCGGAGTCGGAGCCGCTGGGCGGCGGGCGAGCTGTCCAAGTGGGGGCTCGCGTTGGCGCACGATGATCAACTCGTCGGCACCTGTGGCTTCAACGAATACTCTCCGGCACACCGCTGGGCAGAGCTGGCGTTCGACCTCGCGCAGCCCTGCTGGGGCACGGGACTGATGCGCCAGGCCGTCGCCGCAGTGCTTCAGTGGGCCTACGGACGCGATGAGGTCGATCGCATCCACGCGTTCGTGAGGGTCGACAACACGCGGTCGCAGCGGTTGCTCGATCGCAGCGGGTTCTTGCGTGAGGGTTGCCTGAGAAACTATCGGGTGTGTCGCGGACAACCACGCGACTTCTATGTCTATGGCTTGCTGCGCTCGGATTGGCGTGGGGCCTGATAGCTGGCCTGGGCCCGACCTCGGGCCTCGAGTGCGCCTGCCTATGTCGCGGAGCAGGGCGGCGGTCGTCGCGATGGCGGCCCGCGAGAGCCGCGACGTCTCGCGGCCGTGAACCCAGCGGTGTGGCTGCGACGGCCGCGTTGACGTGCTACCGGTTCCGCCGCTGCATGCGACGACTGGCTCGCGACCGCCACCGCGCAGTATCCTCGCGCGCGTGGGGTCTGGCTCCGACGAGATCACGGTGGTGCCGCTGGGTGACGAGACCCTCCAGGCGGGGGCCCGCTCGTCGAGCGGCGACGAGCCACGGTGGGTCGATCTCGCGCGGGGGACCACGATTGGCCGCTATGTGGTGCTCGAGCGGCTCGGCGCCGGCGGGATGGGTGTGGTCTATGCGGCGTTCGATCCCGAGCTCGATCGCAAGATCGCCTTGAAACTGGTGGGGGCCGGTTCAGCCGGGAGCACGGCCGCGGGAAATCGTCTGGCGCGCGAGGCCCAGGCGATGGCCAAGCTCGATCACGAGAATGTGGTCGCGGTGCACGATGTCGGCAGCTGGCACGACCAGGTGTTCATCGCGATGGAGCACCTCGATGGCGGCACACTCGGGCGATGGATGCGCGCGGGCCCGCACGGTTGGCGCGAGATCCTCGACAAGCTGATGCGCGCGGGCGCTGGACTGGCCGCCGCGCACGAGGCCGGCATCGTTCATCGCGACTTCAAGCCCGACAACGTACTGCTGGGGCTCGACGGACGCGTGCGCGTGGTCGACTTCGGGCTCGCGAGGGCGATCGCAGGCACGCCCGACGCCCACAGCACCGGCACACACGCGCTGGGCAAGAGTCTCGAGAGCCTCGACGTGCAGCTCACCGCGACCGGCGCGTGCATCGGCACGCCCGCGTACATGTCTCCCGAACAGCACAGAGGCGAGGCCGCCGACGCCCGCAGCGATCAGTTCTCGTTCTGCGTCACTGCCTACGAGGCGTTGTACGGCAGAGCGCCGTTCGCTGGCGTGACCCTACCCGAACTGGCGTCGAACGTGATCGAGGGGGTGCTGCGCGAGCTGCCCTCGGATCGCGACGTGCCCGCGTGGATCTTTGCCCAGCTATTGCGTGGCCTGCAACCCGACCCGCAAAGACGCCACCCTTCGATGCGAGTGCTGCTCGACCTGCTCGCGGTCGACCTCGGGGCCCGGCGGCGTGCCCGTGTGCGCGTGGCCGCGCTCGGACTGGGCGTTGCCGCAGTGGTTGGCGGCCTCTACGCCCAGTCGGCGCTGGCGGTACGGCCGTGCCGCGAAGGTCCGACCAAGCTCGCCGAGGTGTGGAGCCCCGCGCAGCGCGAGGCCGGTCGTGCGGCGTTCGGCAACTCTGGTCGCGCCGGCGCAGACTCGTCGTGGAGCGAGACCGCGACGACGCTCGATGCGTACGGCAGCGAGTGGCTCGAGATGTACGCCCAGGCCTGTCGCGCTACGCATGTCGACGGTGATCAGTCTCCGGCGCTGCTGGATCGACGTATGGGATGTCTCGAGCGGCGGCGTGTGCAGCTGCGTGCTGCGGCCGCGTTGTTCGCCGAGGCCGACGCCGTGGTGGTCGAGCGGGCTGCCAAGGTCACCGGCCGGCTCGCGCCGATCGACGAGTGCGCCGATGTCGAGGCGC
This sequence comes from Deltaproteobacteria bacterium, assembly GCA_947492135.1. Lineage (GTDB taxonomy): Bacteria > Myxococcota_A > Polyangia > Nannocystales > Nannocystaceae > Xiheibacterium. Next base: position 8,766 of record CANLQR010000236.1, on the reverse strand, counting down.
TGCTCGCCGAGATGGATCCGCCCGAGGCTGCCCTCGCGGATCGAGTTGCAGCCGCGGTCGCGGTCTTGGAAGAGGTCGGCACGCTGCGCGCCGTCGCCCGTTTTGCGCGCGCCCACGAGCTCCTCGAAGGGCTCGACAGCGAGATCACAGCGCTCGACTACCCGCCGCTGCGCACCGAGTTTCTCTACTTTCGCTCGGCGGTCGCCAGCGACACCGGCAAGATCGATGAGGCCCAGCGTTTGGCCTACGAGGTGGTCGAAGCCGCCGCGGCGTCACATCACCTGCGGCTGGCTGCGGACGCCTGGATCTCGCTGGCGATCCTCGTGGGGGTTTCTCGTCAGGACTTCGGGCAAGTCGAGCCGATCTTGCACGCCGCCCAGGCCGCGGTGGTTCAGGCCGGCAACGACGATCTCCGCCGCGCGCGACTGCTGTCGACCTGGGGAACGATCGAACTGTTGCGCGACGACTACCCGACGGCGGAAGCGAAGCTGCTCGAGGCCTACGCGCTGTTCGAGGCCCGCGAAGGCAAGACCAACCTCGACGGGATCGAGACCCACCAGCGGCTGGCGCTGGTCTACCACGCGCAGGGGCGGTACGACGAGGCGCAAGCGATCTTGGAGAGCGTGCTCGCGAAGCTCGAGCACGAACGCGGTGCCGAGCATCCGGCGGTGGGCGAGGTCGTGGGCAACCTCGCTCGCGTGCACAAAGCCCGCGGCAACACCCAGCAAGCGCTGCCACTATACGAACGCGCGCTCGGGATCCTCGTCAAGACCGTTGGCCCTCGCCACCCGGTGGTCGCGACGGCGCACAACAACCTGTCGAATGCTCTACGGGTTCTCGGGCGCTATGACGAGGCCCAGCTCCACCTCGACGCCGCGTGGTCGATCGAGCTCGAGCAGTCTGGTCCGGATTCGGAGCTCGCGGCGGCCAACCTCCATGCGCGTGCCCTGCTGCTGCTCGAACGCGGTCGTCCTGCCGACGCGCTCACGCCGGCGCAGCAGGCGATCCCGCGGTGGGAAAAATCGCTGGGCACCGAGCACGTTCGCGTCGCCTACGGCCTGGTCACGCTGGGTCGGGTGCTCGTCGCGCTCGGCCGCGCCGTCGAGGCGATCGAGCCGCTCGAGCGGGCGCTGAGGATCCGTTCCATACCCGAGGCCGCGCCCCCGACGGAGCGAGCCGCGGGCCACCTCGCGCTCGCGCGCGCCCTATGGGACAGCAACCAGGACAGCAACCGCGACCGCCCACGGGCGCGCCGCGAGGCCGAGGCGGCGCGGGTATTGTTCGCGGCATCCGATCGCCAGGACGAGGTTCACGAGGTCGATGCGTGGCTCGCCGCCCACCGATGAATGGGGGCGAGTGGGGGCCAAGGCCGGAACACACACTGCGGAACATGAGCACCGGGCCGACGATGCGCCCTCGAGGGCCAAGTCGCCAAGGACGTTGGCCGGCTCACCAGGTCAATGTGACCCACGCCCGCAGAACCTGGCACCCGTGGGCCGGCCCGCTTGTCGGGAGGTCGCGAAAATGGTTCCATCGCGCCTCTTTCCTCGTGTGCTTTCGGGAGTCGCTTCGCCATGTATTTCGTCAGTCGTTCGGCCACCGGTCAGTACGTCGTCACGGACCCCAGCAGCAAGACGGTCTTGGTGGGAGACGATCTGGCCGCAACGTTCGAGCGGATGGTCGAGCTGGCCGCCAAGTCCAGCGGCGGCGTACCGGCGCAGCTCGACGCAATGGCGCCTGAGCAGCCCCTCAAGTCGGGGGTGGCTGCGAACCGCGCGTGGTTGCCGTGGCTCGCGATGGGACTGCTTCCGTTCATTTGGCTTGGCGCCCTGCACATCTCGCTGGGACGACTGGTTTCTGAGATGCGCGCGGTGAAGCCGGTCGCCGCGCACAGCGACGAGGAGACCGAGCTGGCCGCGCGTCTCGAGCGTCTCGAGCGACGCCTCGAGAACCGCCCAGCCCCGAGCGCTCGTGCACGGCCGCCGGCGCCGGTGAAACCTGCGGCGGGCGGCGATGCCGACGAGCCACCCGAGGCAAAGGCCGACGACGCGAAGGCCGACGACGCAAAGGCCGATGACGCGAAGGCCGACGACGCGAAGGCCGACGGCAAGGCCGGCGAGACCGATCACGAGGACTAGCGGGCTCGCCCGGAGCGCTTTACCGTGCAGTTCGACTCTCTCGCCTACCTGCTGCTGCTGCTCGCGACCGGGATCGGGTTTTTTCACCTGCGCCCGAACGCGCGCGTGTGGCTGCTGATCGCGGCGAGCCTGATCTTCTACGCCGCGTGGAGCATCCCGTTCACCGGGTTGATCATCCTGTCTGCGGTGCTCGACTACTGCGCAGCGCTGGGGATCCACCGCGCCAAAACCCAGACGGGGCGTCGGGTGTTCTTGGCGCTGAGCCTGGTCGGAAACCTCGGACTGCTCGGCTACTTCAAGTACGCCGGATTTTTCGTCGACAACCTGCGCGCGTTGCTCGGCGAGGGTGTGATAGGCGACACGCTGTCGATCGTGCTTCCGCCGGGAATCAGCTTCTACACCTTCCAGACCATGAGCTACACGATCGATGTCTATCGACGGCAGCTCACGCCTACCCGTGCATTCGATCGACTGTTCTTGTTCGTGACGTTCTTCCCGCAGCTGGTGGCGGGTCCGATCGAGCGCGCCGGCCACCTGATGACGCAGTTCGAGGTCGCGATCCGCCAGCGCTTCCGGGTCGAGAACCTGGTCGCGGGCGGTCGCATGATCATCTTTGGCCTGGCCAAGAAGGTGTTGGTCGCCGATGCCTGCGCAAGGCTGGTGGAGCCCATCTACGCCAATCCCTCGGCGTTCGATGGTTGGACCCTGCTGGTCGCCACCTACGCCTTTACCCTGCAGATCTACTTCGACTTCTCGGCGTACTCGGAGATCGCGCGGGGCTCGGCGCGGATCTTCGGCATCGACCTGATGCGGAACTTCGATCAGCCCTATCTCTCGACGACCCCGTCGGAGTTCTGGCGACGCTGGCACATCTCGCTATCGACCTGGATCCGCGACTACGTGTACCTGCCGCTGGGGGGCAATCGCGGCTCGCGGCCCCGAGCGCTGTTCAATCTGGTCCTGACGATGTTCGTCTCGGGCTTGTGGCACGGCGCTGCCTGGACGTTCGTGCTGTGGGGCCTGTATCACGGCTTCGTGCTGCTGTTCGACGTGCTGCTGCGGCGCACCACGCTGGCTGCCCGCTGGCACGCCTATGCCCCCGAGCGCTGGCGCGCCGCGTTGGCATGGTTCGTGACCTTCCATGTCGTGGTGGTGGGCTGGATCTTGTTCCGAGCCGAGACCGTGCGCGACGCGTGGACCGTGATGGTCGGAATCCTCAGCGCACCGTTGGGCCAAGCCGCCGTGCGCCCCGAGCAACTCGCGTTCTTTGGCGCAGTCGCCCTGTTCCTGTGGCTGAGCCACGCCGATCGGCGTCGGGGTCTGTTGCGGGCGATCGACGACGACCTCTCGCTGTCGGTGCTCTTCTACGGGGCGCTGGCCGTGGCGGCGACCCTGGGCGCGCCCTCCGAGGCGCCGGGTTTCATCTACTTCCAGTTCTAAGAACCCATGTTCCAGTTCTAAAGACCCCATGGCCGAGCCACAGATCATCGAATGGCGTGACGGGCGAGTGGTCGACACGACCGCGGCCCCGGCCGCGGTACGCCCGTGGTCGTTCATCGCGGCCTTGCTGGGGTTCATCTTGCTGGCCGATCTCGGGCTGGGGTGGTTTGCCGCCCAGGGCAAGCTCGACCAGGATTTCGACCCTCGAGACGCGGCGGGCCTGCGCCGAGTGTTGACGCTCGCGGCGAACGACCCGGACGAGCCGTATTTGCTGATCGGTGACTCGGTCATCGCCGGCGATGTGCTGCGCGGCAAAGTCGACGACTGGCGCGAGCGCAGGGTCATCGACGCGATGCGGACCTCGGTCCACCCCGAGAGTCGCGCGCGTTTCCACCAGGTCGGACTCGATGCGCTCTTGCCGGTCGACATCCAGCACATCGTGCAAGAGCTCGATGCGGTCGATCCGTTCGCGCGGGTGCCGGTGGTGATCGAGCTGAACCCCCGCTACTTCTCGCGGAGCTACGCCCAAGACGGCGACTGCACGCGACCGTGGCTCTGCGAGGTTGGACCGACCCTGCTGACCAACACCGAGCTACGCTGGAGCGCCCTGGGTCGCTGGCTGGCGCGGGTCGGGCTGGGCGCGGTTGCGGAGCGAGTCCCGCTGTTGCGCCACCGTAGCTGGCTGAACATCGACGCCGTCGAGCGCGGGATCGAGGCGCTGGTTTCGACCGGAGCGCCCGAGGCCAGCGCGCCCACCGACCTCCTCAGCGCCCGCGCCCGCAACCTCGCGCACTACCAGGAGCTGGTCACGGACAACGGGTCGCGTCAGGTCAAGGCGCTCCAGGCCACGGTGGCGCGGCTGCGCGCGACCGGCCGCCGGGCGCTGTTCTTCAGCACGCCGCTGGAGGACGAGTTCGTGGCCGAGGCGATGTCGGAGTGGCAGTACGGGCGCTACATCGGGCGGCTCTCGGAGCTCATCGATCGCGGGTCGCCGGCGCAGGTCGAGCTGGTCAATCTCGATCATCCGCTGTTCTCGTCGCCGTTGTTCCTCGATCACTGCCATCTCGGTCCCGAGGGCAATCGCCGGCTGGCCGTGAATTTGCTCGCCGAGCTCGGCGTCGGGCTCGCCCTTGTCCCCGACGACGACGAACTCGTCGACCTCGACGGACCCGATCGCACGGTGGTCGGTCGTCCCGGGCTCGGCTTCTCCGACGGCGCGGCCTGGCAGGCGTTGTTCGATCGACCTCGAGGAATGGCGGTGGCGCCTGGGGGCCGCCGCATCGTCATCGCCGACACCTTCAACCACGTCTTGCGCGAGCTGTCAGGCAACTTGCAGACCGTCCGGACGCTCGCGGGCCGCCCCGGCGCAAACGGCGACAAGGATGGTCGTCGACACGCCGCTCGCCTCGACCGTCCGAGTCACCCCGTCCTCATCGGCGACGCGGTGTACTTCGCCGATCAGAGCGGCGGCAAACTGCGCGCGCTCATCGACGGCAACGTGAGCACGATGACCGTCAGCAGCGGCCCGACGTGGGGCAGGGTGAACCGACTGCAAGCCGATGGTGACCATCTCCTGGTGCTCGATGGTGGCCGCCGCATCCTCGAGTTCGATCCGCGCACCGGCGAGTCGTGGTTGCTGGTGGACACCTCCGAGGGGATGGAGATCAAGGTCTTCGCCGCGGCACCCGACGGCCGGCTGTACTTCGCCGACAAGGACGACCGGATCTGGGTAGGCGAGCGCGATGACGCCCCTCACCGGCTCGGCGACGCCCAGGGCGAGCTCAGGCTCGAGTACCCCAACAACACCGGCGTCGCGATGCCGCAGGGCAAGGGGTTGTATTTCCCGATGCCCTACGGCCGTATTCGCTTCGAGAACATCGTTGGGATGGTGTGGGTCGAACGCTACGGGACGTTGCTCGTCCAAGACGACATCCCGACCGAACGCAAGGCCCCCGGTCTCACCGAACGCATTCACCTGCGCATGCTCGATCCGCAGTCCAAGCAGGTCTACCCGTGGATCAAGCCGCTGGTCCACGGCGGCGGCTATGCCCACTACAACGGAAAGTCTCGCTCGTTCTCCTCGTACTTCCACGAGGGATCGATGGCGATGGATCAGGGCACCGCGACCTTGTTTTGGCTCGAACGCAACCGCTCGCGGTTGTTCTACGTGGCCGATGGGGTGCTCGGCGGCGCCAAGGTCGGGCACATCAAGGATCTTCTGATCCACGGCTTCCGAGATCAGCTGGGTCACAACAACGCGACCCGGACGTTCGAGGCGTTCGCGCCCCAGCGATTCCTCGATCGGCGCCTCGAACGACACCCGCGCCAAGGGCCCTACCAGGGGCTGATCATCGGCTCGTCGATGCTCTCCAAGTCGGACATGATCGGCTCGTACTCGTTTGGGGTGCGGCTCGAACAGCGCCTCCGCGGCGCGCTGGGCCTTCGCGATGGAATCGGCTTCGAGCTCTACCAGCGCTCCTACGGCGGGGTGCCCAGCGAGGTCGTCCTCCAGGAGCTGGGCAGCATGCTTGCCACCGGGGCGCAGCTCGATGTGATCTTCGTCGAGTTGTGTGGGTCACGAAATCGGTTCTTCGAGACCGGCGCCAGCGACGGCCGGATGCGCGAGATTCTGGCCGAGTTCGACGCGATCGCGCGGCGTCACGACAGCCTGGTCGTGTTCTTCGATGACTCCGCGCTGGTCTCGAACCGACATGACGGCAACCGCGGCGCACCGGCGCATGAGCGCCGGTTCATGGAGATGGCGCGAGCCGCCGGGTTCGAGGTGATCACGCTCGGCGAGGAGCTGATGCGCGATTCCCTGGAGTTGTCGCCCTTCGGGAGCCCCGGGTACCGCTCGCATCACGCGTCGCCGTGGGCGATCGACGAGGCCGCGGACATGCTGGGCGACCGCGCCTACCCCGTGGTGCGCGAGCACCTGCGCGGGCGGGTGCCTGCGTTCTTGCGCGCAGCGGTGGACGAGCAGGTCGACAGCGCGGCGATCGCCGACGCCTTCGACGAGGTTCCCGCGAACTGGGGTGACTTCTTGCCCACCGTCACCGACGCCAGCGCGCAGAGCACCTTGGTGGGCGACGAGTTGCAGATCTTCGTCGACCTCGGACGCATCACGGTCGACGTGGGCGACCTCGATGCGCTGGACGACGTCGCCGCCTCGGCCCTGCACATGTACATCGCCCTCGATCCAGCGGGCGCCCGGGCCCGCCGGGTCCACGTGCAGCTCGCACACTTTAGCCGCTACGACGAGTACGGCGCCGGGGTGCGTGACGCCGCCGAGATTGTCCGTTCGCATCGCCTCGATCGTGCCGGATTGATCGAGTTCCTCCGCGGCGTTCGCACCCGCTGGCAGCAGTGACACCGCCGCGCCGGGCACGGGCACGGAGCAGGCTGGTCTGAAAAACGCTCCGCGTTTTTCAGCAGCCTGCTAGAAGTTCTCGTAGACGATCACCACGTTGTCACCGACCACCGGGATGTTGTTGACGACCGTCAGGGTGCATGAGGGCGCGTCATACAGCCAATCGCCACCGGCCATCGGCACCCCGTTGACCAGGACCACGATCGTCGCCGGGTTGATGAGCAGGCAGCTGCCCGGCGGGCTCCCGTCGAGGACGTACGTGTCGTTGGGGATGTTGCTGACGATGTTTGCGGCCAGGCCGCTGAGGTCCCAGTCGGCAGCGCAGATGGCCGTCATGCTGTCTTGGGCCTCGCTGGCCAGCGACAACTTCACGTACTCGTCGCCGGTCTCGACCATCGTGTTGCAGGTGAACTCGTAGACATCGTCGCCACCGGTCAAGACCGCCGTGCCAGTGCCGCCGATGATCGAGAAGAACGCCCAATCGTCGACGATGGAGAGGGTCGGGAAGAAGTTGGTCATGAACGACTGGAAGCCGAGGAAGCCCGCGGCGTCGTTGTTCGCCAACGAAGTGTAGTTATTGGCCGACGCCGGGTCGTCCCAGCGACAGAGGTTGGCGTTGGTGTTGTCGACGATGAAGCCGACGCCGCAATCGTCCAGGGCGCTGTCGTCTTGCGGGGCGACCCACAGCGCATCATCGCCATCATCGTCGGTGGTCACGATGAACGCCACGTACGAGTTGGGCTGAAGCCGCGGGATCCAGGTCGGCGACTGCTGCATGATGCGACCGAGCGCATTCGAGCTGTGCACCATCTCGTTGCCGTTGACGCCGCCGTTGGTGTCGTATTGGTAGAACTGCGGGGCGTTGTCCGTGCAGTTGTTGCCAGCCAGAGGGGGCACCACGCACATCTCGAAGGACTCGATGCCGCGGTCGGCGATGAGGTGCAGCGCGCCGGACGAGCCGGCGTTCGCCAGGCTGGTGGCGAACTCGTTCAGCTCGGCCTCGACAGTGGCCAGCTCTTCAGACATCGAGCCCGAGGAGTCGATCGCCCAGATGATGTCCACCGGGCGGATGGCGTTGTCCGTGCCGACCAAGAAGGTCTCGACGCACGCCGGTGCCTCATTGTCGCAGTTGTTGTCGATGCCGTCCCCGCAGATCTCGAGACCACCCGGAAGCGGCACGCAGCTCTCGGGGCCCTGGGGCACGCCGTCGATGCAGGCGGGCACCGAGACCTGACATTCCAGCAGACCGCAGACCCAGTTGCCCTGGTCCTCGTCGACGGGGCCGTCGCAGTCGTTGTCGATGCCGTCGCAGTCCTCGTTGGTCGCGCCGTCATAGGGATCGCAGACCTGGGGGATCCCGTTGATGCAGGCCGGGACGGTGTGCTCGCACTGACCCAGGCCGCAGCTCAGATCGTCGAGGTCTTCGTCGGTGTCGCCGTCGCAGTCGTTGTCGACCCCGTCGCAAACCTCCTGTGACGCGCCTTCGAGCGGGTCACACACGGGTGGCTCACCATCCTCGCATGCAGTCACTTCGTGCTGGCACGCACCGAGCCCGCACTCGACCGATTGATCGCCCAGGCCATCGTCGATGTCGCCGTCGCAATCGTCATCGGCGCCGTTGCAGGTCTCCATCATCGCGCCCTCGCCCGGGTCGCATTCGTTGGGCTCGCCGTCGACGCAGTTGGGCTCGTCGTGATTGCAGATGCCCTCGCCGCAGTTGGTGGAGCCCAGATCCTCGTCGATCTCGCCGTCGCAGTCGTTGTCGAGCCCGTCGCAGACCTCGAGCTCCGGCAGCTGTTCGTCTTCGCAGGGACCCCA
>CANLQR010000235.1 GCA_947492135.1 Deltaproteobacteria bacterium | reverse complement strand
GACGTGATCGACCTGCGCAGGATCGGCGAGCAACGCCTCCCGCCGGCGCCTGGCGTCGGAAAACCGCGCCTCCATGCACTCGGCGAGGTACTGCTTGGCGTGTCCGTAGCCGAATGGCTGACCGTCCCTGGCGCCGGCGCGATACCAGCTGCGCACCTGCTCGCGGCCTTCGGCGGCGAGAAACAGGTCGAGCAGTGCCAGGACGTTGCAGCTCTCGGTCGGCAGCGCCGCGCCCAGCGGCGTCGAGTCGGTGACGATGCGCCCCACCAGCTTGCGCAGGGTCTTGCCGCTGGCAAAGATCGGGATGGTGTTCCCGTAACTCTTGCTCATCTTCTTGCCGTCGAGCCCGGGAACGTAGGGCGCGGCGGACAGTCGCCACTGGGGCTTCCTCAACACCGTCTGGCCAACACCCTCGTTGAGGTACGTCGCCATGTCCTGCGCCATCTCGACGTGCTGAACCTGATCTTTGCCGACCGGCACCATCGAGGATTCGTAGGCAAGGATGTCGGCGGCCATCAGCACCGGATAGCAAAACAGGCCCATCGACGCCTTGAGGCCGTGGGCGAGCTTGTCCTTGTAGGCGACTCCGCGCTCCAGCAGCCCGGTACCGGTGAAGCACATCAGCAACCACGTCAGCTCGCAGACCTCCGGGACATCCGACTGCCGAAACAGGATTGCGCGCTCGGGATCGAGGCCCAGTGCCAGGTAGGTCACCGCCACCTCGCGGACCATCTCGCGCAGGAACACCGGGTCGCGCACGGTCGTCAGCGCGTGGAAGTCGGCGATGAAAAACAGGCACTGCCCGGGGAACTCGTCGGGCAGCGCGATGTGCTGCACGATGGCCCCGAAGTAGTTGCCAAGGTGCAGCTCGCCGGTGGGCTGAATGCCCGAAAGGACGCGGGGCGGTAGCTCGGTCACGGTGGTCGGCAGCGTGTCACGGCGCCCGGCGGTCCGTCAAAGGTCGCGGCGTAGTGCGCCGCGTTGCTGGTGGCGTCGCAATCCCAGCTGACACAGCCGGTGGATCAACTCGGGGTAGGCGACGCCAGCGTGGTCCATCAGCTTGGGGTACATGCTGATCGACGTGAATCCCGGCATGGTGTTGAGCTCGTTCAGATAGGCCCGTCCGTCGCCACGGTCGAGCAAGAAATCGATGCGGGCGAGGCCATGGCAGCCAGCGACGCGGAAGGCGGACAGCGCCGAGGCGCGGATCGACGCCGTGGTCGCCGGGTCGAGCACCGCGGGGATGGCCAGGCTCGCGACGTCCTTGAGGTACTTGGTCTCGTAGTCGTACCAGGTGCCCGGCGGCAGCACGATCTCGCCGGGGAGCGAGGTCATGGTGTCGGGCCCGCCGTCGCCGAGCACCGCGATCTCGATCTCGCGGGCATCCACGCCGCGCTCGACCACCACCGTGTGATCGTAGCGCGCCGCGCTGACCATCGCGGCGCCGAGGTCTTCGGCGCGGATCACCTTGTAGACGCCAACCGATGAGCCGAGGTTGGCGGGCTTGACGAAGCACGGCAGACCCAGCGCGTCGAGGACCTCGCGCACGGTGGCGCCCAGATACGTTGGGTCGTCGAGCCGGCGGCCGTCGACGGCGCGCCACGGCACCATCGGGATCTCCGGCGCGGCGCTGGCGACGAGGTGCTTTTGGGCAACCTTGTCCATGCACAGTGCCGAGGCCAACACGCCCGATCCGACGTAGGCGACCCCGGCGATCTCGAGCAAGCCCTGCATGGTGCCATCCTCGCCGTGCGGACCGTGGAGCACCGGAAACACCAGATCGGGTGCAAGCACGTGAAGTCCCTCGATCACGTCGCCACCCGCGACGATGTCCGCGAGCGCGCGCTCGACGGCCCCGGTGCGCCAGGTGCCATCGCGGGCAATGCCGACCAGGACCGGCTCGTAGAGATCGCGATCGATCGCGGCCAAGACGCTCGCGGCAGAGCGCAACGAAATTTCGTGCTCCGAGGAAACCCCACCAAAGAGCACAACGACACGGGTGCGAGGCATCGGCTGCAGTTGTCGCCCATGCGGGCCGGTCTTGGCCAGCGCTAAGCGTGCTCGAGCAGCAGGCGCACGACGCTATCTTGGAGCAGATGCGCGGCGTGCCCGGTGACGGGTCCGTTCACCAGCACCGAAAATGCGATGCTCGGCGCGCCGCTGCCGTCGACCACGATCCCGGATAACGCGCTGGCGCCCGCGAGTGTTCCGGTCTTTGCAAACACGCGTCCGGTTGCATCCTGCAGGCGATCCCGCAGTGTGCCGTCGATTCCCGACACGGCCAGCGCGCTCAGCAGACCCGCCGAGCGGCTGCCCGGCCGCTGCGACCACGCGATCAGGTCGACCAGCGCGCGCGCCGAGATGCGGCCCCGGCGGCTGTAGCCCGAGGCGTTCTCGAAGACCACGGAGTCCGGCGTGCTGCCTGTGGCCTTCCAGAACGCACGTACCGCCATGGTGCCGTTGTCCCAGTTGCCGGGCAGACCGGTCATCCGGCGCCCGAGCGTCCGCAGGACCTGCTCGGTCGTGAAGTTGTTGCTGAACTTCAGTGCCGAGTGCAACACCTCGAGCAGTGGGGCAGAGCGATGCTCTGCGAGCAGCACGGCACCGTCACTCGCACGGCCGCGCACGATCGGCACCGCGGCGAGCTCGGGGCCCAGGGCCGCGGCGAACACCGCCGCCGCAAATCGGCCGGGGTCGCTCACGCTTCGTCGGATCGTCTCGACGCCGGCCCGTCGGGCGAGTGTCCCGCGCACGGTCACGACCGTATCGTCGCCGTCCGCAGCGGTCTCGATGGCGAGATCGGTGCGTCGGCCCAGCTTGGCCTGATTGTCGACGCGAACATGGGCGCTCGGTGGGTTCACGAAGATCTGGGCGGCGCCGTGGTCGGGCACGGCCGTGATCTCCACCGTGTTCCACTGCAATGAGAGCGCGCCGGAGGGGGCCATATAGCTGTACCCGGGGCCGCCCGCATCGTAGCCCGGGGCAACGCGATCGGTGCTGAAGTGGGAGTCGTCGATGACGATGCGGCGGATGCTCTGGGGATCGATGTGTTCGCGAACGGCCGCCGCGAGCTGGGCGAGGTGCTCGGACTGCAGCGACGGGTCGCCTTCGCCGACCAGCACGAGATCTTCGCCAGCAAGCAGCACGCGGGTCTCGAAGCGATACTCGGGGCCGAGCAACTCGAGCGCGGCGATGGCGGTCAGCAGCTTGTGATTGCTCGCCGGGTTGAGCGCTCGATCACCCGCGGCATCCAGCAGCGACGCCCCTGTCTGGAGGTCGCGGACGTGCACACCGATCTGCGCGGCGTGGCCGATGTGGCGACCCAGATCCACCAGGCGCTCGGCGACGGCCAAGCCGCGATCGGACTGCGAGCGACTCGGCTCGGTGAGTTCGGGGACATGGGGAAGGCTCGCCAGTCGGGCGTTGATCAGGGCCGGCCAGTGGTCGTGGTCCCCTGAACTCGGCGGTACCGGCGCCGCGACAGCCGGTCTCGCCTCGGGGATGGAGCCGGCAAGACGGGGTGAAAAGGCCGCCTGAACAGCGTTACCTTGACCTACGCCGCCCAGGGTGAGCGTTGCGAGCACGAGTAGGATACGTCGGCGCATGTAGGACATCACCCCCTATCGTCCCACTCGTAGCACCTGCCCGCTGGGGCCCCAAATTTCTGCGCCGAGCGGGCGCACGCCGCGACGAGGGCAACCCTGTCATTCGCTGGTAGCGTTCGCGGCCATGCTCGACATCAAGCTGCTGCGCGACGACCCGCAGTCGCTCGCGCTCAACCTCGCCTGTCGCAACGTCGTCGTCTTCGACGACCTCACCGCCGATGTCCCCGACTGGGCCGCGCGCACGGTGGCGAGATTGGTCGAGCTGGACACGACGTGGCGCACCTTCATCAGCGCCGTCGAGGACATTCGTCGGCGTCAGAATGCGAACTCCGAAGCGAGCAAGGCCGTAGGCAAGCTCCCCAAAGAACAGCAGGCCGAGGCCCGCGCGCCGCTGCTCGACGAGGGCAGGGTGCTGCGCGACGCCGAGCGTGAGCAGACCGCCGCCGCCATGTTGGCCGAGGCCGCGCGTGACGAGGCGTGGGTGCGGCTGCCGAACCTCACCCACGTCGAGACCCCCCGGGGCAACACCGACGAGGAGCATCGGGTGGTGCGCGAGGTCGGCGTGCGCCGCGATTTCGCAGCCGAGGGCTTTGCGCCGCTGGACCACGTGGAGCTATGCGAGCGACTCGGGCTCGCGGATTTTTCCGCAGGCGCGAAGGTGGCCGGGCCGAAATTCTACTACTTGAAGAACGACGCCGTGCGCCTGGACCTCGCGCTGCAGCAATACGCGCTCACGGTAGCGTCCCGTCACGGGTTCGTGCTGCACACGACGCCCGATCTCGCCAAGGTCGAGATCCTTGCCGGCCTCGGGTTCAACCCCCGCGGCGCGTCGACGCAGGTCTACAGCGTGGCCGACACCGACCTGTGTCTGGTCGGCACTGCCGAGATCACCTTGGGGGGGATGCTGGCCGACGAGATTCTCGAAGAGGAGCAACTGCCGCTGTTGATCGCTGGCCTGTCGCACTGTTTTCGCACCGAGGCGGGCGCGGCGGGGCGCGACGCACGGGGCCTGTATCGCGTCCATCAGTTCACCAAGGTCGAGCTGTTCGCCTTTACTGTCGGCGATCTGGCCGTGAGCGAAGCGATGCACAGCCGCTTCTTGGCGATCGAAGAGGAGATTTTCTCCGGTCTCGGGATCCCCTACCGCGTGCTCGACATTGCGTCGGGCGACCTGGGCGGCCCGGCCTTTCGCAAGTTCGACCTCGAGGCGTGGATGCCGGGCCGGAGCGCGACTCCGGGCGCGGGAGCCGGCGCGTGGGGCGAGGTGACGAGCACCAGCAACTGCACCGACTATCAAGCGCGTCGGCTGCGGATCCGCTATCGCCCGCGCGACGCCGATGGCAACAAGGGAAAGAAGAACCGGTTCGTACACATGCTCAACGGTACTGCCATCGCCAACACCCGGGCGATCGTGGCGATCCTCGAGAACTACCAACAAGCGGACGGCAGCGTCCTCGTGCCCGAGGCGCTGCGCGCCTGGGTCGGCAAAGATCGCATCCAAGCCGCGGGATGATCGCCCGCGGGGCGTCACGCTCGGATGCGTTCGACGAGCAACCAGATCGTGCCCAGCACCATTGCGAGGTCGCCGATGCCGAACGCCAGGCCGGCTGCGGCGAACTCGGTGAACGCCACGCCGGGCCCGGCGAGCATCGGCGCGCTCCAGATCGCGGCGGCGCTCCACAAGCACGACAGCGCGAGCAGATCCGCGGGCTGTCGGCGACGGCTGCGGGCGATTGAGATCGTCACGATGACGACTGCCGCGATGACGCCGAGCGCGGCGAGCTGTCGCGTCAGTGGGTCACCCAGCGCGATACCCGGGAGCCCTGTACGAACCGCAGGTGCCAGCGCGAGATCACCGACGATCGTCACGTCCGCACACGAGGTCGGCGTCGTCCAAGGGCCGGTCTTGTCGCCCGGGCACGCGCCAAGCCGCGCGATCATCTTGACCCAAGCGTCGAGGGCGACCAGCCAACTGCTCAAGAACAGCGCCCGTGTCCACCCGCCGTTCAAGTGCAACCTCGCGATGCCGACCCCGTCGCGTGGTGAGGCGCGTGTGCCCCTGCGAGAGCCTGACCGGCGCGGATGGCGGGGGGGGCGATGAGGTGCCGCGAAAACAACTTGGTCGAACGGTAGCGCGCCTGCGGCCTTCGCCCAAGCTTCCCAACGGCGGCCCCGTGCAAGTCGACCCAACCCCAAACCCCACCCCAAACCCAACCCCCGCCGCAGCCCCTGGGGGTTTCCCTTCCGGCGCAGATGAGCCAAACTCCGGCTACAAATGGGCGTCCGTCCCCAGCAGCCTTCCGACGAGGCCGATGACGCGCCGCCCGCCGGTGACGGGTCGCGAGGCCACGGCGACGGGGACGAGTTTGCGGGGCAGCAAAGCAGCGACCGTGGTCTGGGTCGGTCGTTGCGGGACGATGATCTGCCGCCCGGTGTGATCGAAGAGCGCGTCGCACCCGCGTCCGCCGACGGTCTCGATCACTCGCCATTGGGGATCTATTTTCGCGAGATGTCCGCGGCCCAGCTGATGAAGCCGGCCGAGGAACTCGCCGCGGCCCAGACAATCCTTGCCCGGCGCGAGGCGTACTGGAACGCGATCCTCAAGTATCCGCCGTTTGTTCCGGCGATCATCGAGGTCGTCGAGCGCACGTTTCATGAGCCCGATTGCCCGCGCGTCCAGCTGGATGCGATCGGTGCGTCGTCTCGTAGTCTTCGGGATCGGCAGACCAAGACCCATGAAGAGAGCTTCGCGACCGAGGCCAAGGCGCTCGCCAAGACGATGGCGCGGCTCGACACCGACGGTGAAGCCACCGAGCCGATCGTCGCGGATCTGCGGGCGATCGCGGCGGGTCGCGGCACCCAGGTCCGACTGTCGGTCACGCTGCCGCGTCATGACAGCGCCCCGTTTCGGCGGTACATGACGGCCATCGAAGCGGCCGCGGCCTCGTTGTGGGCGGCGAAGAACGCGTTCGTGCGTGCCAACCTGCGGCTGGTGGTGACGATGGCGCGGCGCTATTCCCACGGACGCATGGCGCTGCCCGACCTCATCCAGGAGGGCAACATCGGCCTGCTCAAGGCCGTGGATCGCTTTGACCCCGATCGGGGCTACCGGTTCTCCACCTACGCCAGCTGGTGGATCCGTCACGCGATCAGCCGCGCCGTCGCCGACAAGGCGCGCGAGGTTCGCGTGCCGGTGCACATGCTCGACGTCCATCACAAGCTGCGAAAGACCAAGCAGCGGTTCGAGATCACGCAGGGCCGCGAGCCGGGCGACGAAGAACTCGCGGCGAGTGCCGAGATCCCCGTCGAGCGGGTGCGACGACTGCGGATGTGCTTGCTCGATCAAGCCCCGAGTCTAGACAGCCCGATCTCGGGGCACGATGCCCGCACCGCGGGCGAGATGCTCGAGGACGAGACCATCGTCCAGCCGATCGAGGGCATCCAGTCGCGCGTGATGGATTCCAAGATCCGCGAGCTCGTCGACCGCCTGCCGACCATCGAGGCCGACGTGCTGCGCAAGCGCTTTGGCTTGGACGAGGCCGAGCCGATGACGCTGCGCGAGATCGGCGAGCAGTACTCGCTGTCGCGCGAGCGGATCCGTCAGCTCCAGGAGCAGGCGCTGGCCAAGATTCGTCGTGAGCTGCGCCGCCAGACGCTGATCTAGCGTGGGCCTGCCGTGTCGTGGCTTCGGCACGCGGTGTGCTGGTCGCGACCGCGCAGCGCGATGGTGAAGCTGGGAACCCAGATCAGGCGCGCGAACCGGCGGGATCGTTCGCCCGGACTGTCCTTCTGCGCTCTCCTTGGCCACGCCATCGCGGTCTTTGGGGAACTCGTCGCGTCCCGGCAGCCCCGCAAACCGCTTGGCGGACGCGGTTGGCGGCACATCCCCCGGCATTGCGCAAGATTTTGACGCGGATCTCCGAGCGAGTAAGGTGGCCCCGACTCGCCGGGCTTGGCGGGTGAAGGTGCCTACGGATGTCCCAGCTCGACTTGCTGCCACCCGCCCTGAGCGCGGGCTCCCCCACCGATCCCGCACCGGCCATGACCGCGCGAGGTGGCGCGGCATCCCCAGGAGGTTCCGACGGCACGGGTCATGGCGGGGAGGTCGATGGCGACCTCGCCGAGGAGACCCGACGAAAGTACCTCAACTATGCCGTGTCGGTGATCACCGCGCGCGCCATCCCGGATGTCCGCGACGGTCTCAAGCCGGTCGCGCGCCGCATCCTGTTCACGATGGACTACGAGCTGCATCTGCGTCACGACGCGCGCCATCGAAAGAGCGCGAAGGTCGTCGGCGATGTGATCGGCAAGTATCACCCGCACGGCGACAGTGCGGTGTACGACGCGATGGTTCGGCTCGCGCAAGACTTCGTGATGCGCGCCCCGCTGGTCGACGGCCAGGGCAACTTCGGATCGATCGACGGTGACGCGCCTGCGGCCTATCGCTATACCGAGGCCCGACTGACGGCAGTGGCCGGCCAGCTCCTCGACGAGCTCGGCAAGCAGACCGTCGACTACCGCGACACCTACGACGGCACCGGCAAGGAGCCGATCGTACTGCCGGCGCGCTTCCCTCAGCTGCTGGTCAACGGTGGCACCGGGATCGCGGTCGGCATGGCCACCAGCATCCCGCCGCACAATCTCGGCGAGGTGGTGAAGGCCTGTATCGCGTTGATCGATGACCCCGAGCTGACCGTCCGCAAGCTGCTCAAGTACGTCAAGGGACCCGACTTTCCCACCGGCGGCGATCTGGTCGCCACCAAGAGCGAGCTGGTCGAGATCTACGAGACCGGTCGCGGCTCGTTCAAGCTGCGGGCGCGCTGGAAGCTCGAAGAGGGCAAGCGTGGGCAACGCCTGGTCATTTCGGCGGTGCCGTACGGGGTCGAGAAGGCCGCGATCGTCGAGGAGATCGGCGCGATCATCCTCAATCGGAAACTGCCCGTGCTCATCGGCGTTCAGGACCTGTCCACCACCGACATTCGCGTCGAGCTCGAGCTCGACAAGAAGTCGACGGTCGATCCTGAGCTGATCATGGCGTACCTGTTCAAGCACACCCGGCTGCAGGTATCGATCAAGGTCGACATGACGGTGCTGGTGCCGACCGCCAACGTCGAGGTCGGTGCGCCGGCGCGACTCGACCTCAAACAGATCCTCCAGCACTTCGTCGACTTTCGTTTTCTCACCGTGCGCCGGCGGATCGAGTTCGAGCTGCGGCAGCTCCGCGAGCGGATCCATATCCTCGAGGGCTTCGAGAAGATCTTCGATGACCTCGATCGCGCGATCAAGATCATCCGCGCCAGCGATGGCAAGGCCGACGCCGCGCAGAAGCTGTGCAAGGCCTTCGGTCTCGACGAGATCCAGGCGGATGCCATCCTCGAGACCAAGCTCTATCGCCTGGCGAAGCTCGAGATCAACAAGATCCGCGAGGAACTCGGCCTCAAGCGCGCCGAGGCGGCCAAGCTCGAGGCCTTGCTCAAGAGCAAGGCCAAGTTCTCGGCACTGGTCAAGCAGGAACTCGAGGCCGTTGCCGAGGGGTTCGCCGACGCACGACGCACCAAGATCAGCGAGGACGATGTGACCGAGGAGTTCTCGGCCGCCAGCTTCATCGTCGAAGAGGACGCGGTGGTGCTCGTCACCCGCGATGGTTGGCTCAAGCGCCAGCGCACCATCAAGCTCGAGACCACGCGAATGCGCGACGGTGACGAGCCTCTGGCGCTGGTGGGCGGCAGCACCCGCGAGTGCATCATCTTGCTGACCAACCTCGGCTCGGCCTACGTCACGCGGATCAACGATGTTCCGGCGTCGAGCGGGCACGGCGTGCCGGTGCAGAAGCTCTTCAAGTTCAAGGACGGCGAGCGTGTCATCGCGGCGCTCGGAACCGATGCCCGCGTCATGCAGGAGTTCGCGGAGCCCAAGCCCGAGCATGGCGCCGACGACGAGGATCCGTATCCCCATGTCTTGGCGGTGACCAAGAAGGGCATGAGCTTGCGATTCACGCTGTGGCCCCACAAGGACCCCAGCACCACGCGCGGACGCATGTTCGGCAAGCTCTCGGAGGGCGACGAGTTCGTCTCGGCCTTCAAGGTCTACAATGAGGACGACGTCCTCGCCGTGACCTTCCAGGGCCGGGTGCTGTGCTGCAATTCCCAGGACGTCAACCTGCTGTCCGGTGCAGGCAAGGGCGTGATCTTCATGCGAGTGGACGCCGACGACCACGTGCTTGCGGCATTCGTCGCCAACACGCCGGTGGTCATCGAGAAGTCCTCGGGCGGCACGCAGAAGCTGTCGGGTGAGGACCGCGAGGTCACCGGTCGCGGCGGCAAGGGGCGGCCGGCGTTCAAGCGCGGCCACGTCAAGAAGCTCAAGTTCGATCCACCCGCTGTGCCCGCGCTCGGCGATGACACCGAAGAGTGAAAGCGAACACCGTCATGGCCAAGCCAGAACCGAAGAACGGCAAAAAGGGTGGCTACGACGCCTCCTCCATCCAGGTGCTCGAGGGCGTCGATCACGTCCGCAAACGCCCCGGCATGTACATCGGCGGTCTCAACAAGGAGGGCCTCCACCACCTGGTCTGGGAGGTCCTGGACAACTCGGTCGACGAGGTCATCAACGGCCACGCTACCGAGATCTTCGTGACTCTCGACGACGACCACAAGGGCATCACCGTGACCGACAACGGTCGGGGGATCCCGGTCGACATCCACCCACAGCTGAAGGTCCCGGCGGTGGTCGCGGTCTTCACCAAGCTCGGGGCCGGCGGCAAGTTCGACGGCGAGAGCTACAAGCACTCCGGTGGTCTGCACGGCGTGGGCGCTGCGGTGGCCAACGCGCTGTCGGAGACGCTCACGGCGACGGTGTGGCGTGACGGGATGCGCTGGCGGTGCGAGTTCGTGCGCGGCGTCCCGCAGGGCAAGCTGATCAAGGTCGGCGCCGCGCGTGGCTCGGGCACTACGGTGCACCTGCGCCCGGATCCCACGATGTTCGACAAGGTCGCGCTCGACCCCGTGACGCTGCGCGAGCGTCTCGAGGCCAAGAGCTACCTGCACAAGGGCATGAAGATCACGTTCACCGATCCCAAGGCATCGGCACCGGAGACCTTCCATCACCCGCAGGGGGTCTTCGAGTACCTCGGCAAGCTGATCAGTGTCCGCGGTAAGCCGGCGATCCACGCGGGGAACTTTGCGCTCGAGCGCGAAGAAGATCCGAAGATCGAGGTCACCTTCGCGTGGACCGAGTCCACCGAGGACGCCATCTACTCGTTCGTCAACGGCGTGCCTACGCCCGATGGCGGCACCCACGAGCAGGGCCTGCGCAACGCACTGAACCGGGCGCTGCGCACGTACATGACCACGCACAATCTGGAGCCCAAGGGCCTGGTCATCGGTCTCGATGACATTCGCGAGGGCATGGTCGCGATCTTGTCGACCTACGTGCTCGAGCCGCAGTTCCAGAGCCAGACCAAGAATCGGCTCAACAACCCCGAGGTCACCGCGCAGGTCGAGGGGGCGATTCGTCCGGTGCTCGAGCTTTGGCTCAACGAGAATCGCAGTCGCGCCGAGTCGATTGTC
>CANLQR010000234.1 GCA_947492135.1 Deltaproteobacteria bacterium | reverse complement strand
CGAATCACCTTCTCCAACCGCGCCCCCTCCTCGAACTGCCCCTCCAATTCCTTCACCAACCGCCCCATCTTCACCTCAAACCCCTCCGCATCCTCCTCCACATCCTCCGCCCCGACATACCGCCCCGGCGTCAGCACGAACTGATGGCCCGCGATCTCCTCGTTCCGCACGCTCTTACAAAACCCCGCGACGTCCGCGTACGTCCCCCCGCCGTCCCCCCGCCACGCGTAATACGTCCCCGCGATCCTCCCCACATCCTCCGCAGTCAACTCCCGATGCACCCGGTCGACCATCGACCCCAGCTTCCGTGCATCGATGAACAGCGTCTCCCCCCGCCGATCCCGCATCTTCTTCCCGCGCCCGCCCAGCCCGTTCTTCTTGTCCCGCGCCAAAAACCACAAACACACCGGGATCTGCGTCGAGTAGAACAACTGCCCCGGCATCGCGACCATGCAGTCGACGATGTCCCCCTCGACCAGCGCCTTGCGGATCTCGCCCTCCCCGGACTGCTGCGACGACATGCTCCCGTTCGCCAGCACGAACCCCGCGATCCCAGCCGGCGCCAGGTGATGCAGGAAGTGCTGAACCCATGCGAAGTTCGCGTTGCCCGCCGGCGGCACACCATACTTCCACCGCACGTCCTCGCGTAGCCGTTCCCCGCCCCAGTCGCTGTCGTTGAACGGCGGGTTCGCGATCACGTAGTCGGCCTTCAGATCGCGGTGCATGTCGTGGTGGAACGACCCGGCCTCGTGCCAAGCGATGTTCGCGTCGATCCCCCGGATCGCCAGGTTCAGCTTCGCCAGTCGCCACGTGGTGTGGTTGCTCTCCTGCCCGTAGATGCTCACGTCGCCGATGCGTCCGCCGTGCGCCTCGACGAACTTCTCGCTCTGCACGAACATCCCGCCCGACCCGCAGCACGGATCGAACACCCGCCCCTTGTACGGCGCGAGCATCTCGACCAAGACCCGCACCACGCACTGCGGCGTGTAGAACTGCCCGCCGTTCTTGCCCTCCGCGGAGGCGAACTGCCGGAGAAAGTACTCGTACACCCGCCCGAGCACGTCTCGCGAGCGGTTCTCCCGGTCGCCGAGTCCAATCGTCCCGACAAGATCGATGAGCTCCCCCAGCCGCTGCTTGTCCAACGCGGGCCGCGCGTAGTCTTTGGGCAGCACCCCCTTGAGCGTCGGGTTCTCGCGCTCGATCGCCACCATCGCGTCGTCGAGCAGCTTGCCGATCGTCGGCTGCTTTGCCTTGCCCTGCAGCTGCGTCCAGCGGGCGTCCTTGGCCACCCAGAAGATGTTGTCGGCCTTGTACTCGTCGGGGTCCTCCGGATCGGCGCCCGACTTCTTGTCGGCCACCAACGCCGCGTGCCGCTCCTCGAACGCGTCGGAGATGTACTTGAGGAAGATCAGCCCGAGTACGACGTGCTTGTACTCGGCTGCGTCCATGTTGTTGCGCAGCTTGTCCGCAGCCAGCCACAGCTTGGCCTCGAATCCCAGGTTCGCGCCCGACGACGCTGCGCCCGTCGCCTCTTTCTTGGCCCGCGGCCGGTTGGGCTCCGTGGCTGCGACCACGGGTGCCTCCGTGGCCTCGTCCTCGGTGTCGTCGTCCTCCTCCTCGGCCCCCGCCAGCCGGACCGAGCCGCCGCGGCCCTGGCCCTTGAGCAGCACCCCCTCGTCGACGAGGGCGTCGCGGATCTCCGCGTACTCGTCGGGGTCGACCTCGTGCCCGAGGGCCTCGCCGAGCGCCTGTCGAAGGCGGCTGTTGCCGACGGTCGTGCCGTCGGCGGGGACAAGTTCGAGCAACAGTTTGCGGAGTTTCTTGCGTGACGTGGACATCAGCTGGACGAGGCGTGCGGCCACCCGCGCGAGTGCACGGGTTCCGACTCCGAAGAGATCGGGCCCCAGACTACCGCACGACCTGCGGATCGGGGCTGGCTTCCGTGCTCGGTGATGCTATCCCCCTGGTCGCCGGTCGATACCAGCATCCCCGCGCGCGATGGCCTGCCAGCGCGCCCCAGCGAGGGACGCGGCCCGGGTCGCGGGGACGTTCTGCGACGCCCGCTCGAGGATCCCGCTCACCACGGACCCGATTTCCGCGATGCGCGTGGCCTCAACGAATGTCGGCACGCTACAGAGCACCGCGTCGGCCCATGCGAGTAGCGCCGCCGCGAGACCGTCGAACGGCTCGGATGACGAGTCTCGCCAGACCTCGTCGTCGTTCTCGTCGAAGCCCATGCTGTTGGCGCGCCAGACGTAGCGGCCATCGACGAAAAATAGCTGCGCGCCGCCGCCTTCGTGGGCCATCGAGAGCAGGAGGAGTTCGCTTGAAGTCATGCCGGGGGCGCGTCCATCGAGTGGATCACACCTCGGTTTGTCGCGGCGTGCAACCCCTGCACCAGGCCAAGCGCCTTCGCTTGACCCGCGGTTGAGCTCGGCGCGATGGTCGGACGCGGCTACCACCTTCAGATCGCCACCGCTGACGTGATGGACCTGACCCCGTTCGAGTCGCTCGGGGCGCGCAATGCTGCGGTCGATGGCGTCATGTACGATCCGACCCATGTGTCGATCTCGTTCAGGCCGGCCACGCCAGTCGCACCGATCGCTGCAGCGATGCTTCGGTATTGCACCGACGGGCTGCCCGCGAACCTCGCGTTGACCTCGGCGCGTCGCAGCCTCGATGGCGCCGCCGAGCGATTGGTGTTCGTGCTCCACGACGCCCGCGCGGCGAAGAGCCTTCTCCACTGGGCGGGCGAGTACAGCATCCCGATCGCCACAGTGCCGCCGGAACGACCGCTGGCGTCGGCAGCCGCCGAATGGGCGCGCATGGTGTTTCACGAGCGTCCGGGCACGGTGGTCCTCGCGTCTGCACGTCGTCGCGGACCTGGGTGAGGGTCATGGCCACAACCGGTCTCGAGGCTGACGAGAACGACGGCGGGCGGTGCCGCCATCGCCCGCCAACGCGGAGGTGCCCACGCGGCGTCGGCCGATGAAGTTGCGAAGCCGCGAGCCTGCGGCGATCCTCAGCGCCACCGATGGCCGCCCCGATCGACCCGCAGTCCCTCGCGCTGTACGAGAAGCTCGTCGCGACGCGCCCCGGCGTCGAGCGCAAGGGCGCGACGATGCCGTACACCTCGCACGGCGGCCATATTTCAGCTTCCTCGCCGACGGTGGCACGCTCTCGCTGCGCTTGCCGGTCGACGCACTCGCGACGTTCCTCGCGAAGTACCGCACGCGGCTGTCCGAGCAGCATGGCGCCGTGATGAAGGAGTACGCCGTGGTGCCGGCGGCGCTGCTGCGAAAGACTGCGGAACTCGCCGAGTGGTTCGCGCAGAGCCACGCCTACGTCGCCGCCCTTCCACCGAAGGCGCCCGCGGGCGCGAGGAAGTCCGGCGCGAAATGAGTCGATGCCACCCCAGCTAACCCAGGTCGCGCTCACTCCCGGCGCGGATCCACGCCGATCCGCGTCAGCGCAGCCGCCAGCGTCGCCGCCAGCGGCACACCCGTGTTGCCGAGCACCACAACCGCGGCGCCGCGGGCTGGCACCCATACCAGCTCCGCCCAGAAATCCCCTGTGCTGCCCGCGTGCCGCAGCACGAGCTCGCCGTTGGACTCGGTGATGTCCAGACCGGCCCCGTACCGTTCTGTGGCGCTACGTCCGGTGGCACTCGACCTCGTGGTCGCGGCGTCGAGCATGCGAGCCGACCACGCGGGCCCGTTCGGGGCCCCGCGAGACAGGACCAACGCGAACCTCAACAGGTCGTCCGCGGTCGCTATCACTGCGCCGGCTGGCGCGGACACCTCGACGCCGAACGCGAACTGCTCGAAGTCCTGACGCACGTCGAACGCAGACCAAGCCGTCCCATCGGCGCCACCGCGCAGGTGACCACACGCGACATCGCCGCTCGGATCAGCGTCCGCCCGAGCGCCGCGCATCTGCAGCGGCCCGAACACCTCGCGCGCAACCAGCTCGGACCATGAGGCCCCCGCGCGCTGGGCCAGCACTGCCCCAACCAGCGCGTATCCACCATTCGAGTACCGCCACGTGGTCCCCGGTGGATCGACCGGCGTGCCCACGAGCGCCGCGAGTTGCTCGCTGCGGCCGCGCCCCCGCAGGCTCGGGTCGGGCAGGATGTCGGGAAGGCCGGCGCGGTGGTCGAGCAACTGCCGCAGCGTGACGGTCGCGAGCGCGTCATCGAGCCCGAGCAGCGCTAGCGTCGATGAGCCGAGGCCAGCGTCGAGGTCGATGCCCCCACCTTCAGCCAGCGCGAAGGCAGCCGCTGCGGTCATCGCCTTGGTGATCGAACCGATGCGAAACGCCGTCGAGACCGACACCCTGTCGGCGCGGTCCCAGCAGCGAAGACCGTGCGCGAAGCTGAATACCCTCGTGCCGCCCTCGGCAACGGCCACGACGACGCCGGGCACTCCCAGGGTTCGTTGCTCCGCGCACAGCGTCCGGGCGACCGCTGCGTCCGGCGTTTCGACGATCGCCGCGGCACGTTCCAGGCAGGTGGGCGAAGGCGTCACACCGGAAGCTGAGTCGGTCGGCCGCGACTCGGCCGCGGGCTCGCCCCGAGGTTCAGTGCTCCCACACGCCGAAACCAGGATCGCGAACCACAGGCTCTGGCTCTGCGTGACGATCCCGAACACGCGGTGCGGGGCAGTCGGCACTGCGGCATGGTACCAGCCGCCGGTGCCCCACCGCGGCGTTCAGCCGAGGTCGGCGGTCTCGCCGTACCACTCGCGCCGCGCAGCCTGGAAGCGAATGCGTGCGGCCCGGAGTCGCGCGTAGATCGTGTTCAGGTTCACGCCGAGCGCCGCACCGATCTCGGGCGCGGTGAGGCCTTCGATGTCGGCGAGGAAAAACACCGCGCGCTTGTCCTCGTCGAGGGTGTCGAGAAACTGGGCGACGAAGTCAGACGCCTCGGCCTTGGCGGCGCTGTCGTTGGGATCGCCGAGACGCTCGGTGTCGACGTTGTTCTGCGTGCGTGAAGCGGCGCGGTGCAGACGCTTGCGCGCGTCAGCAGCGACGCGGCGCGTGATGCCGAACAGCCAGCTGCGGATCGGAACCTTCGGATCATAAGAGGTCCAGCGCCGATGCACGACCAAGAACACGTCCTGCGCAGCGTCCTCGAGCGCCTCCGGGGGCACACCCAGGCGTCGCAAGATGCGCCACACGAACGCGAACTGGGCGCGATAGATCGCGCTGAACTCAGGATCGAGGCCGCTCATGGCCGCGCCTCCGCCGGGCAGACACACCCAACGCTGGGCAGCAGTCCCGGGCTCGAGTGGCTCCGGTGCTGCGGCTCCACGCACCGGGGTGCGCAGGGGTTTGGGTCGGCGATCTTCCACTTCAAACCTCGAACCAACCGACGCGCCACTGCGCGTCTACAACTCGGACGACATCCACACCGAGAAGGCCCCGCGGGCGAAATGGCCCACCAAGAGATCCGACGCACCATCACCATCGAGATCGGGTGCCGATACCCACTGGGCAGAGTGCGGCGTCGGCAGGCGACCAAGTTCGAGCGGCGCGCCATCGACGTCGACGACATAGTAGCGGACCTCGGCCTCGAACCCGTCCACCACGAGCGCACCAGGGCTCGTGGCATCACCGAGCTTCGCGATCGTCGAGAATGCCGGCCGGTAGGGCGACACGCTGGCCATGCCCGATGGGCTGCCGACGGTGCTACCGACGACCAGGCGCTGTTGGTTCGGCGCGGAGATCACCAGCTCATCGGCACCGCCGGGGTTGAGGTCGCCAACGGCGATGTGCCCCGCCGTGATCGCGGCGGCGGCAGGGCTCGCGGGCCCGAAACTGCCCGCGCCGTCGCCGTAGCGCACGCTCACCGAGTCGACCACACCGGCGATCCAGGTGACCGCGTCGGCGTTGCCGTCGCCATCGAGGTCACCCATTCGCACACCGCTGGGCCCGCTGCCACTCGCGAGGGCCACCGCGGGCTGGGCCGCGAATCTACGGTTGCCCGTGCCCCGCACCAGCGTCATCGCCGGCGCGAGCAGGTCGTCGAGCCCGAACGCAAGGATGTCGAGGTTGCCGTCGCCGTCGGCGTCGGTGACTGCCGCGGTGGTCAACACCACAGGCAGGGCCACGCTCGCGGGCTCGCCCGCAGACCCGCCCCAGAACACCAGCGCACCGCCGGTGCAGTCGGGATAGAGCAGATCATCGCTGCCATCGCCATCGAGGTCGGCATCCAGCGGATACGCGCTGCAGCCGGTCGCGGTGCTCGGCACCGCAGCTTCGAAGGATCCGTCGCCCAGCCCACGATGGAGCTCGGCCACGACCGCGCCCGTGGGCGCGGCACCGACCGCCAACACGTCGATCGCGGTGTCACCGTCGAAGTCTCCCGCGACGAAGTGCGAGGGCGAGAGCTCGGTCTCGTAGGAGCGGACCTCGCCGAGGCAAGGGCCGTCGTCACCAAAGCAAGTCGCGTCGCCACAGTCGGCATGGGTGGGACCGCACGCGGCGAGCAAGCTCGCCAACCCCAGGCCGAGCGCTGGCTTCACGGCTTGGCCTCCGCGCAACCGCGTCGTGCGATCGCCGAGTACGCCGAGTCACCGAACGCGCGTCCGAAGGCCACACCGCGCTCGCTCGCCTCGGTCGTGCGACCCAGCTGGCACAGCGCCTTGATCTCGTGCACGGCGACCTCTTGCACGAATTGCCCGCGGGCGTAGTCGCGGCGGTACTGCTGGATCGACGCGAGCCGCTGCTTGGGATCGCGCTCGACCTGGATGGACTGGAACAGCGCGATCTCAGCGGCGCTGTCGACAGGCTTGGGGCTCGCGTCGCGTGGCGAGGTGCCGCGCGGGGTGACCCGCGGTGGCGAGCGACGGCCAGCGGCATCGCTCGAGATCACCGGAGCGCTGTCGCTGCGATCGGTCGCACGCACCACGGGGAGCTCGGCGGAGTTGCTCGGCGGACTCACCGGGTTGATCAGGGGCACCGCGGGGACCGTCGTCGCCGCCGGCGCAGCCGTCTCGTGCGAGCGCCCCGGCACGCTCGCGTCGATCGCTTCGCTCGGCGCGGGCGTCGAGAGACGCGACATCACGCGGGTCGTGCCGCCGAGCACCAACAGCGCGGAGGCTGCAATCGCGACGCTCAAGCCGCCGGCCCGCAGCCACAACCACCAAGGTCTCTCGATCGGCGCCTCGACCTCGACCTCGACCTCGACCTCGACCTCGACCTCGCTCAAGCGCGCACTCACGCCCCGCATCACCCGCGCAGCAACAGCCAGATCGGGACTCTGCTCCACACGGAATCGGTGGAGCAGTGTGCGCTCGGCGGGCGTGAGGGATGGGATCTCTTCGAGCATCGGCAAGCACCACGGACAGCGGTGTCATCGGGAGCCATGGCCTTGTCGCCCGGGTTCCGTGCCCGACACCACCCACCATTTTTCGTGGACGCTCCGTGGGACTATTGTCGTCTTGGGCCGGGCGAAGCGGGCGTAGTGGCGGCTTCGGTAGTTTCGGCCGCTGGCTCGAACCCCGGCTCCGACGGCCACAACAGGGCACCGGCCGTCCCTGCGCCGAGCAGTGCGCTGGTCGCGAGGGCGGCGATCAGGCCGGGCGTCCTGCCGTGCTCAGGTCGCAACGCGCACAGGAACTCCGCCACCGAGGGCGTGCGCTTGGCGGGATCGATCTCGAGCGCGTCGAGCAGCGCGGCCCGGATTGCGCGCGGCACCTGACCCGCGGGAGGCGAGGGGCGTTCGCCGGCCTCGAACGCCACGGCCAACGCATACGCCGTCGTCGCAAGGAAAGGCCGCTGTCCGTACAGCGCCTCATAGGCCGTGACCGCCAGCGAGAACACGTCGCTGCGGACATCGAGATCACGACCGAACAACTGCTCGGGCGACATGTAGAGCGTCGTTCCGACCACCATGTTGCTGCGCGTCAACCGGGTGCGGCAGGTGTGCTCGGCGGAGTTCGACTTGCTGCTCAGGGTCTCGAGCTCGGCAAAGCCGAGCGCGAGACCAAAGTCGACCAGCACGACGTTCGCCTGAGTGTCGACCAGGATGTTGGAGGGCTTGATGTCGCGGTGGAGCAGGTTTGCGCGGTGTACAGCGATGAGTGCGGTCGCGGTCCGCTCGATCACCGCAACGATCTCGTGCACCGACCGAGGTCGCTCGTGCAGCCACCGTCGCAGGTGCACGCCCTCGACGAGCTCGAGCGCCAGGAATGCTCCTTTCGCGCCGTGGCCCAGCTCGTAGAGCCCGACCACGCCGGGGTGGCGGATCCGTCCGAGCGCCTGGGCTTCGCGACGAAGCCGCGACCAAACCTTGGCGTCGATCGTCCCGCGGCGCGCCCGAGCGAACTTCAGCGCCACGCTGCGCCCGACCTCGGGATCGAACGCGCGGTAGACGATGCCCATCCCGCCCTCACCGATCCGTTGCTCGATCAGGTAGTGGCCCACGCGGCTCCCGACGTCCGGTGCGTCGTCGCGCGGGAGCTCGGCCGCGGGGAGCGGCAGCGACAGATCGTCGAGGATCGCCATCGGCACGCCGACCTCGACGACATCGGCTCGGGTCTGGGAGACGGTGCTGTGCATGCCACTGGGGACGCGGCCAATCGGCCGCGCACCAGGGGGTAAGATGCCCCCAGTGGCGCGCTTTTCCAGAAGTAATTAAAGCACTCTAAATTGCGTAGATTCTCACATTCGTTCGATGAGGCCCGCTGCGCCCATCCCGCCGCCGATGCACATCGACACCAGTGCGTAGCGACCACCGCGGCGCTCGAGCTCGGCGAGTGCCGTGGCGATCAGCTTGGCGCCGGTGCACCCGAGCGGATGGCCGAGCGCAATGGCGCCTCCGTTGGGATTGACCTTCATGGGGTCGAGGCCCAGCTTGCGCACCACGGCGAGTGCCTGAGCGGCGAAGGCCTCGTTGAGCTCGATCACGTCGATGTCCTCGAGCTTCACTCCGGTCCGCGCGAGCAACTTGGGGATGGCGGCGATGGGACCGATGCCCATGATCTCGGGCGCGACGCCTGCGGTCGCGAAGCCGACGAACCGTGCGCGAGGACGCAGGCCGAGTCGGCCGGCGAGCGCAGCGCTGGTCATCACCACTGCGGCTGCTCCGTCGTTGATGGGCGAGCTGTTACCGGCGGTGACGCTGCCCTTGGCGTGAAACACCGGGCGCAGCGCACCGAGTGCCTCTGCGGTGGTGTCTGCGCGCGGGCACTCGTCGACAACGAAGCGCATGCCGCTCGCAGTGGTGACCGCGACGATTTCGTCGGCGAAGCGGCCCGCAGCTTGGGCCGCCACCGCGCGCTGGTGCGACTGCAACGCGAATGCGTCCTGATCGGCGCGTGAAATTTCGAACTGGCGAGCGACGTTCTCTGCGGTGAGGCCCATCGAGATGTAGACCTCGGGGCGCGTGCGCACGATCGTCGGGTTGAGCATGGCCTTGTTGCCGCCCATCGGCACCATGCTCATGGACTCGACCCCGCCGGCGAGGCCGCAGTCGATGGCGCCACACATGATGCGCTCGGCGATGATGGCGACCGCCTGCAGGCCAGAGGCGCAGAAGCGATTGACCGTCATCGCCGACACCGAGTCGGGCAGACCGGCATGCAGCGCGATCGGGCGGGCGACGTTGAGGCCTTGCTCGGCCTCGGGCATCGCGCAGCCGAGCACGACGTCGTCGATGAGATCGGCGGGCAGGGAAGGGAGCCCCGCGAGCGTGCTGCGGATGACCTCGGCGGCGAAGTCGTCGGGCCGCGTATCGGCGAGGCTGCCCTTGAGGGCCCGGCCGACGGCGCTGCGCCGCGCGGCCACAATGACGGGTTCGTGGAGTGCGGTCATGGCGTTTAGTTCCTCAGCGGCTTGCCGGTCTTCAGGGTGTGTTCGATCCGTGCGCGGGTTTTTTCCTCGCCGCACAGACTCACGAAGGCTTCGCGTTCGAGATCCAAGAGGTCCTGCGCGACGAGCTTGGTGCCGGGCAGGCACATGCCGCCCGAGAGCACATGGCCGATCTTTTCGACCACCAGCTTGTCGTGGGCGGACGCGAAGCCGCCCCAGTGGAACAAGGCCGCGCCGAGCAGAAAACTCGCGCCTCGACCCGCGCCGACCACGGTGATCGGCTCGTTGCGATCGGGGGCTTCGTAGCCGCCGTCGGCGAGCGCGAGTGCCTGGCGTTTGGCCTGGGCGATCACCTGCATGCGGTGGAACACGATCCGATCCGAAGCGCCCAGAAAGCCCATCTGCCGGGCCTCGTGCGCGCTGGTGCTGACCTTGCCCTGCGCGGCGTTCTCGAACCCGCGGCGGACCATCGGGTAGGGATCGCCGTCGGCGACCTGGCCCGCCCAGGCCGACGCCCGTCGGGCGATTTCCTTGAGGCCGCCTCCGGCCGGCACGACGCCGATTCCGGCCTCGACCAGACCCATGTACAGCTCGGCGTGGGCGACCACTGCGGCGCACGACAACGTGCACTCGGCCCCGCCGCCCAGCGTCATGCCATAGGGCGCGGCGACCACCGGGATCGGCGAGTGGCGCAGGTCCATCAACGTGTCCTGGAACGTGCGCACCGCGGTGGCGAGCTCGTCCCACTTGCCCGCGGTGGCGAGCGCGAGGATCTGTCGCGCGTCGGCACCGGCCGAGAAGTTGTCGTCTTGGCTGCCGATCACCAGCCCGCGAAACCCCCCGGTGCGCTCGAGCAGTGGCACAGCCTCGCGCAGCATGGTCACGACGCCCTCATCGAGCGTGTTCATCTTCGAGCGGAACTCGAGCACCGCGACGCCGTCACCGACGTCGATCAACGCGGCGGTCTTGTTGGCGTGGATCTCGGCCCCCGCCGCGCGGCGCTCCGCGAGTGCCAGGACACTGCGGCGCGGTGCGACGGCACGGTGGGTCCGGCTTTGGGGTTCGAACACGGTCGCCGCCGCGGGCGTACCGGCGTACCAGGTCGCAGTGGTGCCGCCCGCCTCGACCAACGCCAACGCAGCGCTCGCCGGAGTCATGCCGAGCTCGCGCATCTGACCCAGCGACCACTCGACACCAACCATGTCCCACAGGGCGAAGGGCCCGACCTTCCAGCCATAGCCCCAGCACATCGCGTCATCGATCGGCTGCGGATCGTCGCAGATCGAACCCAGACGGTTCGCCGCGTAGTTGAACAGCGGCAGGTAGACCTTGCGCAGGAAGTCACCGGCGCGGCCGCCTGCTCGCATCGCGGCGGCCACCCGCTT
>CANLQR010000233.1 GCA_947492135.1 Deltaproteobacteria bacterium | reverse complement strand
TGCGCCTGCGCCCACCGGCCGCCACCGAGTTGCCCGTGGGTTGCCCGCGGCCCGCACGCGAAAACGTGTCCAGCCCGCCTACCCCCCCTATCCCAGCGCATCCGGAAGGATTCGAACCTCCGACTTTCGGTTCCGTAGACCGACGCTCTATCCAACTGAGCTACGGATGCGTGGAGCCTCGTGCGAACCCGAAGCGGCGCGAAAACTAGCAGAGCCCGCACCCACCCGCAAGGGGCGAAGCCCCGAGCCCTCACAGCCGCCTACCGACCAACTTGCTTTGTCCTGGCCTCGTCCTGGCCTCGTCCTGGCCTCGTCCCCACACCTCACTCCCCCGCGCCCAACCACAGCGCCGTGAACGCAAACGCGTTGTTCCCCATGTGCACGACCACCGCCGAGCCCACCCGCCCGGTGCGCTCCATCGCGAACGCGAACACCACCCCCAGCCACGCGTAGATCAGCAACCCAGCGGGGTTCGCATGGATCGCGGCGAACCCCACCGCGCTCACGACAAAGGCCAGCGGCCGCCCACAGTACCGTCGCAACCTCGCGAACAACAACCCGCGGAACAAGCACTCCTCCGCAAGCGGCGCGAGCACGACCGCGCTGACGCCCAGAATGATCATCGAGCTGCGATCGCTGCCATCGCGCCACGCTGCCACGATCTCGAGGATCCCCTCTTGCTCGGTCGCAGGCGCACCGAGCAGCTCCAGCACGGCACCCAACGCCAGGCTCCCCACCAGCGCCACGACGATCGCCACGAGCGTCACCACGGCCGTGCGCCCGAACCCGACCTTGCGCAGCACAGCGTTGCGCTCCGGGCCCACGGGATCCAGCCGCGACTGCGCAAAGAAGTAGAACGCCGCCGCGATGCCAGTGATCACCGGGCCGCTGACCAGCCCCAAGCCACGCGTGGTGCTCGGCCACAAACCCACGGTGCGGAGCACGAACAGCACCACGACACCGAGCACCATGCCGGTCACCACCAACGCGAGCTCCGTCAGAGCAGGGCGCCAGCGGTCGTCGGGGGCGGGCTCGGACATGGGCTCGGACACCACAGGCGGCGTGCCCTGATGGGCACGCCCTAGCGGAACGGGAGGGATTCGAACCCTCGGTAGAGGTTTAAGCCCCTACGCAGGTTTAGCAAACCTGTGCCTTCAGCCACTCGGCCACCGTTCCTCGAAGCGTTCCTCGAAGCGTTCCCGCGTTGTCGTCTCGCGGACGCGGGAAGCTAGCTTGCTACGCGCCCGGGATCAAGGGGCCCGCGCAACGACTCGGGCGACGCGCCCGATCGCCGCGCCAACGCCCAGCGCGACCAACAAGCCGCCGGCATCGGCGACGACGTCCCACGCGTCGGGCGTCCGCGGCCACGGCAATGACCCCTGAACAACCTCGGTGACGACCCCCAGAACGATCCCCGCACCCACGATCCAGACCCCGCGCAGGCGCGCAAACCACCAGGCCAAGCCGATCCCGAGGAACAGCGCGAAGTGCATGTACTTGTCGAAGTGCGGGATGATCACCGGTGGCGGTGGCGGCGGTGGCGACCACAACATCACAAGGACCGCCACGGTCCAGCCCACCGCGATCACCAGCCTCCAGAGCGACGGGCGGCCGACGAACCCCCGATGCTCCTTGCGCGCCCCGCTCATCACCCGTTCGCCGCCGGGGCTCACTGCGGATCGATCACCGGCACGCATGTGGAGACACCCGCACCGACAATTCGGATCGGCGCCGCGTCGACGACGACCTCGAGCTCCTGCATGCCGCTCATGTCGCTGTCATCGTAGTCGAGGTGGGTGACCTGTGATGCCAGTCCGGTGTTGTTCTCGGTGAACATGTAGAAGTCACCGCCGAAGAACCCGAACGCGAACGCGTTGGTCAGCTCGAGAGCGCCGAGCGGCAAGATGTCGAGGACGGTGGCATCGGTCTTGTCGAACTCGACGAGCTTGGCGGGGTTGACCCCTGCAAAGCCGAACAACCGCCCGTCGCCGGTGCCCGTGAGCTCGGCGCCGTCGTAGTCGGTGCTGCCGATCGGGTCGATGAGCAAACTCGCGGGATCGAGCGAGCCCAAGGTGCCAAAGTTGGGACCCTCCTGGAAACCCAGCCCGCCGCTGTAGGTGTTGCCGTACAGCCGATCGCAGGGGTTTTCCACGCTCTCGGACACGAACGCCATGCCGAACAACCCGAAGCCCATCTGGTTGGGGTTGTAGCCGGGGTCGACGCACATCGCGGGGTTGTTGACGTCGATCGTGTACAGATCGGCGCTCTGGAACATGACCCAGGCGATGCCTTTGCGGTCGACGCCCATCGAAAAGGTGCCGAACTCGTTCGCACACTGGAACGCGCCGACGAACGCGAAGTCGTAGGTGACCGGATCGAAGCTCCACAGCTCGGCGTTGTCGGACAGCACGTAGATCACGTCGGTGCCGGGGGCGCAGGTGCAGTCCTCGACCGCACCGGTATCGGTCCCGCCGCCACTGCTGCTCTCGCTGGCACTGGCACTGGAATCACCCGAATCACCCGAACCGCTGCCGGTGGCGTCGCTGCTGCCCGTGGGATCGCTGCTGCCCGTGGGATCGCTGCTCGACGTGTCGACCGCGGTCGTGCCGGTGTCGCCCGGACCGCTCGGGTCCGTCGTGGTGGCGGCGGTGGTCTGGCTGGTACCAGTGCCGGTCTGCGTGGCCGAGCCGGGCGTCGTATCTGCGCTCGTCTCGTCGATCGTCGCATCGCTCGACAGGCTGTCGTCGGTGCCGGTCGCGGACGCCGAACCGCTGGCCGGCACGCCGTCGTCACTGCACGCGGCCCCCATCAGGGCGGTCACACATCCCAGCCGTAGCCAACCGCGCGATGATAAAGCCATGGTGCCCCGCATCATCTCAGCCTATCCCAGCGCTCGCCTGGGAGTCCACCGCGCGCGATGATCGTGCTAGCGTCCGGCCAAGTACGGATGCCCACGCCGCGAAGCTTCCACCGCCTGTTCGTGGCCAATCGCGGCGAGGTCGCCGTTCGCGTCGCCGTCGCGTGCGACCAGCTTGGCATCACGCCGGTGTTCGGCGTCTCCGAGGCCGACCGCGACGCGCCCTGGGTGCGACACCGTGAGTCGGTGTGTCTGGGTCCGGCTCGCGCGACCCAGAGCTATCTCGACGTGGCGCGGGTGGTTCAGGCCGCTCGTCAGTCGGGGTGCACCGCGCTTCACCCGGGCTGGGGTTTCTTGTCGGAGAACCCGCTGCTCGCGGGCCTGTGTGAGCAGCACGGCGTGACGTTCATCGGACCGCCGGCGCATGTGATGCATCAGATGGGCCGCAAGATCCCCGCCAAGCGGGCGATGGCGGCCGCGGGACTCCAGCTGATCCCCGGCAGCGACGGGGTGCTACGCGATGCCGACGAGGCGCGCGCCGTCGCCGAGCGCATCGGATTCCCGGTGTTGCTCAAGGCCAACAGCGGCGGTGGTGGTCGCGGCATGCGAATCGCCCGCAGCCTCGACGAGGTCGCGCCGGCCTACGCCGACGCCCAGGCCGAAGCCCGCGCGGCCTTCGGTGACGAGCGCGTGTACATGGAGCGGCTGCTCGAGGGCGGCCGCCACATCGAGATCCAGATCATCGCGGACCGCTGGGGCAACGTCTGTCACCTCGGCGAGCGCGACTGCACCGTGCAACGCAATCACCAGAAGCTCCTCGAGGAATCACCCTCGCCGATGCTCGACCCGTCGGTCCGCGCCGAGAACCTCGCCGCGGCGGTGAAGGCCGCGCGCAGCATCGGCTACGTCGGGGCCGGCACGATGGAGTTCCTGCTCGATACCTCCTCGCCAGGCCCCGCGGTGCTTCGCTTCATGGAGATGAACACGCGCTTGCAGGTCGAGCACTGCGTCAGCGAGGTTCGCTCGGGGATCGATCTGGTCCACGAGCAGATCCGCGTCGCCGCCGGCAACCGACTGTCGTTTCGTCAGGACCAGGTCGAGCTGCGTGGGCACGCGATCGAGTGCCGGATCAACGCCGAGGATCCCGCCGACAACTTCCGCCCCGCGCCGGGCTGCATCACCCGCTGGGAGGTCCCCAGCGGCCCGGGCATTCGCGTCGACACCCACGTCGAGGCTGGCTACGTGGTGCCCCCGCACTACGACAGCTTGCTGTGCAAGGTCATCACGTTCGCCGCCGATCGCGACGCGGCCGCGGATCGGATGCTCGAAGCCCTCGGCCAGCTGCACTGCGAGGGGGTGCCCACGACCGTCGCGATGCACCAACAGATCCTCGCATCGGCCGCGTTCCGCGAACATCGCTACGACACCCGCACCATTCCCGGCTTTGCGGGCGCGAAAGGCAACCTCTAGATGGTCCATGTACCGGTGGCGCCGATCGGGCGCCCACGCAAGAGCTTCCTCGACGACGCGACGTTCGCCGCGAACAAGGAGGCTGTCGCTGCGCGCGAGAGCACGCTGCGCGCCCGGCGGGCCGAAGTTGCGGCGGGCTGGGGCGAGAAGTACGTCGCCCGCGTCCATCAAAAGGGCAAGCTGACCGCACGGGAGCGACTCGTCGCCCTGATGGATCCGGGCACCCGCCCCTTCGAGGTCGGCACCTTCGTCAACTACGGCCTGGAGTTCGGCGAGGACAAACAAAAGTGTCCCGGCGCCGGTGTGGTCACTGCGTTCGCGCAGATCCACGGTCGCTGGTGCATGGTCATCGCCAACGACAACACCGTGGCCTCGGGCTCGTGGTGGCCCAAGACCCCGGAGAAGATCGAGCGCGCGCAGATGATGGCGCTGCGACTGCGACTACCGACGGTGTACCTGGTCGACTGCAGCGGGTTGTTCTTGCCCGAGCAGTCGCGGTCGTTCCCCGGCGGCACGGGTGCCGGGCAGATCTTCAAGATGAACAGCCTGCTGTCGGCGGCGGGCGTGCCCCAGCTCGCCGGGGTGTTCGGCGACTGCATCGCGGGCGGTGGCTACATGCCGATCATCAGCGATCGCGTGTACATGACCGAGCAGGCCTACATGGTCATCGCCGGCGCCGCGCTGATCAAGGGCGCCAAGAGCCAGAAGATCACCAGCCTCGACATCGGTGGGCCCGAGGTCCACGTCCACCAGAGCCGCTGTGCCGACGTGCGCGTCCCCGACGACGACACGCTCATCGCGGCCCTGCGCGCCGACGTCGCTCGATTGCCCACTTCGGCGGTCGCGTACTACCGCGGCGACATGGGCCCGGTCGATCCACTGCAAGGCACCGCCGAGCTTGCGGGGATCCTGCCGGTCGATCACCGCGAGGCCTACGACGCCACCGAGGTGCTCGCGCGCCTGGTCGATCAGTCGCTGCTCTGGGAAGTCATGCCGTCGGTCGGCGAGGAGATGATGTGCGGCATCGGTCGGGTCGGCGGGCTGTGGACCGGCTTTGTGATCAACCGCCAGGGTCTGGTCGGCGATCCGGCGCGACCCGGCGCGCGGCGGCCTGCGGCGATCCTCTACCGCGCGGGCATCGCCAAGATCTCCGCGTTCTCGCGGGCCTGCAATGACGACGGCATCCCACTGGTGTGGCTGCAAGACATCTCGGGCTTCGACATCGGCCACGAGGCCGAGCGGCAAGGCCTGCTGTCGTACGGCAGCAACCTCATCTACACCAACTCGACCAACGCGGTGCCGATGTTCACCGTGTTGCTGCGCAAGGCCTCGGGTGCGGGCTACTACGCGATGGCGGGCATGCCCTACGATCCGGTCGTGCAGCTTTCGACCACGATCTCGCGCCTGAGCGTGATGGAAGGCCGGACCCTGGCGATCGCGACCTACAACACCAAGCTCGACGACGACTTCCAGATCACCGCGACCGACCCCGAAGAGCGCCGCAAGATCGAAGAGGGGATGCGCGCAGTCGAAGCCCGCATCGAAGGCGACATGGATCCGTGGGTCGCCGCGCGGCAGATGGACACCGACGAGATCGTCGAGCTCGGCGAGCTGCGCGACTACCTGAAGATGCTGGTCGAGGCGAGCTATCAGTCGATCGGCTACCGTCGGGTGAAGAACAGCCGGATCTGGTCGATGCACGACCTGGCCATCGTGTCCGAGGGGTTGCGCTGACATGACCACGCCAAGCGACGGACGCACGACTCGAGCGCGGATGACAGCAGGCTTGCGCCACGAGGGCGCCGACCAGCAGCTGTTGTCGCCGGGTGTGGGCCTGGTGAGGGGACTGCCACTTGCCGGCACGTTGATGGTCGAAGGTTCGATCGTGGGCGAGCTCGACGTGCTCGGCGTCCTGCATGTGCTGGTCGCCCCTGCAGGCACGCGCGGCAGCGTCGAGCCCACACCGCTGCGGCTCGGCGAGCGTGCGGTCGGCCACGGCGACGCCCTGGTCACGCTGCTGCCGGCGTCGCTCGCCGAGGCCGGCGCAGGTCCGGCAGACACCACCAGCTCGCGCGACCTCGGCAAGCTGGTGTTCCGCTCGCCGCTGTCGGGCCGGTACTACGCGCGGCCCGGCCCCGATCGCCCCGACTTCGTGCGCCCCGGCGACGAGATCACCACCGGCCAGAGTGTCGCGCTGCTCGAGGTCATGAAGACGTTCAACCGACTCACGTACGGTGGACCTGGGCTGCCCGAGCGCGCCCGCGTCGTCGCCGTGCTGATTCGCGACGAGGCCGACGTCGAGATCGGCGCGCCGATCCTCGAGCTCGAGCCGGTCTAATTCGGGGGCTGCTAGAAGCCTGACCGTCACAGGGTCAGGTTCCTACGCGTCGCCGCCCACGCAGCTACCGTTGACGCAGCTGTTCGAGCAACACGCACTGTTCGACACCCCGCACGGGCCGCCACTGGGTTGACAGCATCGCGCCCCCTGGTTGTCGCACTCGAGCGCGCCGCAACACTGGTCGTCGTCGTTGTTCGTGCATGCGACCCCAACGATCGAGGTGCAGCAGACGCCAGGGCCCATCTCGCAATCCAGCGCCCCACAGCAGTCGTCGGAATCCCCGCAGGCAATCCCGATGACCGTGGTGCAGCACTGCTGCGCACCAGCGTCGCAGTCGAGCGCGCCGCAGCAGTCATCATTGTTCACGCAGGGGTCGTCCAGCCCCTCATTGCAGCACCCACTCGGATCGAGGGTGCAGCCTTCGGCGCACACCAGCGTGCCCTGGTCGTAGCCCTGCGAAAAACACCCGCCGCCCGGAAGCGCATTGCCGTCGCATTGCTCGGGCGCATCGATGACCCCGTTGCCGCAGGGTGTACAGCCCGTCAGATCCAGCGTGCAGTTCGGGGCGCAGCTGACGGCGCCCGCATCGGGAGCGCAGCTTCCGGCACCAAGCGCGAGACCATCGCACACCTCGGTGCCGTCGATCACCGCATTGCCACACAGGCCGCAGCCGCCGATGTCGTGGGTGCAGGTGTTGCTACACGCCAACGCACCGCTGTCATAGTCGAGGGTCACACAGGTCTCTTCGAGCGCCGCGCCATCGCACACCTCGGTGCCGCCGATGACGCCATCGCCACACATCCCGCACCCACTGGTATCGAAACCGCACGTGATCGTGCATGACAGCGTCCCGCTGTCGAACATCAACCCGAAGCTCGAGCACTCCACATCGGTGGCGCCGTCGCATTCCTCGTTGGGATTGACGATGCCATCGCCACACACCGGATCGGTGCACGCCAGCGTGCACTCGTCGTTCGGATCGCGGTTGCCATCGTCGCACTCCTCGCGCCCCTCGACGGTGCCGTTCCCACAGGTGTCGGGCCCGCAGCTGGGGCTGCAGCCGTCGCCGGGCACGAGGTTGCCGTCGTCACACAGCTCGCCGGGGCCTTCATAGCTGTCGCCGCAGACGTTGAGGACGCAGTTGTCCCGACACTGTTCGGTCCCGTTGAGCGGGCCGAAGTCGCACTCTTCGGTGCCCTCTTTGACGCCGTCGCCGCACACCATGTCGCTGGCGCCGGTGGTCTCGCTGGTGCCCGATGCGTCACTGCCGTCGTCGGTTGCGGCGCTCGTCGGCGCACTGCCCGCGGACGAATCCGCGGCTGAACTCTCCACCGCTTCCACGGGGTTGCCGCTGCATGCGGCGAGCCACGCGCCGAGCAAGGCTGTGCATCGAACCTTCGCCATCTTGGTCCACCTACGCTGCCTCAACTTTGCCCAGGCGTCGATCCACAACCCGACTTCGCGAGTTTCCAGTGGGCTGCGATGGGCCGGACCGCATCGGACCATCAACAGTTCTGGGGAGGTTCACGGACGGACCCCACGTCGTCCATGGCCAGATTGCATCGAGAAGCTAGATTCGGTCACGAAGTTGGCGAGGCGTCGTAATGTTCGAGGCGATTGGGGCAAGGGATCAGCAGGGCGGTGGCGTACGTCTGTAGCGATGAAATTGATCGGCTGGTTTGGGCGATTCGTAGTGGTGCTGACGGCCTTGGCCCTGGCATCCGAGGCGTCGGCCGCGGACGCGACCGCTACGCCGATCCAACGCCCTCGCGCCATGGCCTCGGCGATGTCGGGCCCCGCCGCGGCGCCGCGCGCAGCGTTGCCCGCGACAGCCGCCGCTCCCGCGGGCGACGAGATCACCGAGCCGCCCCAGCCCACGCCGCTCGCCGCAGCCCCCGCCCGCGCGGCAACCGCCCCGAGCTCGCTGCCAGCACCGCGCGCCACGGGCTCGTCGGAGATCGGCCTGCGCCGCACCGCGACCAAGCCGCCGCGCAAGTTCTCGCATGATGGTTTCATCACCGACCTCCGGGTGGGCACGGTCGGCTGTGTTCGCGGCCTGTGCTCGGGACACAACGTGCGGCCGGGCTTCCGCCTCGACGGTTTCCTCGGCGGCAACATCCGCGGCTTCGTCGACTTCGGCCTCGCGGGCGGCTGGGGCTCGTTGGGTTCGGACATTGCCACCGGCACCAACGTGCTCGCGTTGTATGGCCTCGACGCCGCGCTGCTGCAGCAAGCACTGGGCGTGCTCGGTGGCCAAGCGCTCCCCGTCGATCTGACCGCACTGAGCGTGACCGACAGCAAGCTCCGCACCGCCCAAGCAGGACCGCTGCTGCGGGTCCACTTCATCCCGCGCGGTCGGTTCGCCGCCTACGTCGGCTCGGGTGTTCAATACAACCTGTTCCGCGCGCGCTACAGCACCGCCGCTGGCGACGCGCGGATCGATTTTCACGGGCTCGCGGTACCGATCGAGGCGGGCTTCGGCGTGCACGTCCACGAACACGTCGCGGTTGGGCTGCAGTTCGACTACCTGTGGACGTGGTACGCGCTCGCCAACCTCGACCAGGGCGGCCAGTCGATCACGGTCCCGCTGCGGATTCTGGACGAGGCCGCGCGCATGCAGAACACCTCGCTGCGCGGCCAGCTGCCCCAGTTCTGGACCTTCGGGCTGATGCTCCGCGCCCGCGTTTGAGCGTGGGAGCCTGGCCGGCTCGACCCCCAGCGCCGGTATTGCCTTGGGCCACCGCTTTGCGGGCCCCGGCCACCCATCCTTTGCGTGGGGTTGCGGGGCGGTGAAATCGGCCGCTCCCCGGCGCGTTGACTGGCCGCGGCCGGGCGTCCTATTGTCCGACCATGCTCGGTCGCCAAGACCGCGCCTCTTCTCAGGAGCGAAGTTTCATGTCGCGCTCGTTTGCCACTGCCGCCCTCGTTTCCGCCCTCGTTTCCGCCCTCGGTCTGGTGGTGTCCTGTGAGCCGTCGAGCGGCGGTTTCAAGATCCCCGGGCACAAAGACCTCAAGGCCGGCGGGGTTTACATCTCCTACAACCTCGGCTGCGACAAGGGCTGCGATCAGGTCCAAAAAGGCGACCTGCTGCAGAAGATCGACGGCAAGGCCGTGAACACCGGCAAGGAGTTCGACGCCGCGAGCATCGCCGACGGCAAGCCCCACAAGCTCGATCTGCTCGCTGCAGGCAGCATGGCGCCCAAGTCGGTCGAGATCACCGCCACGCCCAAGAGCAACCTGCCGCCGCTCAAGGACGTGCCACCTTTTTGGACCGTCGGCGCGAAAGAACTCGACGCCGCGCCCGAGTGGGCCCGACGCCGCATGTTTGGTCACGCCAGTCCGATGGTCCAGATCGTGAGCATCAACGGCGGCATCCTCGATGGCCGTCAGCTCCAGGGCAAGAAGCGCTTGATGATCTACTGGGACTGGGGAGACCGCATCGAGGAGGCCAACGCGGTCGCTTTCATGCAGGTCCTGCAGAAGGCCCAGGCCGATCTCAGCGCCAAGGGCGTGGAGATCATGTACGCGCACGTATCGTTCCCCACGGCCCGCAAGCAGCCGATGAACGACAGCGATCTGCGTGCGTTCGCGGACAAGTGGTCGGTCAAGGATGACGCCGGCCAGAAGCTCCCGCCGATTCCGACCTACCGCCGCCCCAACAAGACCGAGTACAACGAAGCTCGCGAGCTCGGGTTGGAGAACGCGTACACGGTGATGGAGAACCTCGGGCAGAGCCCGGCGCTGGTGCTGCTGGACGAGCGTGGAATCGTCCGCTGGCACTCCGAGGGACTCGCGACCCCACCGGCCGATGCCAAGGTGCAAAAGCCGGAGCAGTACACGATCATCGAGGCCGTGAACTTCAGCCTCAGTCAGCTGTAGTCGGCGGCGTGGCTGAATCCGCGGGGGGATCCGCGATCGGATCCCACGCGGGGGCGACCAGTCGCCGCCGCCCGTCGCGAGCCAGCGGCACATCGGGCGCGTCGGTCGTGGGCACCTCGCGGTCCCACAGCTGGCAGGTCACCTGTTTGTGGTGCTGATCGAGCGCCTCGCAGTAGTTCGTGAACTTGCAGCGCCGCACGGCCTCGCCGTGGCCCAGCTCGATCTTGCGAAACCAGTCGGGATCCGCGAGCGACTGCCGCGCCGCGCCCACGATATCCGCCGCGTTGGTCGCGAGGATCGACTCGGCCTGCGAGAAGCTGCAAACCCCGCCAGTGACCACCACCGGCGTCGACAGCCCGGCCGCCCGAATCGCGCTGCGAATCGCGAGGGCGCACGCGACGTTGCGGCCAAACGGGCCGCGCGCATCGGAGTGCACCGTGGGCATGCACTCGTGCCCGCTGGGCCCTGTGTAGGGATACGCGGCGGCACCGATCTTGGGCTGCTGGGCATCCTCGAACTTTCCGCCGCGCGAGAGCGACACGAAGTCCATTCCGGCGCGCGCGAACGCGACGCCATACTCGACGGCGTCGCCCAGCGTGCTGCCGCCGGCGATGCCCTCTTCGGAGAGAAACCGACAGCCGACCGCGAGATCGGTACCCACGGCCTCGCGCACCGCCTCGTACACCTCCAAGGCCAGTCG
>CANLQR010000232.1 GCA_947492135.1 Deltaproteobacteria bacterium | reverse complement strand
CTGGGCAAGCGGGTGTTCATCGACAACGGGCCCGATGCGCGGCCCGACGAAGGCCAGCTGATGGTGCTGGATCGCGTGACGAAGATCTATGCGGTGCGTGGCGCGAGCGCACCGGGCAAGTGTGGCGGAGGCGAGTTCAACCGGCTCTTCTTCGGTGTCGACCGCGAGCTCATGGACCGCATTCGCAACTACGACTCGGGACTGCCGATGTTCGGGCGCAGCCGCGACCTCATGGGACCGCACGATCCATTCAACGGGTCACGCGAGACCAAGCACGGCCAACCCACCGGCCAGCTGCATTTTTGGAAGTGGGACCGCGTGTGCACCGACGAGATCACCGCCGGCTGTAACGAGGGCCGCAACACCATGACGTTGCAGCGCAGCGGGGTCGAGGGTGTCGACGAGCCGTGGATCGTCGAGCTCGACCTCGACTACAACTTGCCGCACGATTCCAACCCCGAGTGTACGTACGGCGGCAGCACCGGGCGCGAGAAGTACGAGAAGAAGTGGTGGTACAAGGGCAAGGCGTGGCAGCCAGGCGCCGAGGGGGCGGGCAATGCCGAGCTCGACTGGCGACCGAGCGGTTGCTAGGAGCCTGACCCCCTAAGGGGTCTGGCTCCTCCGTGCCCCTGCCCGTGCCCGTGCCCGTGCCCTAGCCCGCGCGGATGGCTGTGCGACGGGCCCGCGATTTCGCATGGTCAAGACGTCTGCGGTATGCTCCGATCGTTTTGGGGAACGGATCTATGCGGCTGACGACACTGGCGGTTGTGGCATGTGCGGGGACGTGGGGCTGCGGCGGCACGACGGCAGGCACCGGTGGCGGCGGCAGCGGAGAAGAGGGGCTCGGCACCTCTGGGCCATCCGAGGCCGGCACCTCCACGGCCACTGAGGGCATGGGCACAGGCAGCGAGTCGGCGACAGTTTCGACGAGCCCGCCGTCGACTTCGGCTGCGACCACCGAACCACCCGCGGACTCCAGTGGCCCGCCGCCGGTCGACTTCGACCTCGGCGGTTTCCCCGATCTGCCCCCGAATCTGTGCAAGCCCGGCATGGGCAACGGTGGTGGCAACGGCGAGCCCGACTTCTCGTACCTCTGGGCGTCCAACAGCGCCGAAGGCACCATCTCCAAGATCGATACCCAGACCGTGACCGAAGTCGGCCGCTTCGCGACGCGACCCGATGCGCTGGGCAGTCCGTCGCGAACCTCGGTGAGTCTCTCGGGCAACGTCGCGGTCGCCAACCGTAGCGGTGGCATCACGAAGATCTGGGCCAACGAGGAGGACTGCGCAGAGTCCAACGGCATGGGCGGACTGCAAACCTCCGGCAACAGTGTGCCGCTGGCGTGGGACGTCGAGGAGTGTCGCGCCTGGTACCTCCCGTTCGACTACGACAGCCAGCGTCCCGTGGCGTGGGCCCCCGGCGATTGGAATCAAACCTCGTGCTCGTGGAGTAACGAGCGGCTGTGGACCGCGGGGCGCTTCGGCCAGGTGCAGACCGAGGTCGTGCTGATCGACGGCGACGCTGGCGTGGTGCTCGACACCGTCGACATCCCCGGGCTCAAGCCCGATCAATTCGGGCTCTACGGCGGCGCGGTCGATTCGGACGGCAACTTCTGGACGACCGGCTGGGCGACCGGCAATCACCTGGTGCGGGTCGACATCGACACCATGGAGCCGACCGTGTGGCCGGGTCCATCGATCATCGCCGACTCGCACTGGTACGGCATGACGGTCGACGTGAACGGCTACGTGTGGAACTGCGCCAGTCGAGTCGCCCGATTCGACCCGCTGACCGAGTCGTGGACAGTGAGTGACGAGCTGCCCCATTGGTCGGCAGGATGCATGGCAGACGCCGACCCCGACGGCCTGCTGTGGCTCGGGGCCGAGGGACTCATGGGCATCAAC
Source organism: Deltaproteobacteria bacterium (assembly GCA_947492135.1). Lineage (GTDB taxonomy): Bacteria > Myxococcota_A > Polyangia > Nannocystales > Nannocystaceae > Xiheibacterium. The sequence goes on along the minus strand of CANLQR010000232.1, from coordinate 9,365 downwards.
CGCGAGACCTTCGAGATCGTCCATCAGTGGGCGACGCCGAGCTCGTACGGCGTGAGTATCGATTTCTTCGGGTACGTCTGGGCGGTCAATGGCGACGGGGCGCACCGCGTCGACCCCGAGACCGGCGAGGTCACCTCGTACAACGGGCTGGTCGGCGCCTACACCTACTCCGACATGACTGGCTATGCATTGAGCACGGTCGGCGGCGGCGTCCCGAGCGGTTGATCCCCGCGAGGCTGGCCGTGTCCGCGCGCAAGCGTGGTCTGACAATCGTTCGCAAATCCTGATCACGCTGCGTGGCACGACCACGACGAGGGGGTGTTCAACCTCGAGTTCGGGGCCGGGCGGAACTAGGGCCGCCTGGCCAGGTCGCGCGGCTCGCCCACGGCCGGTGGAAATGTCACAGCCCGGTGAGTTCGGCGAGGCGCTGCTCGATGTTGCAGTTGGTCTCGGCGATGCGCTCATCGATCGACGACCACCGGGCGCCGGCCACGAATCCCTGCGCCGGATCGTCGCACTGCATCAAGCCCATGTTGATCTGATGGGCCGAGTCTGTGGCGAGATAGCGGTCGCTCCACGCATGCCACGAGGCACCCACCACGAACGGGAGTGCGGCGAACTGCTCGATCTGCTGGCGGTAGTAGGCGCCACGCTGGATCTGGTCGTCGGTGTCGTCGGCGCTGGGCACGAACACGCCCGCACCCCCGAGATTCGACCAGCCATCGATACGCGCACGGATGCTGAACTCGCTGACCAAAACCGGCAGCCCGGAGCGTTCGTGGAGCTTGGTGAAGCCCTCGCTCAACCACGGCTCGGAGAACGTTGCGCCGCCCTCGTAGACATTCACTGCAACCAGGTCGAAGCCGGTCTCGCCAGCGCGTGCGAACAGATCGTAGGGACAATAGGTGACCGCGCCGTCGGTCGGCACCGCAACGTCGGGAGCATCGGCCCAGACCTCGGGCTCGGGGCTACTCGCGGGTGCCCAGAAGTGGTGGCTCTGGGCATCGCCGAGGGCAAGCCGCGGCGTTGCGATCAAGTGATCAGGGTCGGTCGCACGCACCGTGCCCGTGGTCAGCTCGACCCACCGGCGCAGCAGCCCATCGTGCACGAAGTCCTGCAGATCCTCGCGGCAGATCTGGTTGCAGTCGTGCGCGTAGGGGACCGGCCGCGACCCACTGCTGGTGCTGGCAATCGCCTCGAAGTCGGCGTGGTTCGTCGCCCACGCCGCGTTGAGCGTCGCGAGGTCGCCGTAGCGTTCGCGCACGAAGGCCAGCAAGGCATCGGGCGCGCACTGCGGCGCGTCGATGGTCGAACGCTCGGGACAGTCCGACCAGATCCAACGCCGCAGATCGCGAACCCCGGTGGTGCCATGGCCAGCGCGATCAAACAGGCCGATCTCGTTGCCGAGAAACCACATCTGCAGGCGTGGATTGCCCACGCGCGCGGCGACGACCTCGTCGACCATGGTCTGTAGATCGGCGGCGAACGCCGGGTTGAAGGGGTCGCCAATCCGGGCCTCGGCGAAGCCGCCCGCGAGCACGTTGCCGTGCTCGTCGCGCAGGGCTCGGTCGTCGCCGCGCGCGTCGACGTTGAGCACCTGACCAAACGGCGCGCCCGCGCCACCCTCGCGAGGGTCGCGGATCATCCACGAATCGCCGCCTTGATCATCGAAGTCGTTGGTGTCGCTGAAGGCCCCCACCGAGTTGAAGCAGTACGGTGCGTCGTTGTTCTGGGCGCCGCTGGCACCCGTGGCGAGCCGCGCCCACTCGACGTTCGCGGCGATCGTCGGCGTCGTGCGTCGGATCCACCCGAGAATTCCGTCGCAGGTCTTGTCGCGCATCACCGTGTTGACGCCGAGCCCGAAGATGCGTTCCCCGCTGGGCGAGACCAGCCACGTGCGCGCGCTGTCGGCCGGAGACTCGAGATGCCACAGCAATGCGGGCTCGGCGGTGCCGAGATCCGGTTCACTCGGGCCGTCGCCTTCGCCGGTGTCGCCCGTCGTCGCATCGGCAGGGTCGACGCCACTGCTCGAGCTTCCCGAGGGCCCGGCGGTCGAATCGAAGTCGGTCGCGCCATCCGAGTTCGCCGAACTCCCGGAGCTCGCCAGCGTGGTTTGGCCGGGGTCGCTGCTGCAAGCGACACTCATGATCACGCCCACGACCAAGCCTCTGCGCATGCCCACTGGACGCGGCCGCTTGGGTTCGCTTGCATCGACCCGACGTGGATCCGCCGTACCGCGTCGTCCCTGCCCATCTGCGCACAATATGGCCACAGGCGCACCTGCCGCAAACATGGGTGCCATTTCGCGCGCGGCTTGAGCCGCCCCCGCGCCGGGTGCGATGCTAGCCCCGCGGCAGACGCCGCCCCACCACCGATGACGCTCACGCTGAAGCTCGGAACGCAGTCCACCACGCTCGACGCCCGCAACCCTCGGGTGATGATCGGGCGTGACCCCACCTTTTGCACCCTCGTCGATGGCGACGGGAGTATTTCGCGTCGCCACGCCGAGGTCTCGCTCGACGCCAACGGCAATGGATGGATCCGCGACTGGGGCTCGAGCAACGGCACGTGGATCAACGGTGCCGCGCTGCAACCGGGCACGCCCATCGCACTGCAGCCGGGTCAACAGATCTTCATCGGACACGTCGCGCTGGTCGCCAGCTGGGCCCAGGGTGGCGCTACGGTCTTCGGAGAGATGTCGTCGTCGATGCGCGCGATGATCGATGCCCACAAGCTCGCCCAGCAGGCCGCCGCGCAATCGAGCATGGCCCCCGCCCCAGCGGGCCACGCGCCCGGATCCATGGGCGCCGTCGGGACCACGCTCGGGGTTGGTGGCAGAGCCGCGCCCAAGGCCGCCGAGTTCCCCTATCGGCGTCAGGGCAGCAACGAAAACGGCGCGCTGTTGATCGCGCTGCCGCGCGACACCTTCCAGAACGACGACACCCTCGACGGCTTCATCGAGTTCACGGCGATGGACGACGAGAGCGTGGCGTCGATCGTGGTCGAGCTCGTCGAGTTCCACCGCAAGGGCTCGAGCAAGGGCCACGTCTGGGACCGCATGCTCGTGCGCCAGGGCCCGTGGAAGGCCAAGAAGAACGAAGTCCTGCCGCTGCCGTTCTCGCTGCGCGTGCCGCCGGGAACCTCGATGTCAGGCCGCGAGGTCTTCTGGGAGGTTCGCGGCTACGTCGACATCGACTGGGCGTTCGACATCGACGCGAGCAGCCCGATCAACATGCGCAACATCGACATCGAGCGCCTGCGCGACGCGCTCGGTGGCCTCGACTACCGACTCAACGAACTCGAGCCCGCCCCACTGGGCCAGCGCTTCACCGGCACGTTCCAACCCCCGGCCCAGCTGACGCAGCAGCTCGGGATCTCCGATGTCAACGTCGTGGTCGAGTACCTCGGCACCAACCTCCAGATGGAGCTCGAGGTCGAGAAGACCGCGCTGTTCAAGTTCGATCGCGACGTGAAGATCACCTTCGATCTCCAGCGCCTGCGCACCGCCCCGATGCCCGAGATCAGCGAGTATCTGCGCCAGCAGATCGACGGCATGATGCGTCGCTGACAAGGGCCGAACCATGGGCCCTGACGACGAGCGGCTGTCGCGGCGCGAAGCCGACGACGTGTTGCGACGAGCGGTCGATCTCCACCACCAGCAGGCAGCGGCAAGCGGGGAATCGCTCGCGCTCGCCGATCTACAGCGCCTCGCCGCCGAGCTGGGCATCCCGGCGTCGACGGTCCAGCAGGCCTTGGTGCAGCTGCGAACCGAAGCCCTCGAGCGTCCACGCGAGGACCCGACGGTGTGGGATCGGCTGTTCGGGAGCGCCACCGTCATCGCGGTGCGCAGCGTGCCCGGCCCGCCGCATGAGGTGAGCGCGGCGATCGACGCGATGCTCCGCGCCGAGTTGTTCCGGATCGAGCGCAACCTCGGGACCCAGGTGGTCTGGGAGAATCCCGATTCGTTGCTGCACAAGGCCCGCCGGCTCTTCGATGTCAGCGGTCGCCTGCGGCTGGGCGTCGCGCGCCGCGTGCTGGTCTCGATCTCACCAACCCCGGACGCCGTCGGGGTCCGACTCGAGGCCGACCTCGAGCCGCGCCGCGCCAGTCGCGTGCGCTCGGCAGGCACGTCGCTGTTGGGCTGGAGCGGGGCTGGGGCGCTGCTCGCGACGCTGGTCACCATGCCCGCGGCAGTGATCCCGGTGGTGGCCGGCATCGCACTGGGTGGCAGCCTCGCGGCCAACGCTCGCCGCACGTATCGCCGGGACACCACCGGCGTGCAGGCGGCGCTCGACCGTTTTCTCGACTACCTCGAACGCGAGCGGATCTGATCGGATCTGATCTGCTGTGGCAGGGCTTCACGCGACCGCAGGATCGTCGGCGTCGCGCGGGCCGGGCTCGAACACTGCGCCCTCGCACATACGACCGTGCTCGACCCAGTCGGTGATGATCGTGCGTACACGATCGGCCAGCCGATCGAGCTGGGCGTCCGACAGCCCGGCGGTCGCGATCTCCGGGCCCATGTAGATCTGGACGTTGCCGGGGCGAACGAGGAATCGGCCTTTGGGCAGCACCTCGAACATCCCGCGCACCGCGAGCGGGACCACCGGGATGCCAGCATCGCGCGCGATCTGGAACACGCCGCGCTTGAAAGGCTGGACCTTGCCGTCGCTGGTGCGATGGCCCTCAGGGAAAGTCAGCACCGAGATGCCGCGCGAGACCCTCTCGCGGATCTGCTCGGCGATCCTGACGAAGCGCCCCTGCCCTTTGCCCACGGGTACGGCGTTGGCAAGGCGCATCATCCAGCCATAGCCTGGAAGCTTGAGGTGGGTCTCGTTCTCGAGGCCCGACAGCGGCACACGGATCGCGTGGCACGCGATGTAGCCGTCGTACACGCTGACGTGGTTCTGCATGAACATCACGCCAGCGCGCGGTCGATAGCGCGGATCGTGAACGACACGTACGCGGCTGAACGTGAGCCACAACGTCCAACCAATCTGCGGCATCGGCCACAAGGTTTGGAAGCGTTCGAACGGCAAGACGATCGTCACCGGCAGCGAGACGGCCACCAGAAACGCCATCCACACCAGCCCGCCAGACCAGACCACGGCCGACCACGGGTAGAAGAACAGGTCGCTGACCCGAAACGAATCGGGTGTGGGGTGCTTGGCGTTCACGGCGCGGCCGCGAGGATAATGCCAAGCTCCGCTCTTGCGGATAGGCCTGCGTGACAGTGAGCCAACCCACGCCCCATGGCGCCGTCGCGAATCAGGGGCATCGCGACCGTTGGTTCCCGCAACGGGCGTTGGGGTGCGTATCCTGTTGGCGCATGCGCGCGGCAACCTGGACCTTGGCCCTCCTTCTGTTGGTCCCGGCCGGCGCTGCCGGAGCGCCGGCCTACGTCCAGAATCCCAACGCCACCGCGGCCACGGGCCCGGTCGAGATCGATGTCGGCGCGGGGACGGTCAACGGCCGCCGGACTGCCCTGACGGAGGTCCCGAGCGCGGGTGCGGTGCGTTTTGCCGACCTCGACGCGCATCGCGGCCCGGCGCCCGCAGCCGCGGCACAGGACTTTCGCGCGGAGCTCCCCGCGGGGTTGGTTCAAAACGGCGACATGATCGTGCCCGAGGAGGTGCTCTCGGGCGCCCTGATGGTCGGCGATCTCTCGCTCGTCGACGGCCCACGCCCGGTGGGCGCACCCGCCGACAGTTGTGCCTTTCCCGACGAGGTGCCGCCGGGGATCTACGAGGGCGACGCGCGAGCCGGCGGTGAGTTTCCCCGCCGGGGCACGATCTACCTCAACTTCGTCGGCGCCACGTTGAGCACCGGCGGTGAAAACTCCGCCGAGAATTTCTCGAGCATCGCCCGCACCGGACATCCGTATCCGGCGTTCTCGGGTGGCGAGCCCAAGGCCGTCGCCGTTGCCCAGGCGGTCGCGCAGGACTTCGCGCGGTGGGGTATCCGCGTCGTCTTCGATCCGCGACCGCGCAAGCTGCTCCCCTACACGATGGCGATGGTCGGCGGCAGCTACAGCGACACGACGTCGGGACCGGCGGGTGGTGTCGCACCGATCGACTGCGAGGACTTCGGCCAGCGCAACGTCTGCTACTCGTTCACCAACAGCGAACCTGCAACATCGCAAGCCAACATCGTCAGCCAAGAGGTCGCCCACACCTATGGGCTCGAGCACACCTACGGCACCGATCGCATCATGAGCTACGAGGGTGGCGGCGACAAGATTTTCGGCGCCAACTGTCAGCAGACCTTTGCGCTGCAAGGCCAGGGCAACGGCTGCCAGGGCGTCAACAAGTGCCACTGTGGCATCGGCGACCTCCAGGACGACGCGCTGACGATCGGCATCATCTTTGCGCCGTTCGACGTGCCCGACGTCACGCCGCCGGAGGTCACGCTCACCGAGCCCGCCGACGGCAGCGTGTACCAGGTCGGCGACGAGATCATCGTCGGGTTCGCGGTCGGCGACGACTTCGGAGGCTACGGCTGGAAGCTCGTGATCGAGGATGAAGCCGGTGAGATCTTGGTCGACCAGGCCGACTACGATCGCGCGCTCGAGTTCAGCATCGTCGGCTTGCCGGCCGGGACCTACACGTTCACCGGCGAGATCGAAGATCATGCCGACCACATCACGACGCACTCGATCACGGTGATCATCGAAGGCGAGGCCGCGACGACCGGTGACGCGGACACGTCCGGCTCCTCGAGCGCAAGCGCGTCCGACACCGCGGCAGACGCCGACACCTCTGCGAGCAGCTCGGCCGAGGGCAGCAGCGACGGCGGCAGCGGAACCGCCGGAACGAACACCGACTCGGGCTGTGCGTGTGGCACCGCCGACGTCGGAGCGCCGTGGTGGATGCTCGGCCTGGTGCCACTCGTCGGTGGCCGACGCCGTCGGCGCTGAACCGCCGGTCACTCCCGTCGGTCACTTCGGCAGGCGGAACATATCGCCGCGCCGGGTCCAGTAGATCGCGGACTGATCCACGGCAACCTGCTCGACCCCGGTCTGCTCCGCGATCAACACCTTGGCTGGCCCGCCCGCGCGAGTCAGCTGCGAGAGCGTACCTGCCGTCGCGTCGGCGACCACCACCCCAAGGGGCTCCAGCGCGTACGCACTCACCCCCGCCGCTACCAGCGACGTGACGTCACCGCCCGCACGCGGCACCGTACGAAGCGCGCCGCCGGCCACCCAGAACCATGCCTCGGCATCGCCACCGAGTTTCTCGATCTGGGTCTCGGCGCCAGCGACCACGCGCGAGGGCCCGCCCTCGACAGCCACCGCAGCCAGGCTCACCGTCGGTCCCCCTGCAGCGGCGAAGGCAACCTCGCGATCGTCGATCCACAGTTCGGTCGGCGCGGGCGACAGCGCGCCGGTGAGCTTCTTGGGCGGCGTTCCATCTTGGACCACGAGCCACACCGCCCCGTCGGTAGTGTCGACGTACGCACAGGCGCCCTGGGTGCAGCGCGTAGCGCCCAGCTTTGCTGGCGCGGTCGCGAGCGTCGTGGGCTCGTACTCGCCCCGCTTGCGGTCGACCCACAGCGTGGGTGTGCCGTCGGCGGCACGGGCCGTCCAGTAGACAAAGTCGGTGGACGCGACCAAGTCGCGACCACCGGGTGCAGCTGCGATCGTCTCGAACTGGCCGCCGGTCGAGCGCAAGCGCAGCACCGCCTCGCCGCTGGCCACGTAAAGATAGGCCTCGTCGTTGACGAAGCTGGGCAAGCTCGGCAGGTTGCGTGCGAGCATCAGTGGGGTCTGCGGCGCGAGCTCGGGCGCCGCCGCTGCGACGGGGGCCTCGCCCGTGCGCGGATCGAAGCCGAACGCGGCGACCACCGCGGTCTCGTAGGCGCGGCTGCGCTTGCTGGGCCCGGCGGTGCTGCTGGCGAGTTCGCCAGCCACGCGCGCGGCATCACAGGCTTGGGCGCTGACAGCACGGGCCTTGAAAATCTTCTGGACCTCGCCGGCGCTGCACGGCTCGGCGAGCTCGAGACACACCTGCCGGGCGAACAAGTCGCAGGGCGTCTCGCGCAGCAGAAACCACCACGTCAGCCCGCCCGCGAGCACACCAAGGGTAACTCCGGCGATCGCTGGAAAACGCCGGCCACCGCGCTGCGAGCCGAACGCCTCGCGCTCGGCGGGTTCGAGGCCGCCGGTGTCCGGCTCGACGTCGTCGCGCGAAGTGTCGGCCGCGACGCGAACCTTGGACTTGGGCAGGCCCATGCGGCGTGCTGGTGCGGCGAGGTCCATGGCCGCGGACTCGGTTGAGCGGGCGCCGTCGACCGGTCGCATCGGCGCGAGCGATCGCATTGGCGCGAGCGGTCGGAGCATCGCGACCAACACCCGGTCACCCGCGACAGCGCGGATCGCCTCGGCCCGGATCGCCTCGGCCACCGCACTCGAGGCCCCGGACGCGGGGAGTTCTCTGCGCACGATCTCGTCGACGATGGCGTCGATCGCAGCATCACCGTCGAGTTCGCCAACGGCGATGCGCGCCGCGAGAGGGTGCAGTTCGGGCCACGGCCGGAGCATCGACACGCCGCGAGTATGCCACAGCGAAGCCGGCCGGCGCGGCCCCCACGATTGGTGCCGCGACCCCGGTGCGAGTCAACCCAAGACCAGCTCGCCGTCGTAGCGCCGACGCATGTCGGGGAGCGCGGCCGTGATGGCCGCGCGCGCCTTGTCGGCGAGCATCCCAGCGTCATCGTCGGTCAAGCCCTCGACCGAGATCGGCGGCAAGACCTTCACGCACGAACGCGCCCGCTGGATCTTCATCGCGCCGGCCGGCCGCATGTGCCGGGTGCCGGCGATGGCGACCGGGATGATCGGCACGCCGGCGCGCAACGCCAGCGCGAAAGCCCCGAGCTTGAACGGCAACAACTCATCATTCTTCGAGCGAGTGCCCTCGGGAAAGATCATCACCGGGATGCCAGCGGCGAGCGCACGCTCGCACTCGGCCATCATCGCGCGAACGCTATCGCCACGCCCGCGACGCAGCGGAATATCCCCGGACAGCTTCATGGCCCAGCCAACGAGGGGGACCCGGAACAGCTCTTCTTTGGCGATCCATCGCATGTCGCAATCGAGAAACGACAGCGCAACCGGATCGAGCGACGACTCGTGGTTGGCGACCACCACATACCCGCGCGTGCGGATGTCGACAGGCAGCTCGCCTTCGATCTCGAAGTGCCAGTGTGGCACCACGCGACCGATCGTGCGGCCAAGCCGCCGCATCCAACGACCCGGCACACGCTGGGTCGCGTCGCCCCGGTGCAAGAGGCGGGCGACGGCCATCATCGGCAAGAAGCTGGCGATCGAGCTGACGACCAACGTGTACGCGACCGCGGTGGTCGGCGTG
>CANLQR010000231.1 GCA_947492135.1 Deltaproteobacteria bacterium | reverse complement strand
ACGGCCGCCTTGAACGCGGCTTTCTGGGTGCTCTCGAGGTGCTTCGCGGCGAGCTTGGGTGCCAGCTGGCGGCGCTGTCCGTCCAACGCCAGGGCAAAGCATGCCTCGGGCATCGACAGCCCGGCGCGGACCGAGCGCAGGTCGACCCCACAGCCACCACCACAGCACTTGTTCTCGTACACGTAGGCACCGTTGGCGATCCAGATGCCCATCCCCAGCGCCACCGCAGCGAGTTCGCAGTCGGCCTCGATGTCGTCGGGCTCGGCGAGGTGGCCACCGGCGCGGAAGATCGCGATGCGCCCCAGCTCGCGCGCCACACTCGCGTGGACCAACGCAGGCAAGCGCATCAACGCGGGCATCACGGCGATCGCAAGCTCGTCCCCCCGGGAGAACGTGTGCATCAACTGCCCCTCGGGATTTCCCAGGGGCGCGAATCCCGGGAGCTGCGAGGCCGCCCCTCCCGCCTGCAACTCGACCAGTGCGAACTCGACGCTACGCTGTCCCACCTCGGCCTGAACCAGGCAGATGTGCTCGAACAGCGCGTCGAGATCACGGGGCTTGTCGATCGGCGGTCGCGTCAGCCAACGCGGCTTGCCTGCGGGTTGATCGGTGCCGGCGCCGAGTCGTGCGCTCAGCTCGCCGAGGCCCTGGGCTAGCCACGCGCGCGCGTCGGCTTGCGGCAGAAAATCCACTTGTGCCGCCGACCCGCCGGCATTCCTGAACAACTCGAGCATTGCATCGAGCGTAACCGGACCCCGCTGCGCTCGCAAACATCGCACCGCAACCTGATCTCAGCCAGATCTCAGCCAGATCTCAGCCAGGTCTCAGCCAGATCTCAGCCAGATCTCAGCCAGGTCTCAGTCGGTTCTCCAAGCGGGCCACGAGCGCGGTCACGCGTCCGATCTCCGGGCTTGCTTGTGCACGTACCCCTGACACACTTCGATATTGGAGATCCCTGTGCATCGTTCGGCCGCGCGCGTGTTGTCTACGCTCGGCTTCCTCATGGGAGCGCTGGTCTGGTTGGCGTCGACGCCGGCGTCTGCGGGCAGCGGTCGCAAGGTGCCCGACCTGCGGCGAGACACAGCGTCGTGGGTACAGCCCCGGGCGGCAGCCGCTGTAATGATTCCTGTGACCTTCCACCTCGCGGCCGGTCGCGAGGCGTCGGGGACCACCAACCGCGAGGTGCAGACGTGGGTTGCGCGGGCCAACGAAGAACTCGCGGGCTTTGGTATCCAGGTCGAGGTGGTGGCGGTCAGGCGCATGCCGGCCGGCTGGGGTTCGGTGACGCACTGGCGGAGTCGCCGCGCGCTTGCGGGGCATGCACCCAGCGACGGCACGGTGCACGTGTTCGCGATCGAAGCGCTCGATGAGGTGGGGCACCGCAGTCGTCGCGTGCGCGGGCTCCATTGGCGCTACCGCGGACTCGCTCCCGACCTCCGCGGACGCGAGTACCTCGTGGTGACCCGCGAAGCCCCCTCGACCACCTTCGCTCATGAGCTCGGACACCTGTTCGGCCTGCGTCACGCCTCGCGCGAGGACAACATCATGTGCAGCTGCCGCCGAGGTCAGAACGTCGGGTTTAGCGCACAGCAAGGCGTGACCATGCGAGCAGGCGCGACCCGCCTACTCGCACGGCACCTCTCGGGTAGCCCGACGGCTGGGCGTATCGCTCGGCGTCGCGACCGCGCAGGCCGCTGAAGAGCGGCTATCGTACCGCGGTGAGACCCGCAACGACGCTTGGCGCTTGGTTGATGGCGTGCGGCACCAGCCAGCCTTCCCACGCGGTGCCACCGGTGATGGCGTCGAGCACCGCGACCGGCTCCCCGGCGGTCGCGATCGCGGCGCGACCCAGCGTAGCGTCGGGCCCGTCGGCAGCACCGCGCGCAACCGCGACGATCCTTCTGCGCAACGCACGGCTCATCGACGGCACCGGCAAGGAACCACGCACGGACATCGACGTGCTGATTCGCGGTGAGCGCATCGTGGCGGTGGGCCGCGACCTCGCCGATGCAGGCGTGACGCGCATCATCGACCTCGGCGGTCGGACCTTGCTGCCGGGCTTCATCGACGCCCATGTGCACCTGACGTTCTCGCCGCCGGCCAACCACGACGCCGGCATTGCCGATCAAGTGCGCAACAGCGACGCCGACCTGGCCTTGCGCGGGGCCGCCAACGCGCGGCGAACCCTGGAGGCCGGGTTCACCACGGTGCGAAACGTCGGCGGTTCGTTCGCCGATCGTTCGCTCCGCGACGCCATCGCCCGCGGTGACGTCACCGGCCCACGCATGCTGGTGGCGAACCACGCGATCGGCATCACGGGAGGTCACTGCGACGACGGCAACGGTCTCGATCCCGAGGTCTTCAGCGCGCGCCGCGGACCCGAATCCGGCACCGCCGACGGCGCCGAAGAGGTACGCAAAGCTGTGCGCCATCAGATCAAACACGGCGCGGACGTGATCAAGCTGTGCGCCACCGGGGGCGTGCTCTCGCAGGGCGACGGTGTCGGCAACGCTCAAATGACGGCCGATGAGCTCCGCGTCGCCGTCGAAGAGGCCACCAAGGCGGACCGCAAAGTCGCCGCCCATGCCCACGGCAACGCGGGGATTCGCGCCGCCGTGAAGGCCGGTGTCCACAGCATCGAGCACGGCAGCGTGCTCGACAACGAGACCTTGGCGCTGATGAAACGCGCCGGGACGTACCTGGTGCCCACACTGATGGCCGCCCGCGCCGTCGAGGCGAAGGCTGCCGCCGGCACGTTGTCGGCGGAGTCCGCAGCGAAGGCTCGAGCGATCGCCCCGCGGATGCGCAGCAGTTTTGCGCTCGCGCTACGCAGCGGGGTCAAGATCGCGCTGGGCAGCGACGCTGGGGTCTTCGACCATGGCACCAACGGCGACGAGTTCGTCGAGATGGTTCAAGGCGGCATGGCGGCGCTCGCTGCGATCACCGCCGGCACCAGCAGTGCCGCCGATCTGCTCGGTGTGTCCGACATCGGCCGCGTCGCCCAGGGAATGCTCGCCGACCTCGTGGTCGTCGACGGCGACCCGTTGCGGGACATCACGACCATGCGATCACCGCAGCTGGTGATGAAGGCCGGCGTGCTCTACGTGAGTCCAGCGTGGGCCGACTGACGCCGTCCTTGGCGTTCGGCAAAGAACTTCAGCGCAGCCAAGGCGGCAACGCTTCGTCGCCGAGCAGCTGTTCGGTGGTCTTGCGCGGGCGCGTCACGGCCCAACGCCCCTGATCGACGAGCACCTCGGCCGGCAGTGGGCGCGCGTTATAGGTGCTCGCCATGACCATGCCGTAGGCGCCAGCATCGAGCACCATGAGCAAGTCGCCGGCTTCGACCGCAGGCATCGCACGGCCGAGCGCGAGAAAGTCGCCCGATTCGCACACCGGTCCGACGACATCGACGATCGTCAGCGATGCACCGGGATCGACGTGGTGTGCCGGCACGATCGGGTGATAGGCCTCGTAGAGCGCTGGACGCAACAGGTCGTTCATCGCCGCATCGACGATCACGAACGCGGCCCCCTCACCGCGCTTGCGGCCAATGACTCGCGTGAGCAGCAGGCCGCACTCCGCGACCAGCCAACGCCCGGGCTCGACCACGAGCTGCAGCCCGAGGTCGTCGGTCTCGACCCGCACCGCGCGGCCCCACGCCGCGATGTCGATCTCGGGCTCCCCGGGCCGATACGCGACGCCCAGTCCGCCACCCAGATCGATCTGCGCCAGCGTGACGCCGGCGTCGCGCAGCGAACCGATGGTGCGGCGCATGTGCATCACGCTCTCGCGATACGGCGCGGCGTCGACGATCTGCGAGCCGATGTGGCAGGCCAAGCCGACCAGCCGCAGGTTCGGATGCCGGTGGGCTCGCAGGGCGAGCTCCACTGCGGCGACCATCGGCACGCCGAACTTCGACTGCCGCAGACCCGTCGCGAGGTACGGATGCGTCTCGGGGTCGACGTCGGGGTTGAGACGCAGGCTCACCGGGACGCTGCGATCCGCGGCGGTGGCTCTGGCCATCACCCGCTGCAGCTCCTCGGCCGACTCGATGTTGATGGAGCGGATCCCCGCCGCGATCGCGGCGTCGATCTCGGTGTCGGTCTTTCCGACGCCGGAGAACACGATGCGCTGCGGCGCAATGCCGGCCTCGAGCGCCCGCCGCAGCTCGCCACCCGAGACGATGTCCGCCCCTGCCCCTTCGCGCGCGAGCACCCGCAGCACCGCGAGCGCGGAGTTGGCCTTGACGGCAAAGCAGATCAAAGGATCTGGGACGCCGCCCTTGCCCGCGCCGAGCGCAGACCGCAGACGAGCGAGCCGCTGCCGAATGCCCTCGGCGTCGTAGACGTAGGTCGGTGTGCCCGCGACCTCCGCGATCTCATGCACCGCGACGCCACCGAGACGCGCGCCTTCGACCGCTCCCGGCGCACCGCCCTCGCCTTGTTCATCACCGCGCCGGCTCGGCGGCGGACCCGCGAGCTCCAGTCCAAAGCGCTCGGGATGTGCCGCGACCCACGCCGTGTCGGGGATTCCAGAACCAACCAGCCGCCCGTCGTCGCTGCCGCCCACCCATGCCCCGTACCGCAGGCTCACCCCACACGTCAACGCCACGTCGACGCCACATCCTGGTGACGCCCACCCAAACTGCGACCCCCTGTTGGGCTCCCTCAACATCGATGCTATGATCAAAAGTGGCAGTCCTTAGGCCCCCGGCACAGGAGGTCACGCATGAAGCAGAACCAACGCACTCCCCAGGACTCGATCTTGGGCCGTTCGCCAACTTTGCCCGCGAGTGCATCGCGGAGAGGGGGGACCTCCTAAACCATCGGGGACCGCCGCAAGCGTTGTGGCGTCGTGGGTACGACCAAAGCGGGTGCCCGCCCTAGTCCCCAAGATCTGCGATTTGGTAGCGGTCGTTCATGACCGCAAGTGCAAGAGGGCGGAACCTCGCTCTCGGAGGGCCGGACGGAGACCCGCCGGCCCCCATCATGGTGGGGACCATCGTCACGCAACCCACCTTGGTGTCACCAAACGCCGTGACGTCACCACTTGTCGAGCGCCAACACGCGCCCGCCACATCAGGAACCGGAACCGACCCGAGGCTGCCCACCGCGGCGGGCCTCCACACTGTAGCCCCGCCGCTTTCGTTGGTTCTCCCCGGTCTGCCGCGCGCTCAACGGCCGGATAATGCACGCGCCGACGGTCTGGTACGCCGCGTCTGGCGGGGTCTGGCCGCCGATGTACCACGATACACACGCGAGGCTCGAGTCGACAGCCGGGCAAGTATCCGGCGCTTCGGTGACGTCACACAGCGGCGTGCAGCAACCGAAGTTCTCGTTGCAACCCGGAATGAAGTCCGGTGTCACGCAGATGAGCCCTGGTGCGCAACCGCTGAGCAGCCAGCACAAACCACCCGCAGGCGACGCGCCGATCGTCGGTAGGCAAAGAAAACCCGTGCCACCAGGAGCCTCTTCGTCGGGATAGCAGCCCTGCCCCTCGGGGCAGTCCTGCACGAGCGGGTCGCACAGGTCGAAGCAAAACGGGACGCCGGCGAAATAGATCAGACAGCCTTCGTCGGCTTCGCACATCGGTTGACCCGCGCTGCCCGTGCAGTACTTCTGGCAGGTACCCATGCTGTCGCCGTCGAAGTCGAGGCACATCGAACCGAGCGCGCAATTGTCGACGCAGCTGCCGAGGTAGCCGTCGACCACGCACTCGTCACCTGGTTGCACCGAGTTCGCATTCTCGGGGCAGCAGCGCACTTCGTCGGGGATGAGGTCGGCCTCGGCCGACCACGGCGTGCACTTTTCTCCCTTGTCGCAGTCCTGTAGCCAGATGGAGCACTCACCGTCGATGGTGCCGTCCTCGCCGGTGCTCGAGGTGTCGGCGCCGCTCGACGTGGTCTCCGCCATCGAAGGATCGGTGCCGCTAGAGGTCGTGGTGGTCGCGCCGGTGGTCATACCGCCGGTGCTCTCGCCGGACGCTGCATCCCGTCGACTGCCGCATGCTGCGACCACCACAGCAGTCATCAGCACCTCGACGAACAGCCCACGCATCGTGAGGTCAATCCTCGGTGGCGAGCAGATGTCCGGAGCGAAGGCGTTTGGTGCGGAGGTAGCTGGCGTTCTCGGCCCGCGCCGCCATGACCAGAGGTGCCCGGCGCAGAACCTCGAGCCCTGCGCGGCGCAGGCCCTCGACCTTGCGGGGATTGTTCGTGAACAGCTCGATGCTGCTGACGCCAAGCACCAAGAGCATCGCACCGGCCACGTCGTAGCTGCGCAGATCGTCGTCGAATCCCAGATGCAGGTTGGCCTCGACGGTGTCCATGCCGGCATCTTGCAGCGCGTAGGCAGCCACCTTGTTCGCGATGCCGATCCCGCGCCCCTCTTGTCGCATGTACAGCAGCACGCCGCGCCCTCGCGCCACGATCTCACCAAGTGCACGGTGGAGCTGCTCGCCGCAATCGCAGCGCAGCGAGCCGAACACATCGCCCGTCAGACACTCTGAGTGCACGCGCACGGGCATCGCGGCGTCGCCAGAGCCACCCGCGGCGGGAAACACCAGCGCCACATCGTCGAGGCGACGTCCCGTGGCATCCACGAACGAGACCAGCTCGAAGATCCCGTGCTGGGTCGGGAGTTTCGCGCGAGCGAGCACTGTGACAGCCACCCGGACTTGGTCGGGGGGGACTCGCGAGGGGGACGGGATGCGGGGACCCATGTGGACCTACGCTCGGCAACGGCAACGCTCAGGGGCCACGCGACGCGTCGACAATACCCTGATACAGCTTGTTGGATGAGGCCATGCCGAGCTCGATGCTCTCCAACACGAGTTCTAGTAGCTGATCTTGGTCGAGGCGCAACACGTCGTAGTAACGCTGGCGGTCGATCGCGTGGATCGTTGCCGGCCAGTAGCCCTCGTTGGCCAGGATGTTGTTCATGGCGAGTCGGGCGACCCGGCCGCTGATCTCCGGCCAAGGAAAGATCCGAATGACCTCGCGATGGACCTCGACCGCGAGCTCGATCGGATGGGCCCGCTTGCACTCGTCGGTGCGAAACCAATCCGTGAGCTTGCGCATGCGATAGCTGATCTTGTCAGCGGGCGCGAGGTCGTGGAAGTACATCCGGTGGATCGGGTTGTCCTTGCGATACTGAACCTGATCCTTCTTGTCGACGGGCAGCAGCAACTGATGGAGTCGCTTGAGCCAATCGAGGTTCAGACCCAGACGTTTTCCGCGAGTCTCGAGCAGGTGTCGGATCCCGTCGCGGACGGCCACGATGTGGCTGTACGCGGGAATCAGGCTCGGCGCGCTGATGATCTCGTCGTCGATTGCGGCCTTGATCTCCGCGACGTTGAGCACCGTGCCTTCGAGCGCAAAGTCGTGATAAATCCACGACATCAGAAAACGCTGGTCGAAGTTGACCCGTTGCTGCTCCGAGAGCATGCCGAGCTTCTCCCAGAGCAGTTCTGAGGCCTCTTGGAGTTGTCGGTAATTCGTGGCGCGCGCGGGCTGCATCATCGGCGGGGGGCCTGAATGGCGCACGCTACGGAATTCTGTAGGTGAAGGTCAACGGTTAGTGGCCCACGATCGGGGGGGATCAGGGGATCGCCGGGAATTTGACCGAATCTCCGGGGTTTGGCAGGGCAAAGCGGCTGTTGGGGTCGCCATACGAACACGTGTCCGTGCTCTTGCGTGAGGTTTGCCGCGCGCTTGCTCCGGCACTCGCGACGACCGCGCCGGCAATCCTCGTCGATGCGACGTGCGGACTCGGCGGCCACCTGCTGGCGCTGCTCGAGTCCAGCCGACCTACACGGGCGTTCGCTTTCGACCGTGACCCAGCGGCACGAGCCCTCGCGTGGCAGCGCCTCGAAACCGCCGCGATGACCACAAACGTGACGATGATCGACGGTCGCTTCTCGACGATGAACGCCCGCCTCGCCGAGGTGGGCGTCACGCAGGTGGCTGCGATTCTTGCGGACCTCGGCGTGTCGTCGTTGCAGCTCGACGACGGCGCCCGGGGTTTCTCGTGGCGGGCCGACGCACCACTGGACATGCGTATGGACCCCACCACGGGGACCAGCGCCGCAGAACTTCTCGCGACCATCGAGACCAACGAGCTGGCGCGAATCCTCCGCGAGCTGGGCGAGGAGCCCGATGCCGGGCGCATCGCCAGGGCGATCGTGGCCGCACGCCCGACCTCCACGACCGCGCTGGTCGAAGTGGTCACCGCAGCCATGAGCGCCCCGCAGCGCCGCAAGATCGGCCTGCGCATCAATCCGGCCACGCGGACCTTCCAGGCGTTGCGCCTGCACATCAACAACGAGCTCGGGGAGCTCGACCGACTGCTCGAGGACGCGCCCGGCTTGCTGGCTGTGGGTGGACGGCTCGCGATCATCTCTTTTCACTCGCTCGAGGACCGCCGGGTCAAGCAGCGCTTCGCTCGACTGTCCCGTCCCCCCGTCGTCCCTGCCCATGTGCCGCTTCGAGCCGACGAGCTCCCACGCGCGAAATTTGCCCTGCCGCCCGAGTTCGCCAAGGGTGTGATCGCAGCGCCCGATGAACAGGGCGACAACCCGCGGGCCCGCAGCGCCCGGCTCCGCGTTCTGGAGCGGATCGAAGCATGACGCCGTTTTCCCCCACCCCCACTCGCTCGCCCCGCGCCCCCAATCGAACCAAGCAGGTCGTCGGGATGAGCTGGGCCCATGGCTGGACCCGCACCGCCACGCCGACGGCAGGCGAAGCGCAGGGATTTCGTCGTGGCCCGACACGCGGCGGCACCTCGTTGCTCCTGGGCCTGGTGGTGATCGCGGTTTCCGTCGCGGCGATTGTCCGGGTCAGGGCGTCGGCCCGCGTGCTCGGGTTGGGGGCGGAGATCACCGAACTCACCGACGGCCAATCGCGCCTGCAGGAGCACAAGCGGCGGCTGCTCGCAGAGCGGGCATATCTGCGGCATCCCGACCAGATCGGCGACGTCGCCCGCAGCAAGTTCGGAATGGTCGCGGCGGTCCCCGATCTCGTGCAGGCCATTCGTCTCGTCGACGCTCCGCCCGCGGAGTGAACCCGCGGCCCGCGGCCGGCCCAAGGTACTTGGCAAGTGCCGAAAACTTGCCGTTGTCGCGCGTATTTGGCAGGCCCGTTGGCGTGGACACCCTCACGCCCGCACCCGGCCGTCCGCGCAACCTGCTGCAACGCGGTGGTGCGCTGGTGCGACCGATGGCCACCGACCTCAGCGCGGTCCGACGCCGCGCCTTGATCGTCGGCTCGGTCCTTGCCGCGGCGGTCATGGGTCTGGTGTGGCGCGCCTACACGATCGGTGTTCGCAATCACGATCACTATGCGGAGCTGGGCAATCGCCAGCAGCTACGCTCCTATAAGATCGAGGCGAGTCGCGGCGACGTGGTCGATCGCGGCTACATCGCCCTGGCGGTGACCGACCGCATGCACAAGGTCGTGATCAACCCGCGTCTCATCAGTGCGCAGGGCCGTGCGGACGACGTCGTCACAGCGCTGCTCGGACTGTTTCCCGACGAGGACGCGGGCTACCTGCGCGAGGAAATCGGGCGCGACAAGGCCTACCGTCAGCTGCGGATGTCGCTGGACGACGAGCAGGCAGAGCGACTCCGCACGCTGGAGTTGCCGGGCATCACCCTCGAGCCCTCACCCCATCGGGTCTACCCCCGCCGGATGCTGGCCGCGCACGTCGTCGGCCGGGTTGGCGCGCAGGGCAAGGGCAACCTCGGCATCGAGTACGGCATGGAGGCCATGCTTCGCGGCCGTGATGCAATGAGCCCGGCCTACTTCGCACGCGGCAAGAAGCTGTTGGTCGAGGGCTTCCCGGACACCGACGTCTCCCGCGGCAACACCGTGGTGCTCACGATCGACTCGGCCATCCAGAGCATGTCCGAGGAGGTGCTCGACGAGCTGATGGCCACCTGGACTCCTGCAAGCGCCAGTGTGGTCGTACTCGATCCCGCCAATGGCGACGTGCTGGCCATGGCGTCGCGCCCCACGTTCGATCCCAATCGCCCGGTCGACACGTTGGCTCAGACCGTCAACCACGCGATTCAGAGCGACTTCGAGCCGGGCTCGACCATGAAGGCGATCACCGTTGCCGCCGCGATCGAGACCGGTGCGATCCGCAAGGAAGAGAGCTTCTTCTGCGAGAAGGGCAAGTGGAAGTACACAGAGGATTACTCGATCTCCGACACCAAGCCCTCGGAGTGGCTCAGCGTCAGCGAGATCCTCGCCGTGTCTTCGAACATCTGTACGACCAAGATCTACGAGCGTCTGGACAAGCAGCGCATGCACGAGTGGGTGCAGCGCTTCCACTTCGGCGAGCGGCCACCCATCGAACTCTCCGGTGCCACCGCGGGAGTGCTCGCACCGTGGCAGACGTGGTCCGACATCCAGGGCGCGAACGTATCGTTTGGGCAGGGCATGACGGCGAGCCCACTGCAGGTCGCTGCGGCCTTCGCCGTGCTCGCGGGCGGCGGGGCCTACCGAGCGCCGACCGTCGTGCGCAAGGTGCTCTCGCCCGAAGGCGAGGAGCTGCCGATCACCCGATCGCCCAAGGAGCAGATCATCCGCGCCGCGACCGCGCGCACCGTGCTCGAGATGCTCGAGAACGTCGTACACAGCGACAAGGGCACCGGCAAGAACGCGGTGGTTCCTGGCTACCGGGTCGCGGGCAAGACCTCGACCGCGCAGAAAGCCAGCAAGCAGGGTGGCTACGCCGAGGATGAGTACTTCGCGTCGTTCGTCGGCGCATTGCCGGCCAAGCATCCCCGCGTCGTGATCCTGGTTTCGGTTGACGACCCGCAAGGCGGACACTACGGCAACGTAGTGGCGGCACCGACGTTCGCGGCACTCGGCTCGCGCGTGATGGAGCACTTGGGTGTTCCCCGCGAAGATGGTTCTCGACCGGTACCGGATCCGATCCGTCTGCTCGCTTCGAATGTGATGCTCGCCAATGGTTTCACGCCCGCACTCGACGTCGAGCCCGCCTTGCCGGGCGATCGACCGATCGAGGTCGACGGCGGCTTACCGGATTTCACGGGCCTCACGCTCGCCGAGGCAATCGACGCTGCGGACGAGGCCGGCGTCAACCTGCGACCGGTCGGGACCGGGATCGCGACCATGCAGGACGTGCCCCCGGGCACGTCAGCGGATGGCGCCGACGTTCAGGTGCTTTTCGAGCCGCCGCACTGACGCGCGCGGCGCTGCCCGACAAGCGCCGCGACGACGTCGGGGCGTGACCCGCTGGTGGTCACGCCCCGACGTCGTTCTTCAAAGTGGGGCAGTCGCCCGTCAGGGCGCTTCGAGAAGCCAACACCGCTCGTCAGAGCGCTCGCAAGCCAAGCCCGCATCGGAGTCCGCGAAACGAGGTCGAAAAAAGCCAAGGTCGAAAAAAGCCAAGGTCGAAAAAAGCCAAG
>CANLQR010000230.1 GCA_947492135.1 Deltaproteobacteria bacterium | reverse complement strand
GCCGCGGCGAGGTTCTGGCCGGCCGTGTTGTGGAGCACCAGCGCGATCCGGCGGCGATCCGCGTCTCGATCGAGCAACAATCGTGCGGCGAGCTCGCGGAGGTCACGAAGTTCGCGGTCGAACCTCGCCAGCTCCTCGGATGTGCTCGCGAGCAGGTCCTGGTCACGCTGGGGCGCGCTCGGGTCGTCCCGCAGGGTCACCAAACCAGACTAACACGGGCCTCCTAGTGGCCTGATGTGCAGTGCCTACGACGGGCTCGGAACATTGTATCGACGAAGAACTGTGCACGGCGACCTCGCGAATGCGGCGACGCGTGAGTGCGACTGGCGGTTTTTCGCGACGGACGAGTACGCAGACCACCAGGAGAATCGGCGCCGCCGGTGGGGCTCGCGGCATCCCTGCTCCGGTCAACGCCTGTGATGGTGGAGGATAGGGGATTCGAACCCCTGACCCCCGGCTTGCAAAGCCGGTGCTCTCCCAGCTGAGCTAATCCCCCTGGCACTGCCGCGAGCTTTCGAGACTCGCGGGTTCACTCGTAGCGTTCGTGGGCGTGGGGGGATTTGAACACCCGACCTCTGCCTTATCAGGGCAGCGCTCTAACCAACTGAGCTACACGCCCGCGTGTGTGCCCCCGTCCTGGAGAACGGGAGCGCGTATGTACTTCGGGCGCGGGCAGTCGTCAAGCCGGGTGCGTCCGGGTCGCGAGACACTTACCGCGGGGGGGGTGAATCACTCCTCGGCCGGGGACCCGTCGCTGGACGCTCCGGCCGAACCTTCGACCTTGCCACCGGTGTCGCCGCTGGCGTCCCCGCGGGCCTTGCCGCGCCTGCGCTTGCCTGCGCGCTTGCCCTTGCGGCCCGTATCGAGCTCGCCCGACGCTCGCGCGTGGCTCACCAGCGCCCGAATGTACGCCACGATGTCGGTGTTCGCGGGCATCAGGTGGTGGTGGTAGGCAGGGTCGGCGCCGGGCGCCCACCGCAGGAAAAGCACCAGCTGATGGCCCTGGAGATCCGCAGGCATGTCGTCCTCGCCGCGCAGTCGCAGCATCTGCGACGGTCGGGTGCCCTTGGGTAGCTCGCCGAACAAGATGTCGCCGATCTCGACGTCGAGATACTGCGCGCGGCGGCTCTGATAGCGGCCCCGGCCCCAGACCTGCTCGACCTCGACCAGCGCGACGATCGCCGAGTGGCCCAGGCGGGCCGCGAACAGCCGCTGATCGGTGACGTCGTGCGAGGCCCGGCCGCGCAGCTCGAGATCCGCGTCGGTGTAGTCGTCGTCGAACGCGACGGCATATCGCTCTTCCCAGGCCGCCGCATCGTCAGGCGGGCTCAGGACCCCGCGTGGTGTTCGCGACTTGCACCCCGCGATCGCAGCGGCGCAAAGTGCGACGAGGGCCAGCCGCGCGACGACGTTGAGCATGAATGCGCGGGTAGAGCCTAGAGAGGTCATCCTGGGAAGTCCATCATCGCGTCGGCCTCGAACACCGCTATGGCCCTTGCCGCGACGGTCTGTGGATCCGACACCCGAGTTTGCACGCACGAGGGCGGATCCTGCCTGAATGTAAGCGCCATCACATCCCAGCGCCACAACACGGCTGGAGAAACCGGCGGGGGTGGGGTACATCCACGACGCGGTCCGCTTCGCGCGGTCGCGCTGCAGGAGCGACCCAACGTGAAGCGTCTTTCCCCGATCTCGTACGCCGCCGTCAGCTTGCTCGTCCTGGTCGCCGCCTGCATGGGCGAGGCGAAAGTCGGGGACGTGCCGGCCAAAGTGGCCACCAAGGACGTCAAGCCGGCCAAGGGTGATGCCGACAAGGCCGACGCCAAAGCGAAGCCGGACGCGAAGCTGGACGCGAAGCTCGACGTGAAGGCCGACCCCAAGCCCGACGCGAAGGCCGACCCCAAGCCACCGCGCGCGTTTGCCAAAGGCGATCTGGCGCAGCCCAAGATGACCCCCGAGGAAGTCGCCGCGTACAACGCTGCGCAAGGCGATCCACGCAAGGCCGCGTTCACGCTCGCCGACGCGCTCGCGGGTGACGACAAGCTCGCTGTCGGCAAGCCCGGCAAGCTCACCGCAGTGTTCGACACGTCGATGGGCAAGTTCGAGTGCGAACTCTACGAGGACAAGGCGCCCCTGACGGTGGCGAACTTCGTTGGACTCGCCCGCGGTACCCGCGAGAGCTACGACAAGAAGTCCGACGCATGGGCCGGCAAGAAATTCTTCGAAGGCATCGTGTTTCACCGCGTCATCGACGGCTTCATGATCCAGACCGGTGATCCCACCGGGACCGGCACCGGGGGCCCAGGGTTCGTCGTGCTCGACGAGTTCGACAAGTCGCTCAAGCACACCACGCCGGGCTTGCTGTCGATGGCCAATCGCGGCCCGAACACCGGTAACAGCCAGTTCTTCGTCACCGTGGCGCCCACGCCCCACCTCGACGGCAAGCACGCGATCTTCGGCAAGTGTGATCCGACGGTGCCGACCGAGATCAGCAAGGTCAAGGTCGAGCCCCGGGCCAGCCGACCGTACGAGCAGGTCACGATCAAGGCCGTCGACATCGTCCGCAAGTGATCGAGAGCAAGTGATCGAGGCGACATGAAGAACGACGTGGTCACCCCTGCGACTGGCAAGATCTTCGTCACTGGCGGCTCGGGTCATGTCGGCGCACACCTGGTGCGCCGACTGCTGCAAGATGGCGAGGATGTCCGCTGTTTGGTGGAGCCCGGCGGTGACCGTCGGCCGTTCGAGGGCCTCGCGGTCGAGCTGGTCGAGGGTGATATTCGCGACTACGACGCGATGCTTCGTGCGACCGCGGGCTGCAGCCGGGTGTTCCATGTCGCGGCGAAGATCTCGATCCTCAGCTCGAGTGCGAACGAATACAAAGACATCTTTTCGATCAACGTCACCGGCACGCGCAACGTCATGCGCGCGTCGCTGGAGAACGGCGTGCAGCGGGCGGTGCTGACCGGATCGTTCTCGGCGGTCGGCTACGACCCCGACGATCCGAGCAAGCCCAGCACCGACGAGATGCCGCACTGGCCGTTCGACAGCGCGGTGCTGCCCTACGCTCGCAGCAAGGCCCTGGCCGAGCACGAGATGCTCAAGGTGGTCGCCGATGGGCTCGACGCCGTCATCGCGACCTCCTGCTCATGCGTGGGCGCCTGGGACTACATCCCCTCGCGCATGGGGCGGGCGATGTGCGACTTCACCCGGGGCAAGCTCCGCGCCTATATTCCGGGAGGGTTCGAATTCGTGGCCGGCCGTGACATCGCCGATGGCCATGTGCTGGCCATGGCGCGCGGTCGCAAGGGCCACAAGTACGTGTTCGCGACCGGGTTCCACACGCTTCTCGATCTGATCGAGATGTGGCGCGAGGTCGTCGGGCCCCGCAGCAAGCCCATGCGCTTGCCGGCGGGGTTGATGTCGGCGGTCTCGTCGATCTACTCGGGAGCGTTGTCCAGGTTCTTCCCCAACGTGCCCCAGCGACTGACGCCCGGGTCGATCCGCATCCTCACGATGCAGCGCCACGCGGACACGACCAGGGCGCGCACGGAGCTAGGCTGGCAGCCCACCACCTTGGCCTCTGCCGTGCGGGAGGCGTTCGAGTTCTTCGCCGAGCACGGGATGGTCGAGCGGGATGTGATGGTCGCGGTCCCGGCCGCCGCCGAGTGAGCCAAGCGGCCGGCCCTACCGACGGCTGCTGACCTGCTCGCTCGCGTCCTCGCGGGCATACCTCGCCGCGCGCAGGCCCACGAGCATGCTCGGGGCATTGAGCGCGGAGACCGGAGTGAACGGGATCGCCGAGGCATCCGCGATGCGGACCCCGGTGACGCCGCGCAAACGCAGGCGGGTGTCGGTCGGCGCCGAGGGTGACGAGCCCATCTTGCACGTGCCCGCGAAGTGGTAGGTGGTGATCGCGTTCTTGCCCACCCAGCGTGCGAGGGCTTCGTCGCTGCTGTTCCACGGTCCCGGCATCAGTTCCTGGCTGCGCCAGGCACCCAGGCCGCCACTGCGGCTCATGCGGCGGGCCATGCGAATGCCGTCGACCATCGTCTGCATGTCACCGGGATCGCTGAAGTACGCGGGATCGACGATCGCCGGGGTTCGCGGATCGGCGCCACCGAGTCGGACGCTGCCGCGGCTGTTCGGCTTGCCGAGGATCACGACGATCCCATAGAGGTGATCGACGACCCTGTTGACCGCACCGATGCCGAACGCGAGATCGAGGCCGCCACGGATCGCACTCTTGAGCGGTCCATCGTACAGCCCCGGAGGCAGCACCTTGCCCGGTAGCATGCGTTGCATCGCCTGCTTCATCGCCGATGGCGCCGGCCAAAAGACGTAGCAGGTGTCGCTCTGACCCTCGGGAAGATCGGCGGATTCACGCGTGCGATGAAAGCTGTACAGCTGCGGGTACTGGCAATCGACGTGGCCGCGCGAGACGAAGAACAATGGCACGTTGGGATGGTCGTGCAGGTTCTGTCCGACCGCCGGCGCTTCGACGCGCGGCACGATGCCGCAGGCGCGCAGACCCTGGCCGGGCCCGATGCCCGAGAGCATCAGCAATTTGGGGGTCTCGAGCGCACCCGCTGCGAGCAACACCTCGCGGCCGACAGCCACGCTCTTGTGTTCGCCCTCGTGCTCGTACTCGACGGCAGTGGCGTGGTTGCGCCCATCGAATACCACCCGATGCACGCGCGCGCCGTTGCGGAACACCAGGTTGCCGCGCGCGGCGTCCTTGACGAATGCGACGTAGGAACTGCGCCGACGGTCACCCTCGTAGGTCATCCACTCGTAGCCGATGACGTTGCCCAGATTCCCGTCGTTGAGGTCGTCCGCACGGCGAAAACCGTTGGCCACGGCGGCCGAGATGCAGGCCTCCGACCACCGCGTGGGCGGCCGTCGATGTGGACGCAACGTGCGCTCGAGCGCCTCGAAGTCGGGCACCACGTCGGCCCAGCGCCACCCCTCGGGCCACTGCGCGTAGTCCTGCACGGCGCCCCGGGTGTAGACCATGCCGTTGACCGAGCCGCTGCCCCCCGACACCGAGCCGGTGCCGACGAAGAATCGTTGGTCGCCACTGTGCCGCTGCGGCACAGTGAAACGCTCGTGCATCACCGCGTCGTTGGCGAAGGCGTACTTGTAGCCGTCGGCAGACAGGGTCTCGGGGTGGGCCTCGGCGGCCGGGCCGGCCTCGAGCACGAGCACGCGGACGTTGGGGTCTTGGGCAAGCTCGCCGGCGGCGACGCAGCCCGCCGAGCCGCCACCGAGCACCACATAGTCGAACGACTCGCTCACGATCGCTCTCCCCGACTGGGGCCCGGGGATTTTCCGCCGCGAATGAGATCCACCAGCGCGCCGAGTCGCCGCTTGGGGCCATGCCCATACATCATCCGCAGCGCGCCGAGGATCCGGTCGAAGTCGCCGTCCTTGACGGGATACAGCTTGTTGGCGAAGTGCAGGGGCAGGCGATCGTCCAGCACCGCTTTGACGTTGCAGAACGAGCGCAGGCCATCGCGGCCGTTCATCCGTCCGAACCCCGAGTGCTTGACGCCACCAAAGGTCAGGTCCTGGGCCATGTAGGTCATGCCGCCAAAGTCGTTGATCGCGGTCATCCCGGCCTGCAGGCGATCGGCGATGCGTCGGGCGCGGGCGTGGTCCTTCGAGAACACCGAAGCGCCCAACCCGAATGCAGTGCCATTGGCGATAGCGATCGCGTCGTGCTCGTCGCGTACGCGGCACAGCAGCATCACCGGACCAAAGGTCTCTTGCTGCATGATGTCCATCTCGGGGGTGACGTCGGCGAGCACGGTCGGCGCGAAGAAATCGCCCTGCTCGGCGTACATGCGCTTGCCACCCGCCAGCACCCGCGCGCCGTGGGCAACGGCGTCGTCCACCAGACGCTCGACGATCGCGAGTTGCATCGGCGTGACCATCGCGCCGACGTCCACGGTGCCGCGCTTGGGGTCACCCTGACGCAGCGCGCGGGCGAGGCCGCCGACCAGATCCGCAAACTCATCATAGATCCCGTCGAACACCAACACGCGCTCCGAGGCCACACAGTTCTGCCCGGCGCTGATGAAACAGCCTGACATCGCCGCGTGTGCGGCCTGCTCGAGGTGCGCGTCGTCGCAGACGATGAACGGGTCCTTGCCACCGAGCTCCAGGACCACAGGGATCAGCGCCTTGGCTGCCGCCATCGCCACAGCGCGGCCGTTGTTGACCGAGCCGATGAACACCAGCTGTGAGATGCCGCCCTCGATCAGCGCCTGGCCGGTCTCGGCGTAGCCGTTGACCACCTGGACCAACTCCGGCGACTGCCCCTCGGCCACCAGTGCCTCACGAGCGATCTCGATCACGCGCTGGGCCGACCACGCGACCCACTCCGACGGCTTGATCACAATGCCGTTCCCGGCCATCAGCGCCGGGATCAGCGGGTTCATGATGTTCTGCAGCGGGTAGTTCCACGGGATGATGGCTCCGACCACACCCAGCGGATGAAACTCGAGCTGCGCACGCTTGTGCACGAACATCCCTGATGAGACCGTCTCGGGCCGCAGGTGCTTCTCGCCGTTGGCGATGGTCCACCGCAGCTTCTCGAGCACGGTCCACAGCTCGCCCATCAGGACGTTTTCGCGGGTCTTTCCGGCGTCGCGCACGACCAGGTCGACGAGCTCGGGACCGTGGTCGAGCAGATGATCGGCCATCCTTCGCAGTACTGCGCGACGGCGCGCGAAGTCGGTCTCGGCCCAGCCGACCTGGGCCGCGCGGGCGCGCTCGATCGCCGCCCGCACCTGCTCGGGGCTGTCGACGGCGACGGTGCCCAGCGGCTCGCGCGTCGCCGGATCAAAACAGCGAATGTTGCGGGCATCCGCCCGCAGATCGACGACGTTGGTGTCAACAGCACTCATCGGACCAGCTCCTTTGCCGCGATCACATTGCCGCAGCTGGCCTCGCCCGCCGCGGCGTTGCGGCTGGCGAGGTAGCTCTCCCACTTGCGGATCGTCAGGTCCTGGAACGCGCGTACGACCGGCGAAAGCTCCGGCGCGGGCCGGTCCCAGAACTTCTCCCAGCCGGCCTGTTCGCGCTCGATCACCCACACATCTTGGCCCAGCAGTGGCTCGAGCGTGATGAACCGCTGCGCCTTCATCATGCGATCGACCAACCAGTGGGGAAGGCGAGCCCCGATCAAGGGCAACCGGATGGTGTCCGGTCGCACGTAGAAGATGAACATGTGGCGGTTGTGGTTGTCGTCCTGCGGCAACGTGAACAAAAAGTGCTTGATCCGGTTGTCGGTGTTCGACCAGTGATACGGGTAGTCGTAGCACGCCAGCATGTGGTCGCAGTCGGACTCGCTGCGGTTGATGAACATGTTCTGGAACCGGCCCGCGGCGATCTTCGACTTGTACTCGACCTCGATGCGGTCGCCCATGTCCTCGCAGCGCAGGACCTCGGTGCCGTAGAACGGCTGGTACTTGCGGTGGAGAAACCCGTGGGTGAAATCCGAGACGTTCTCCAGCAGCATCGAGTGGTGACCGGGGCATTCGAACTGCACGATCACGTGGGGCCAGGGTTTGGGTCCCTCGAGCTCGGGGATCATCGGGATATCGCGGGTCGTCGCGAGCTCGGGATCCCCGGGGAAGAGAAACACCAGGCCGTAGCGCTCGCGGACGGGGACCGACGCGATGCGGATGTTCGGTGATTTGTGGCCGAATAGATCGTGGGTGATGGTGGCTCTGCCCTCGCCGTCGTAGGACCAGCCGTGATACGGGCAAACCAGCTCGCAGCCGACGACCTTGCCTTCGGTCAGCTTGAGGTTGCGGTGCGCGCAGCGGTTTTCGATCGCACGCAGTCGCCCGTCGTCGCCGCGGAACACCGCCATCGAGCGACCGAGGAACTTCACTTCGACCTTGTCGCCCTTGTGGATGCGCTTGGACTGCTCGACCGCATACCAGTGGTTCGGATCGAGGCCCGCGGACCGAGCCTTCTGACGCCGGTTCTTGGCCTGCTCGAAGCTGGGGGGTGGACCGGGAGCGTGGCCGCTGAGATCGTGCATGGGTTTCCTCGCGCTGGCGTCGAATCCAGAATGGTGATTCTGGAATACGAATCTCGTATTCTGCCCCCGAAGCTGTGTCAAGCACGATCCAACCCACAGCGCCGGGCGCCCGGGCTCGCCTCGCGGACGCCCGACGGGAGGTCTACCGGCAGGCGATCGTCGAGGCCTCCGAGGCGGAGTTCGCCGACAACGGCTACGACGATGCTCGCGTACAGACGATCGCCAAGCGCGCGGGCGTCTCGCTCGCCACTTTTTACAGCGTGTTCGGCGGCAAGTGGGAGGCGTTTCGGGCTGTGCAGCAGGACCGGCTCGCGGCGCTCATGCAGCAGGTCGGCACGCTGGTGTTCGCAGCCGAGGATTCGTTCGGTCGTCTGCGTGCCGGCCTCGAGGGTTACCTGCGATTTCACATCGAGCATCCGAGCTTCTTGCGGGTGCAGCTGAGCGAACGGGTTCCATGGGGAACCACCGATGAGCTGCGGACCCCCGAGCAGACCCGCGCGTGGGTGACTGGTCTGCAGATGCTCACGGCTGCGTTTCGCGAGGCGATGGGCGCGGGCTTGCTGGTCGAAGACGACCCCGAGCTGTGCGCGCGCACGGCCACCGCCATGAGTCAGGTGCGACTGGTGCGGTGGATGGATCGCGACATGGTCGAGCGCGCCGACGCGGTCGCCCACGCTGCGATGCTGCAGTTCGTGCGGACCTTTGCCCGGCCCGACCGCGTCGCCGAACTCACCGCGCGCCTGGGCTGACCACGGCTACTCTGCGGGCGCCGGCTCGGGCGTGGTGTCGACCAGACCCATGCCCATGACCATGCCCATCTTCTTGGTCCACCACAGCAAGCCAACGAGCAGCTGACGCTTGTCGCTCACGAAGCTCGGCTTCTTGCCTTCGAACGCGTGGCCCACGAACTGAAACGTCCAACCGACGCCAAACATCGCGGCGGCCAAGGGCAGGCCGACGATGGACATCCCGACCGGAATCGAAGCGGCGATCAGCGGGATGCCGACACTGTGACAGGCCTGGTTGACGCGATTTTGATGATCGCCGGCGTAGGTGTCCATCAGCTGGGACCACTCGGGATTGAGACGGATGGCGGGCATGGTGAGCACTCCTTCGAGTCGTTGTGTCAATCAGCGGGGTGGTGCTGGCCGGACGATGCTCAGCAAAGCGTCGACCAGCGCGGCGGTAAAACGCTCATCGGAAACCATCGGACGGCCGAGCACGTGCGCGTGCACCGATCCCTCGACCATGCCGAACAGCACGAACGCGCGAGCGAGCGGATCGTCGGCCCAGCCCCAGCGCTCGAGCAAGCCGGCGATGCGCTCGACGAGTGCACGCTCGCCGATGCTCCAGATCGCATCGAGCTCGGCATCGGCGTGGCGGCGTTCGGTCATCACGGCATGGAGCGCAGGATTCTCGCGGTGCAGCTCCGTCACGAGCGCGACCACGGCGGCAAGCCGGTCGCGGACCTGTTCGACGCTGGCGCTGTGCATTTGCGCGGAAGGGTGATCGAGCAACGCCAGTGAGCGTTGGGCTATCGCGGCGAGTCGTGTCGCCGAGAGCTCGCGCAACAGCACGTCCTTGCTGGCAAAGTACTGATAGAAGCTGCCGGTGGCGACACCCGCTCGGTCGGCGATCGACTTGCTGGTCGTGGCAGCGTAGCCACGCAGGGAAAATTCGCGGGCAGCGGCGTCGAGCAGCAGCGCGCGGGTTCGTACCGCTCGCGGCTGTGAGGGCACCCGGACCCGGGGCAGCACGACGTTCACGAGAGAGTCTTTGTCAGCACATGAAACCGCCGTCAAGTTCAGCTTTTATAGGCACTATAACTTCATGAAAATACTGCGTTAAATCTCAAGCTTTCAGCGACAATCGCTCGAGATCTTTGCGGACCGTGACCGGCGCCACCACGACCAGCCGATCACCCGCGACCAATCGTCGGTCGACCGCAGGGTTGAGCACGGCGGGACTGCCGGCCGGCTCGTGACGCAGCACCGTGATGCGCCCGCCTCCCAGCTCTCGGATCGATCCGATGCTGCGCCCCTCGAGTGGCGTCCCTTGGTCGACGGCGAGTGTGATGGTCAGCATCAGCTCGTCCCCCAGCTGAAAACTCCCCACAACGGAGGCCTCGAGCGCGGCGAGGGCGAAGGCCGGCGCGGCCAGGTTGGAGGTCGACAGCGCGGTGGTGATCCCCAGCGAGGACTCGAGCCGGCGCGCGAGACCCTGATTGAACATGCGCAGTACGACGCGGATCGCGGGATTCAAGGCGCGTGCGGCGAGAGACGCTTCGAGGTTCGCGAGGTCGTCGCCCGAGCACGCGATGACCGAGCGAGCCTTCGCACAGCACGCCTGCTCGAGGGTGGCGGCATTGCGCATGTCCCCGACCACGACCTGGATCTGCAGCTCGCGCGCACGGTCGACAAATCGGCTGTCTTCATCGTGCTCGACCACGATGACGTGCTCGCCGATCTCCACCAGCCGCTCCAGCACCCGCACGCCAACATTCCCGAGGCCACACAGCACGACGTGATCCTGCATTTTCTTCCTCCGTCGACCGAACATGTCGTCAAGGCGGCTGCCCAGCAGAAAATCGGTCATGACACCGAAGCCCGCCGCCATCGCGGCAGTGCCCGCGAGCATCACGACGTTGCCGTACAGCTTCAGCCAGTCGGGCGCCGCCAGCAGATTGATGTCACCGTAGCCGGTGCTCGTCGCCGTGGTGACGGTGAAATACACCGCATCGATCCAGGTCAACGGCATCGCGACCGCGAACACGACCGCCGATAGGGTCAGGAACCCGGCGACGGCTGCGAGGAACCAGATCAATCCACGGCGCATCGAAGCCCCGCAGGGTCACGGCTCGAAGACCTGGAGGTCATGCTCGCCACGGTTGGCGGCGAGCATAACACCTGCAGCGCTCACATCGCGGCGTCGATGGCGGTCTCGGTCGAGGCCAGGCCTTCTTCGGTGTCGACGTGCAGGATCTTGCCGTCCCGGCCGACGACTACGTTGAGCGGGAACACCTTCTCCGGCATGCGGTAGTGCCTGAACGCGGCGCTGTCCAGGTCAAGCGCCATCGGTAGGCTCAGTTCGGCCTCATCGACCACCGTGCCGGCGAACGCGGTGCGATGGGTCGTGTTGACGCCGACCGCCACGAAGTCGGCCGCAGAGTATCCCGGCATCAGCTCGTGCTCGACGGTCGCGAACTCTTCCGAGCAGCGCTTGCAGCCGAAGTTGAACATCTTCACGAGTACCACCTTGCCGAGATGGTCGGAGAGCCGGAAACGCTCGCCGTAGATGGTGAGCAGATCGAAGTCGACAGCCTCGCTGCCGACCACCGGCTCGCCACGATTGCCATCGATCGTGAGGACCAACTCGGGCTCGTCCGGGTCATTGGTGTGCAGGGTG
>CANLQR010000229.1 GCA_947492135.1 Deltaproteobacteria bacterium | reverse complement strand
AACACGATCGTCCGCAGCAGAGGATCGAGGGTGAACCGATGCTCGACCAACTCGTCGGCGAGCGCATCGAGTAGCGCCGGGATCGGCGTGCCGAGCCCGATGTCGTCGACGGGATCGACGACCCCGCGCCCGAATAGCTGGGCCCACGTGCGGTTGGCGATCGCCAGCGCAAAGCGACGATCGTGCGTGATCGACTCGGCGAGCGACTGTCGCCGGGTGCCGTCGCCGAGCTGGGCCGGCATGCCAAAGTACGCAGGTGCTACGACCGCGCCGCTGAACTCATCGGGCGGATCCTCGGGCAAGGGCAGCCGCTGCTGGCCACGGACTCGGTCGACCACCTGGAAGGTCTTGGTGTCACCGTCGCGCGAAGGCTTGACACCCGTGCGCGCAAAGTGGGCCGCGAACGCATAGAAGTCCTCCTGCCGAATAGGCGCGGTGGGATGGTCGTGGCACGCAGCACACTGGATCTGGGCGGCCAGGAACACCCTCGCGGTCTCACCTGCGAGCGCGGCGACGCGTCCCCGCCGTCCGTGTGCCACGAGAAACCCGGCAGCCGATCCCTCGCTTAGCTCGCCGCTGAAGGTGAGCATCTCGGTGGTGACAACGTCGAATCCGGCATCCGCCGCAAACCGCTCGCGGAGGTAGTTGCGGGCGCCGAGCAGAACCCGCGGGGGCACCTTGATGGCGCCCCCGAGCATCACCTCGGACCAGGTCGCGGCGAGGTGTTGTGCGTGTTCGTCCAGGGCGAGCATGCGGTCGACCGCCCGTTCGTAGCGGTCCCCGTTGGTGTCGGCGTCAAACCCATCGAGTTCCTCGACCGTCGGAATTCGGCCGAGCAGATCGAGCGTCGCGCGGCGCAGCAACGTGAGGTCGTCGGCGTCGGCGACGGCGGTGACTCCCTGGGATCGCCAGTGGGCGGCGATCACCGCGTCGAGTCCGGCCGTCACTGGCGGGTCGGCCGAGCTGGACGCCGTCGGCCCTTGTGCGCTTGGCTGGGCAACATCACGGTGTGAGCACGACGCGGCGAGGACAAAAGCGATCGCGGCTGCGGCCAGACCAGAGGTTCGCAAACCCGGGGCTTTGGAGCGTGGATGCATGCGCGAGGGCCTCATCGTCAAAGATGACACCGGCGGGCGCCCCCGCCTTGGGGTTCACCAAGGCTTTACGGCGCGCTCACGCGCGACACGGGCGGCAGTGCCGTGGCCAGCGCGCCGATGATCGCAACGTCGAGTTCGCGCCAGTGCGGCCCGACCTCGCCGATCCATCGCACCGTGTCGTTGCCGTCGATCAACACCACTGTCGGATCGTGGGTGATCGGTGGCGCCTCCGCAAACCCGCGCCCGGCCGCGGTCGGATCACCGAGCGCGACCTCGACTGGCATGGTGATGCGCTGCTGCTTGCGCGCTCGGGCGGCCTGCTCGGCGACACCCGGTGCATCGGTCGGGATGATCGCTCGACCGTCCGCGAAAGCGGTGATCACCGCCAGCGCGCCGAGTCCGTTGTCCGCATACAGCCGCGCGATCGCATCGAGATCGCGCCACGCCTCGCCGTGGGTGATGCCCTCGGTCGAGCCGATGATGACCAGGCGCGGACCCTGGCCGGCCCGGCAGGTGCCGCAGTCCTTGGCGCCGTTGGGCGCGAGCGTCGACAACGGCGGTAGGCGGTCGTCGACCGCGAGTGCTCGGGGGGCGATGACCGCCACGGTGTCGGCGGGCTGGGCAGCGGCCGCGGGGCCCGGCAGCGGGGCCGGCGTCTGCTTGGGCGCAACCGCCGAGGTTGGCGATGCGACCGCTGAATCGCGCTCTCGATCACAGCCGAGCGCGGCAAAAACCACGAGGATCCAAGGGGCAGGTCGCATGCGAACAAAGTCGGGCTGGCGCAAGTGGCCGACCTCGCGCCGGCTAGGATATCATCCGCCGCGATGACGACCACCCGTCGAGGTTTTCTCGCGGCAGGCACGCTGGCTTCGGCCGCGTTGCTGGTGCCTCGGGGTGTGCGCGGCCTGCCCTCGGAGATTCGCGCGCCTGCGCCTGGTGCCGCGGGATCGCCGGGGCTCGGTGCGCTGCACGAAGCGAGTCCGCTGCCGGCCCACGTCGCGCTCGCCCAGGGCGCGCTCGATCGAGCCAAGGCCGCGGGCGCCAGCTATGCCGACGTGCGGCTGGTGGCGTTGACGCGCGAACACATCGAGGTTCGCGATCGTCGCGTCGAGCGGGTGTCGCAGTCGGATCAGATCGGGCTGTCGGTGCGGGTGCTGGTCAACGGTGCGTGGGGCTTCGGGGCCACGCCACAACTGATCGCAGCTCAGGTGCGCAAGGTGACCGATCGTGCGGTGGCAGGGGCCAAGGCCTCGGCCGCATTGGCGCGCCGCGTCGGTGCCGGGCCCGTGGAACTCCCACGCATCGCGCCGGTCACCGCGAACTGGGCGACCACACACACGCTCGACCCATTTTCCGTCGGCCCGGCCGAGAAGGCCGCGCTGTTGCTCGAAGCTGCCGCCGCAGTGATGGGTGTGGCGGGCGTCTCGCACGCCGACGCGCGGGTCACCTGCGTGCGAGAGGACAAGTTGCTCCTGACCAGCGAGGGCTCACGTCTGCATCAGATCCACCTTCGGGTCGCGCCGGAACTCACCGCAACGGCCGTGGATCGTCGTCGGGGTCACTTCGCCAGCCGCGACCATGAGGCGCCGCCGCTGGCGATCGGCTGGGAGTATCTGACCGACCTCGACCTCGTCACGGCCGCGGTCGGGGTCGCCCAAGACGCCCTGAAAAAGCTCCACGCCCCGGTGGTCGAGCCCGGACAGCGGCACGTGATCTTGGCCCCCTCGAACCTCTATCTCACGATCCACGAGAGCATCGGTCATCCGACCGAGCTCGATCGGGCCGTCGGTCTCGAGGCCAACTTCGCCGGTACCAGTTTTCTGCGCGTGGCCGACACCGGCGTGCTGCAGTACGCAAACGAGCGAGTCAACGTGTTCGCCGATCGTACCCAACCCGGCGGCCTCGCGACCACCGGGTGGGACGATGAGGGGGTCGCGACCTCGCGGTGGCCGCTGATCGAAAAGGGCAAGTTCGTCGGATGGCAGACCACCCGCGAGCAAGCCGGATGGATCGGCGAGACCGCGAGCCACGGCTGCAGCTACGGTCACGGCTATGACGGCGTGCAGTTCCAGCGCATGCCGAACGTGAGCCTCCAGCCGGGCACCGAGGGCTACACCACCGAAGACCTCATCAACGCCACCGACGACGGCGTGTACATCACCGGCCGAGGCTCGTGGTCGATCGATCAGCAGCGGCACAACTTTCAGTTCGGCGGTCAGATGTTCTGGAGGGTGAAGCGAGGTCGCATCGTCTCGGCCCTGCGCGACGTGGCGTACCAGGCGAACTCTCTCGATTTTTGGCGCAGTTGCGACATGCTCGGCGGCGCGTCCAGCTATCGTCTGGGCGGCTCGATGGGCGATGGAAAAGGCGAGCCCCAGCAGATGAACGCCGTGAGTCATGGCTGTCCCCCGGCGAGGTTCCGCGCTGCCGTCGTGCGCACGGGAGGTGCAAAGTGACCTTGACCGCTGCAGCCGCAAAAGCCCTGTGTCGCGCCGTGCTGGCCGAGGCCAGCTTTGGCGACGTGCGCGTGCACGTCGGTTCGAAGCAAACCGGTGATCTGCGCTTTGGGGCCTCGCGCCCGACCACGGGCGGCGACGTCGAGACGCTCCAGATCTCGGTGACTGCACAGCGCGACGGTCGACGCGCGACGGTGACGGGCAATCGTACCGACGCCGCATCCTTGCGGGCATTGGTGGCGCGGGCCGAGACCCTCGCGGCGCTGGCTCCGGTGGATCCCGAGGCGAGTGGCCCGCTGGGTCCGACCAAGCCGCTGCGCGTGGCCGCCCGCGACGCGACGGTCGCGGCGATGACTCCGCAGGCGCGTGCTGACCTCGTCGGCGAGGCGATCGAGGTGGGCAAGGCCAGCGGCCTCGAGGTCTCGGGGCATGTGCAGCATCGCGAGACCGCCGACGCATTTGCCGACCGCCGCGGGCTATCGGTGTTTCACGTCGCCACCGAGTTGTCGATGACGTGCACCTGTCGGACCCCCGACGGCACCGGCAGCAGCAAGGGTGGCTTCATTTCGCATGCTCGCGGAGCCTTCTCGGCCAAGGCGCTCGCGACCCGGGTTGCTGAGGCAGCGCTGCGCAGCCGCAATCCCGAACCCATCGAAGCTGGGCGCTACACCGTCGTGCTGATGCCGGATGCAGTGGCCGAGTTGCTCGATTTTCTCGTCGAGCGCATGGACGCGCGTGCGGCCGGCGAAGGCCGCAGCTTCTTCGCGCGAGCGGCCGGGGGCACCAAGATCGGCGAGACGCTGTTCGACCCTCGCGTGACGTTGCGATCCGATCCCAGCGATCGCGGCAATCCCTCGTCGCCGCTGGCCGAAGACGGTCGTCCCCAGGCGCGCACGACGTGGATCGAGCGGGGAATCGTGCGCACGCTGCATGCCTCGCGAAGCTATGCGGAGCTCGCGGGCGTACCCGCGGTGCCGGTTCCGAACAATATCCACATGGAGGGCGAAGCCAACGACCTCGAGGCGCTCATCGCGAAGGTCGATCGCGGGCTCCTGGTCACGCGGCTCTGGTACAACCGGATGCTCGATCCCAAGGGGATCGTGGCCACCGGGCTCACGCGCGACGGCACGTTCTCGATCCAGGGCGGTAAGCTCGGCGGCCCGGTCAAGAACCTGCGTTACAATGATGGACCACTCACGCTGTTGTCGCGGCTGGTCGCCCTGGGCAAGCCCGAGCGCGCGGGGATGTCGACCGCGCGGGTCTGGGTCGTGCCCCCGATGGTGGTCGAGGGATTTCACTTCGAGAGCACCTCCGACGCCATCTGACGGATCGCCGCCGGGGGAAAGCTCTGGGGAGCTTTGGATACCAATCGCGGCGTGATCGGTGCACGCTGTCCGGGTGTCACCGATGCGCGCCTCGTTGTGTGGCGCTGGCGCGCTGGCCGTGGGGCTCGTGGCGTGCGTCGCCCCTGAAGTGATCGCGCCGGGCGACGCGAACTCGATGCCCGCCGCGGTCGAGCCCGCGACGTTGGTGCCACGACCGTCGCCTTGGCCGGTGCCCGGGATCGACGATGCTGATCCGATCCACGTGGTCGTCACTGACCCGCGCGTCCTCGACCGCTGGGACGGCGCGAGCGGGGGACCGCTGTCGCTCCATGCGGTGCTCGCTGCTGCGCACCGCGAGCTGGGTTGGCCGGTGCCCAGCGCGACCGGGCGTGGCGGCGACGCACTGCTGGCGTTCGCGCCCAGCTGGGGCGTCATCGAAGCCACGCTCGCGGCCGACGTCCGCCGCATCGTCGCGGACCTGTCGATCGATTGGGAGAGCGACATCGAGCTCACCTACGACCCCCAGGCTGCGAAGACTCCCGCAGGGGCGGACGCGGGCCATCGCGGCAACGGCAACGTGGCTCGGGTCTTTTCCTCGCAGTGGCTACGCTCGAGCGAGGCCCGCGCGCCGCTGGTGGCGATGGTGTATCGCCCCGACCGTGCCGACTTCCTGCCCGGCACCTGTGGCGAGTTGCGTCTGATCTATCGGCTGGCCTACGAAGCCCGCCGCAACGGCATGCTCGCGTCGTCGCGGCTGCCGATGACGATCAACGTGGTGTTCACGATCCCCGACGACGGCGGGCGATGCCGCGAGGTCGCACGCAGCTTTCGCGCGCCTGCACTCGGCGACGACGCGAGTGCCGAGCGAGTCGCCGCCAAGCTGCTCGAAGGGCCGCTCGCCGCGGAGCGATCGAGGTTTGCCCAGATCGAAGTCAACGCGCAGGTCGTCCGTTTTCCGTCCGATCTCGAGCGCGTCGAGGGCCGCGGCTTCGCTGGGCAGGCGCTGTACTGGCTGCGAATCTTTGCGCCGGTGACGGCGGCCGGGAGTCGGCTGGCCCCGGTCGGCCTGGAGAACACGCCCGATGTGCAGGCGATCCTCGGCGATGCACTCAAGCAAGCCCGGTTGATCGAGGTGCTCGGCGACCAGCTCGACGCGATCGATCGCGGTATTTTTTCGCTACCCGACGAGTTGCTCGCCCGAGTCGCGTTGAGCTGGTCGACTCACGGCAGCGTCCGGCTGGCGAATCGGCCGTTCGCGACGCTTCTCGACCGTGCCCAGGCCGATGCGCTGCTGGCTCGACGCGTGGCTGGAGGCCCACGCGAGTTCATCACCGACGGCGCCGCGTTGCTCGACCGCCTCGACACCTCGACCTGCATGGGCTGTCATCAGTCGGCGTCGACCGCTGGATTTCACATGCTCGGTGACGACCGTGCCTTTGGCACGGATGCGCAGGCGCAGAGCCTCTCGACCGACGGCAACCGGCTGCAACTTCCGATCTCTCCCCACTTGCAGGCGGAGGTCGTTCGTCGCCTCGCGTATGCCCAAGCGCTGGCAGTCGGAGGCGATCCGGTACGCACTCGGCCGCATCCCGCCGCGCCCGCGGCGACGTGGAGCGCGGGTGGGCTCCGCTACGCCGCAGCGTCGATCGGCATGCCGTGCCCGCTGTCCGGTGCTGATGCACGGGTCGCTCCCGGGTGGGCGTGCGCGCCGGGATCGCAATGCCGCCCCATGGTGCTTCGCGATCGACAGCAGCCGGCGTTTGGGCAGTGCACCGCGGCGCGGTCCGACGTGACCGCCGGGGCCGCATGCCGTGAAGTGACGATTGCGACGACCGAACCGCCGAGCGCCGCGGGGCTCGCGTTCAACGTGCGGGCCTTCACCGACCGCGTGCTCCACGAGCGGCCCATGTTTGCGATGGGGCAGGGTGCGCTCACCACCCGGGCGTATAACTGTCGGCCGACCCGCATCGGCGTACCGCTGGGCCGAGTCACGCGCCAGTGTCGCGCCAATGAGGCGGCGCTCGACGGGTTCGACACCCAGGTGCCCACCGAGATCTGCGGGATCGTCGGCGGCAAGGGCTTCGAACAGATGGCGACTGGCGCGTTCGATCCCACGGCGTTCGCCGCTGGCGTAGGCCGCGGACTTCTCGACACCTGCAGCAGCCAGCGCCCCTGTCGTGAGGACTACATCTGTCAAGAGTTGCCCGACTTTCTCGCGGGCGATCGCCACCGCGTCAGCCCCGAACGACTCGCGGCTGCGCGCGCCGCCGGCGTCGGGTTCTGTACGCCGACGTACTTCGTCTACCAGCTACGCAATGACGGCCACCCGAACCCGCTCTAGGTGCCCACGATGGGCCCGCGATCGGTGCGACTGATGTGGCGATCCTGCTGCATGAACGCCTGCGCCAGCCAGGTCGAACGTGAGGCGTCGCGGGCCTCCAGCGCCCACGCGTACTCGGCCGGATGCAACAGCTTCAGCGGCACTAGCCAGATCGGATCGTCGCCGTCACGTGCCATCACGGCGTGGGTGCCCGGCGTGGTCCCGGAGATCGGAAGTCCGAGCAACAAGCCATGAAGGCCGTTGGGGGCCCGCCAGGCCTCGAGGCCGGCCACCGGGAGCGCTCCGAGCGTGAGGCACGTGTGCGCCCGCAACCGAGTGCGAAGATCGAAGCGTTGCTCGACCAACCAGTTGCTCACCCACAGCAGCAGCGGGGCGACCCACACGGGAGGCGGTCCATTGTCATCGGGCGCGCGGGGGACCTCGAATGCGAGCTCGCAGCCGAACCGCCACGGGGGAGGCGAGGGATGCAGGCCCGGATCCCAGGCGTCCGAGAGCCCGTCGGTGACGATGAGCGAGGACTGTGGGCGGCGGATCAGACGCAGACGCCCGACGGCGAGGCCGGGCCATGGCACCAGGCCGAATTGGCCTTCGGCACTCAGCCTGCCGGCCGACCCACCTTGCATCGCGCGGCCGTCGAGCTGGCCGAGCTTCGCCAGCGTTGCCGCTCGCGCGAGCGCGAGTGCTGGGTCGGACGACGGTTGGGGTTCGATAGATCGCGCCACGGGTGCAGCGATGGTGGCTGGAGCCGCGGTACACCGTCAAGCGCGGCGGATGCGAGTGCGGTCGCTCAAGCCTTTGGCTCGCGGCGCACGTCGACCAGCTCGGCAAAGCTGGCGTTCGCCATGATGTCGGCGCGGGCTTGGTCGAGGGTTCGCAGCATGGTTCCCAATCGATCATCGCGCAGGGCCATGGCGTGGTCACGATCGAACAAGGTGAGCACATCGAGCACGAGGATCTGGTCGAGCGGACGCGCGGGAATGACCAGCTGCATCGGCTCGGCGGTTTCGATCACCAGGCCAGCCCGCTCGAGTGCATCGACCACATCGCCGACGTGATCGAGGGCCAGGCGAAATCGCTCGCCGATCGTCTCCAAGGTGATGCCGATCTTGCGTTGGGCGTGGTGATCGCAGATCGCCAGCATGATGCGCGCCGCGGTGCGCCCGGTGGGTCGCAGGTATTCGCTGCGCTCGAGCACGTAGCGGTTGATATAGCCCTGCAGTGCGATGGCGCGGTGCCCATGCACCGCGTAAGTGACCTCGGCGCCGAGCAGGATCACCATCCAGGACACGTACGACCACACCACCAGGATCGGGAGGATCGCGAGCGAACCATAGACGCCCTCGTAGGTCGCAAGCGCGAAGCGGGTGGCATAGAAACCAAATCCGACCTTGGCCAACTCGAGCAGCACCGCGGACACCGTCCCGCCGATGACAGCGGCGCGCCAGCGCACCTGCGTGAACGGCAGGAATCGATTGAGCAGCGTCAGACCCGCAATGCTGAGGATCAACGGCGAGGCGAGGAATACCGTGACGCCCGCGAGCAGTGGCGTCGCCAGACTGAACAGCAACAGCAGCGGCCCGAGCGTGGCCAGGGTGTAGAACATCGTGAACTGCACGATGACGCTGCGCCGGCGGACCACTCTCCAGATGCGGTTGAACGTGCGCTCGAGGGTCGAGAACAGCACGAAGGCGATCACCAGAGTTGCCAAGAACCCCCACGCACCGAGTCGACCCAGCGTCACGTTGCGCGCGAGCGCCAGCGCGCCCTCGGCCATCTCGGTGGCGCGATCGGTCTCGGGCACCAGCGATCGGAAGAGCTTCTCGAGCAGCACACCGCCGGCGCTCTCGTCCATGAGACCCACGACCATCAAGGCGACACCGATGATCGGCACGGTCGAGAGCAGGGTGTGGATCGTGAGCAGCGCAGACATGCCGGCCGCGCGGTCCTCGATACCCCAGCGCCGCAACACGTACATGCACATCAGCCACACGCGGCGTCGGCTGCCAGGCTGGTACTCCGGTGCACAGGGGACGAACCTTGCACGCACCTGCCGCAGCCGTTCGAGGGCTGCCGACGACACCGCTCCCTCGGCTTGGCTCCCGTCGCTCGGCTCGCTGGGTTCGCTCGGCTCGGACATGCTCGCCCGCTGGTGACGCGCCCTAGTTTCGCTCTGCCGAGGCTGCGCGCTTCTTGCCGCGCTCGAGCTTTTCGCGGAGCGGCTCGGCCAAGGCGTCGAGCTCTTGGCGCAATCCGCCGAGCTGTTGCTCGAGGGCAGCCACCCGCTTGTCCGACAGACCATCGATCTCGGTCAGCGTCTCGGCGAGCTTGCGCGCGTAACCGTTGGCCCGCGCGAGGAGCTCGAGTTTGTCGGTGCCCTTGGGCTTGGGCCACAGCACCGGATCGAAGCGCTTGCGCAGCTCAGCGACGGTCTGGCCCTCGTCGAAGACCGCCTGGCGCAATTCCTTGATCAACTCGCGCGGGGGCTCGGGACCGTCGGGGCGGCGGCGTGGCTTGGCTTCCTCGTCAGGCCCCCGCTCGGGCGGCAGCCGCATTGCGCGCGACAGATAATCGACGGCCTCGTAGCTGGGGATCGTCTTGGCGACGCCATCCCAGCTCAGCACTTGCGGCGCGACCCGCTCGAGCGTCGAGAAGGAGATCGTCAGCTTGTCGACGGTGGGCTTGCGCAGCTGGAGCTCTTCGGCACAGTAGAGATAGAAATCCTCGTAGCCCCAGGCCTCGTGCGAACGCGTGCGGCGCACCGCCACGAGCTTGCCGGCCAGCTCGATCCAGCTGCGCTTGAACTGCTGCGCGCAGCGCAAGGCATCGAGCCGCGCCGGTTCGGCGCCGGTGCGCTCGAGCCGGCGAAGCAGAGTCTCGAGCTTGTCGGAGGCCGCCGTCACCGTAGGGCGCGTATAGCACCCTACGGGGGTTCGGTGGTAACGTCGAATGCGTGAGTGCCGGGTCACCGTCGGCGACCGCGATGTGGCGACCTGGCGCGGTGGTGCCGGGCGGGGCGTCGGCGGCGGATTCCGAGGTGCCGGCGGCTCCCGATGGATTGCCCGCCTCGCTCCCGATTGCGTCGACCCACGATGCGGTGCGCGGGGGTAAGACCCGGCGATTCCGCTTTGGGCTCGACACCGCGGAGGTCACGGACTCGCCGCTACCGCCGGGTGCGGTCCTCGGTGAGCGTTACACCGTCGTACGTGAGCTCGGTTCGGGCGGGATGGGGCGGGTGTATGAGGCCGAACATCGGCAGCTGCACCACCACGTTGCCGTCAAAGTGCTTCGGACGAGCCGTCGTGCCAGCGAATCCGAGGCGAGGTTTCGCCAGGAGGCCGATGCCGCGAGCCGCGTGGGTCACCCCGCGATCGTTGCAGTCACTGACTTCGTGGCCGCGAACGAGGGCGTCTCGTACATGGTGATGGAGCTGCTCCGCGGCGAGGCCCTCGAGGACTGGCTCGAGCGGCCGGGCCGACTTCGCGACGGTCTCACCTGGCTCGCCGAGCTTGCGCATGGGCTGCACGCAGCTCACCTCGCGGGGATCGTCCACCGCGACATCAAGCCCGGAAACTTGTTTCTGCACCGCGGACTCGATGGTCGCATCCAGCCGAAGATCCTCGACTTTGGGATCGCCAAGGTCTCGACCTCCGATCACACCGCGATCGCGACCGCGGCCGGCACCGTGCTCGGGACTCCGTACTATCTCGCGCCCGAACGCGCGCTCGGGCGTCCACTCGACGCGCGCGCCGACCTCTACAGCTTGGGCATCGTGCTCTACGAGGTCTTGACCGGTGTGGTGCCGTTCGTCGACGCGAACTACATGGGCGTGCTGGTCAAGCACGTCAAGGCCCGCCCACTCGACCCGCGGCAGGCCGCAGCCGAGCGGGGAATTCCCGACAGCGTCGCGCAGCTGACGATGTCGCTGCTCGAGAAAGATCCGCAGGATCGTCCGGCCGACGCGGCAACGCTCGCCGATGCGCTCGAGCGCTGCTTGGCCGAGCACGGTGAGGCGATCGATCGGGTGAGCACGGGGCCTCGCGCGGGTGCGATCGATGCTGGGGTCACCATGGGCCTCGACGAGATCAGCCAGCGGCCGACAGTGGTGCCCGATGGCGCCGCGATGGTGCCGGCGCCAGCAGCAGTTGGGGCGAGCGGACGCGCAGTGACGCGGGCGTTGGGCTCGAACGCAATGCGCGACGGACTCGCCTCGCCGCGCCCGCGATCGCGCGTGCCGGTGTCGCTCGTGCT
>CANLQR010000228.1 GCA_947492135.1 Deltaproteobacteria bacterium | reverse complement strand
AGCTCGGGGCCGGTGGCGGAGGCCTCGAGCGCGAACAGCTCGTCGTCCGAGGCCAGCGCGCGCCGTCGCTCAGCCCGAACCGAGGACAAGGCCTCGCGTGCTGCGACCACGCGCATCCACGTGCCGAGCTCGCCCTGCCCAGTGTAGTGCGCGAGCTTGGGCGGCCCACTGTCGTCGGCGACCAGGAGCTTGGTCCGAAGCCGTTGCTTGATCTCT
The DNA here is from genome assembly GCA_947492135.1 of Deltaproteobacteria bacterium. Lineage (GTDB taxonomy): Bacteria > Myxococcota_A > Polyangia > Nannocystales > Nannocystaceae > Xiheibacterium. Next base: position 11,266 of record CANLQR010000228.1, on the reverse strand, counting down.
TCGATGAACTCCGCCGAAGCGTCGACCCGGGCGATCGCGGCGCCCAGCGTCGCGATGTACTCGCGATCGAAGCGGCCCAGGGCGATCGCGTGCCCGTGTCGGCACGCGAACGCGAGATGGAGCTCTACCGCGTGCATCCGCGACAACCACGCCGACAGGCCGGCATCGTCGACGCCTTGGGGGACACACCGCGCCAGCTCGGCCCAGAAGCCCGCGAGCTGCGGCGGACCCGACGGCCACGCCGCATGCAGGGCGGTGGTGATCCCCGCAAGTGCCTCCGCGAGTGCGAGCCGCTGTTCGGGGCTCGGCGAGCCCAGCCAGACCGCGAGGAACGCCTCGACCGCGGCTGGGCCTGGGCGGCCATCATCCGAGTCGGGTGACCGAGACACCGCGGGTATCATAACCCGCCGCCAGGCCAGGCCAGGCCAGGCCACGCCAGGCCAGGCCAGGCCAGGCCAGGAAGTCATCGCGATGCGAACCACCCAGTCACCGCGAGCCGAGTCCCCCGCGCTCGCGCTGTCCGAGGAACGGGTAGCGGCGTATCTGCGGGGCGAGATCGCCGATGCGTTCGAGCGCGCCCAGCTCGAGGCCGCGATCGACCGCGAGCCGCAGTGGCTCGCGGTCGTCGCTTTGCTCGCACGCCGTGACGGATCCGATCCGGGTGCCGCGGTGGAGGTGAGCAGCGAAGACCCGCTCGCGCCCGACGACGCCGCCATGCTCGAGCGACTCGACCGGGCGCACGCGCTACGCCTGCGACCGGGCGCGCGGCTGGGCCGCTACGTCGTCGAGGGCCCGCTTGGTCGGGGCGGCATGGGCGTCGTCTACGCCGCGTACGACCCCGAGCTCGGACGCCGCGTCGCGCTCAAGATCCTCCGCGGGGGCGACCCCAGTGGCGATGCGCACACGCCCGAGCGTCGCGATCGCCTGCTCCGTGAGGCGCGGGCGCTCGCGCGCCTGAGCGACCGCCACGTGATCACCATCAACGATGTCGGCACCTGCGAGGGCCGCGTGTTTCTGGCGATGGAGCTGCTCGAGGGACCGACGTTGCAGGTCTGGCGCGCCAGCGGGGCGCGGGCCTGGCAGCATGTGCTCGCCGCGTATGTCGACGCCGGACGAGGACTCGCGGCGGCGCACGCCGTCGGCCTGGTCCATCGCGACTTCAAGCCAGCCAACGTGATGTTCAGCGCCGACGGTCGGGTCGTGGTGCTGGACTTCGGCCTCGCGCACCTCGTCGATGCGCCCCTGCCGTCGCTGGCGACCGGTGCCTCGAGCGACGCCACGAGCGATCCCCGACACGCGACCCGCACCGGCCAGCTGCTCGGCACTCCGGCGTACATGGCCCCCGAACAGCGCCGCGGTGAACCGTGCGGACCCGCGGCGGATCAGTTTTCGTATTGCGTTGCGTTGTACGAGGCGCTGCGCGGCGACTTGCCGCCACAGGCCCAGACCACCGGCACGACGGCGCGCTTGGGCCCCGCGCGCGGTCGATGGCCACGCCGGCTCGACAGCCTGCTGGCCACCGGACTCGCGGACGATCCGCAGCGCCGTCATCCTTCGATGGCACACCTGGTCGAGGCCCTCGCCAAGCTGCTGCGACCGCGACGGCGAGCTTGGGCCGTCGCGCTTCTGGCTGGTTCGGGGGTGACCGCGGTGACGTTCGCCTTGGGTACCCGCGCACCGCCGTGCACCGGGGCCGCCGACGCACTCGCGCAGACGTTCGACGAGCCCCGTGCGCAGGCCGTGGTTCGTGCACTCGCACAGTCTGGCCGGCCGTGGAGCGTGCGCACCAGCGAGGAGGTCGATCATCGACTGCATGCCTTCGCCCTGGCCTGGACCGACGAGCACGAGGCCACTTGTCGTGCGACCCGTGTCGACGGCGTGCAGTCGGAGGCGGTGCTCGATCTGCGGATGCAGTGCCTCGATCGCCGCCGGCGCTCGCTGGGCGCGTTGATGGAGGTGCTCGCGGCCGCCGACGGCGAGGCCGCGATGCAAGCCGTCGGTGCGGTCGAAGCCCTGCCCAAGCTCGCCGGATGCCGTGACGTCGAGGCCTTGCAGGCACCTGTCGCCACCAGCGACGAGGCCCGCGCCGGGGCCGACGCGCTGTTCGATCGACTCGCGCGCGTCGAGGCCCTGCGCGTGGCCAGTCGGTTCGACGAGGCCACGACGCTGGCGCGGGCCGTCGTCGACGAGTCCCTGGCCCTGCATCACGCGCCCTGGGAGGCCGAGGCTCGACTCGCGCTGGGCTGGGCGCTCAACGATCAGGGCGAGCACGCCGCAGCCGAGACCGAGTTGCTCGCGGCCCTGCACGCTGCCGAGGCCGGCGGTCACGACGAGGCCGTCGTGCTGGCGTGGACGCGTTTGGGTTGGGTCGTCGGCTGTGATCTTGCGCGCCACGACGAGGGTCGACGCAACCTCGAGCATGCCGCCACGTGGAGCCGACGGCTGGGTCGCGTCTCCCAGCACGAAGTGGCGCGTCTGCGGATCCTGGGCTGGATCGAGCATGAAGCCGGCAACGACGCGCTGGCCATGGAGCGCTTCGAGGCGGCGCTCGCGACTGCCAAGGCGCTGCCATCGGACGATGCCGCGGGTGGCCAGGAGGTGGCGATGGTGCTCAGCGGTCTCGGCTCGGCTGCGCTCGGGGCGGCCGACCTCGAGCGCGCGGAGGCGAGCTTTGTCCGCGCGAGCGCCGAGCTCGAGGCCGAGCTCGGTCCCGATCACCCTGACGTCGCGCGAACGATGAACAACCTCGGCGCGCTGTTCCGGGCCCAGGGGCGCACCGAGGACTCGCGAGCGGTGTTTGTGCGGACCCTCGCCGTGTTCGAGGCGGCCTTCGGCGAGGTCCACCCCGCCGTGGGGCAGACGCTGATCAACGTCGCAGTCGCCGAGCTCGACCTCGGTCGCGACGCCGACGCCGAGGCTCACGCCGAGCGGGCGATCACGGTGCTGTCGGCCGCCCACGGGCCTCGGCATCCGCTGACCGCCAAGGCCCGCACGATCCGCGCCGACGCCCGCATCCAGCTCGGGCGACCGCAGGAGGCGATCGCCGATCTCGAGTTCGCCTTCGACGTGGAGCGCGAGGTCCTGGGGCCCGACCATCCCAGCGTCGGGATCATCGAGTCGAATCTCGGCGGGGCCTACTACGATCTAAGGCGCTACGAGGAGGCGGATGTTCATCTGCAGCGCGCGCTCGAGATCCTCGAGCGCAGCCTCGGTGGCGATCACCCGAACCTCGCTTTCATCCTGGTCAGCTCGGGCTTGTCGCGGCGGGCCCAAGGCCATGCCCGCGAGGCGCTCGCGATCTTCGAGCGCGCGGCGACGATTGCCGACGCCTCGCTGCGGCCGGGCGCCGTGATGCGGATCGGGGAGACCCTGCTCGAGCTCGGCCGGCTGTCCGAGGCCGTCGAGCACCTCGAGCGTGCGCGCGCGATGCAGCAGGAGATCGACACCGCGCCTGGCCTGGTTGGCGACACCTGCTTCGCGCTGGCGCGGGCGCGCTGGGCCAACGGCGCGCACGCGGCTGCACGCGAAGCGGCAAACACCGCCATCGAGGCGTTCACCGGCGCGGGTGTGTCCGACTCGGCACAGTCGGCACAGGAGGTCCGCCGCTGGCTCGCGGCGCACCGCGAACCACGCTAGCGCGGCGACGGACGCATCTCGCCAGCGTCCGGTTCAGGTCAGGCCGGTGATGCGGCCGTCTTTCAGATCGATCTTGCCCGCCTGCGGCACGCGGGGCAGCCCAGGCATGCGCATCATCTCGCCGGTCAGTGCGACGAGAAACCCTGCGCCCGCGCAGATCTGTAGCCCGCGCACGGTGATCCGAAAACCGCTGGGCCGGCCCCGCAGCTTGGGGTCATCGGACAGCGAGTTCTGGGTCTTGGCCACGCAGATCGGTAGGCCCGCGTAGCCGAGTTTCTCGAGGTCGCGGAGGTCCTTCTCGGCGGCCTTGGTGAAGGTCACTCCGTCGGCCCCGTACATCTTGGTCGCGATGGCGTCGAGCTTGTCGGCCACGCTGGCGCCGAGCTCGTACAGCGGTGAAAACGGCTTCGCTGGCGTCGCCGTGGCCTCGACCACGCGCCGCGCGAGCTCCAGCGCCCCCTCGGCTCCCTTGCCGAAGTGCTCGCAGAGCGCGACCGCGACCCCGCGGCGCTGACACGCCTGCTCGACCACGGCGATCTCCTCGGCGGTGTCGCTGGCAAAGCGGTTGATGGCGACGATCGCGGTCTTGCCGAACATCGCGATGCTCTCGAGGTGCTTCTCGAGGTTGGGCAGACCTGCCGCGACGCCGGCCGCGTCGGGCTCGGCCACGCGATCGAGGGGGCGGCCGCCGTGCATCTTGAGCGCGCGCAAGGTGGTGACCAGCACGATGGCGTCGGGATCGAGCCCGGCGGCGCGACACTTGATGTCGAGGAACTTCTCGGCCCCCAGATCGAAGCCGAACCCCGCCTCGGTCACAACCCAGTCCGCGAGCTTGAGACCCGCGCGGGTGGCGATCACGCTGTTGCAGCCGTGGGCGATGTTGGCGAACGGCCCACCATGAACGATCGCAGGCGTGCCTTGCTCGGTCTGCACGAGGTTGGGCATCAGGGTGTCGCGCAGCAGGGCCAGCATTGCCCCGGTCACGCCGACCATTCCGGCGAGCACCGGCGCACCCTTGCGGGTGAACCCGATCAGTGTGCGATCGATACGAGCCCGAAGGTCATCGGCGTCGTCCGCCAGGCACAACATCGCCATCAGCTCTGACGCCGCGGTGATGTCGAAGCCGGTCTCGCGGGGAATCCCGCCGGTCTCGCCGCCCAAGCCGATCATGGTGGCGCGCAGGCTCCGATCGTTCATGTCGAGCACCCGCCGCCACGACACTCGTCGGGGATCGAGGTCGAGCTCCGATCCGAAGTGCAGGTGGTTGTCGATCGCTGCCGCGAGCAGATTGTGCGCGCTGGTCACCGCGTGAAAGTCACCGTTGAAGTGCAGGTTGATGTCGTCGCTGGGCTGCAGGCGGCTGCGACCGCCACCCGTGCCGCCGCCCTTGACCCCGAAGCAGGGCCCCAGCGACGGCTCGCGCAGCACGACTGCTGCGCATTGACCGAGGTGGGTGAGCGCATCTGCGAGACCGATCGAGGTCGTGGTCTTGCCCTCGCCCGCGGGCGTCGGCGTGATCGCGGAGACCAGGATGAGCCTGGGTGCGTTGGGACGGGATCGCCGGCGCAACAGCACCGGAAGATCGATCTTGGCCTTGTCGCGACCAAACGGGATCAGATCGTCGGGCACGAGGCCCAACCGTGCGGCAATCTCGGAAAGCGGCAGCATGGCCGCTGAGGCTATCGCGAAATCACCCGGCCATCCTTGGCGGCCCGCCAGGCCCCCGGCCGACCGCGCCGGCGGACAACAGAGCCAAAACCACGGTCGGTGCGTTCGTGGCACCATCGACTGTGTCTCCCGGGATGGTCTCCCGGGATGGTCTCCCCGGTTGTCCGTGCCTACCTCGCGCCTAAGCATCGCCCTTGCCACCGTCCTGGTTGCGGTCGCGTCGCTGTCGGCCGTGGTCGACGCGACCGAGACCGCGGACGTGCCGACCGCCGCGGCGCCGACGGCCTCGCTGGTGCCGTGGACCGACGCGTGGCTGCTCGCGCATACCGATTCGTACCTCCACGACGGCGCCAAGCGGCGCGCGGTGCTCGAGCACGCCCTGACCAATCCCGACAATCTGTACGCGCGCATGCGGATCGCTGCGTATGGCCTGGGCGATTCGGGCTGGGATGCGTTGCCGGCGTGGAACCCTCGAGCCGCGGGGCTGGACGAGGACACGGTGGCCGAGCTCCGTGCGGGCAAGAGTCCGCGGTTGCCGGTTGCGACCGCCCCGGTGTGGGACGGTGAGCGCCCGCACTCCATGGAGCAGTGGGTCGCGCTCGGTCGGCAGGTCTTTTTCACGTACCCGCTGCGCCCAGAGGTTTCCGCCCAGCACGCGATTGCCGATGAGACGCTCGCGCGCGGCCTTGGCCTGCACGCCGTCGACGGCGACCCCGCCGCGACCGGCGGTGTCTATCCCGGATTGGTGGTGTTTCGCGCCACCGATGGCACCGATCAGATCGGCATCACCTGCGCGCTGTGCCACAGCACGCCCGAACACGGTGAGCTGGTGGTCGGCAGAGCCCGCCGCGATTTCGACTACGGCGCGATGCGCATGGCCTGGCACCAGGCCTCCGGCGAGTTCATCGATCCGCGGCTGGGCGCGCGAATGACCAGCTGGGGACCAGGGCGGGCCGACATCACCGAGGACGACGATCAGGATCCTGTGGCGATCCCGGATCTCTGGCAGCTGCGATCGCTGCGGTATCTGACGCAGGCCGCCACGATCATCCACGACCGTCGCGATGGCAACGCCACCCCGCTCGCGCTCGCGATCCGACAAGAGACCCAGTTCATCCACGCAGGTGGCGAGCGGACCCGCCCGCCTCGCGAGCTGGCGTGGGCGCTGACGATGTTCTTGTATTCGCTCGAAGCGCCGCAGGCCGCAGCGGACGCGCCGCAGGCGGACACGAAGCAGGCCGAACTCGCGCGGGGTCGCGTGTTGTTCGAGCGTCACTGTCTCGACTGCCACGGCGACGCCAATCACAGCGGCGAAGCGGTCGCCGCGGGCCGCGTCGGCACCGATCGTGCGCTCGCCGACGGTACCTCGCGCGGCACCGGGCTGTATCGCCCTGCACCGTTGATCGGGGTGGCCGCGGCCGGGCCGTACCTGCACGACGGGACCGTCGCGACGCTCGAAGATCTCCTCGACCCCGAGCGGTTGCACCGCGAGTTCGATCGCGGCGTGCGAGCGCCGGGTCTGGTGCCCGGTCACACCTACGGAACACGTCTGTCCGCGCCCGATCGCGACGCTCTGGTCGCGTGGTTGCGGACGCTTTGATCAACGATCGACCCCCGGAGAAAAATGCCGATGCTCACTCTACGCCCCCACGGTTTGCTCGCGCTGGCCCTCGTCGCCTGCACCTCGCTCGATCCCGCCACCCAGAACAAGCCCGTCGCGAACGCCGAGGGCAAGCCGGTGGTCGACACCAAGCCGGTGACCGACACCAAGAAGGATCCGCCGCCGCCGGAGGTCAAGTCGGCCGTGCAGATCGCCGTCGCCTCGGTTCAGCTCGACCAGGACTGCCCCGATCCTCCGGCCAGTGCCGTGGTACCGACGGCCGGGGCGCGAGCGACACCTCGTTCGATGCCGGCACCCGTGCCGAACAAGCCCGGTGACTCACCCGCCGAGTCGATGTCGGCGGCCGCCTACCGCATGTCCTGCGCACAGTCGACGTTGCAGATGAAGCTCACCAACGCGGGCAAAGCCGGGGCGGAGATCCGCATCGCATCGATCAACGTTCGCGACGTGCAGTCCGACAGCGTGCTCGCCCCGGTGAAGTCACGCGGTCCGTCCGCGTGGAATGCGGCTTCGACCTACGAGGCATGGGACGAGAAGATCGCCGGTGGCGCCGAGATGCAGGTGAGCTATCGGCTGACTCCCCCGGATTGGTACGCGCTCGAGGGCAAGCTCGGTGGCGGGGCGAGCTCACGCGGGCGCGAGTTCGATCTCGAGGTCACGGTCGAGGTCGACGGCAAACCGGTGACTGTGCGCTCGCCGGCGTTCCGTCGTCCGCCGGAGATCATCGTTCCCGCGACCTGAATCCAGCGCGACCCGGGCGATCCGATTCGCCGCAGCGGATCGGTGATCCTGGCGCGTTGGTGGGCGCCGGGCGCTCAGCGCCGGCCGATGATGAGGTTGGCAGGCATCGTGATGGTCTGCGGTCCGTCGCCGACGCGTGCGACGACCCGTTCGCGCAGCTGCTCGGCGATCGCTGGCCACGCGTCACCGAGCCGCTGCTTGGCGAGGGCGATCGGCGCGTTGGTGCGCTCCATCTGGGCCACGAACGCGCTGGTCGACGACACCTCGGCACTGCCGGCGAACTCGACCACCTCGACGTCGCGGAATCCGCCGGCGGTCATCTCTTCGCGGCAGGTGGCAACATCGACCAGAGGCATCCCGCGGTGGGGAGGCTTGGGGCCCGGCAGCAGTTCCTCGAGCGCGGCGTAGGCAGCGGCGAGGACGGGCACGCGATCGAGTGACTTCCAGCTCGAGACCACGCAAGCCGCGTGGGGCCGGAGCACGCGCGCGAGCTCGGCGAACCCCCGGGCGCGGTCGGGGAAGAACATCAGGCCGAACATCGAGAAGCCCGCGTCGAAACCCGCGTTGGGCCACGCGAGCGCGGTGCCGTCGCCGACGGTCGCGGTGATCCGCGCGGCCTGGGCCGGGCTGGCCGCACGGTGGAGCTCGGCGATCATCGCCGCCGAGAAGTCGATCGCCGCCACGTCGGCGCCGAGATCGGCGGCGAGTCGTGCGAGGGTCCCCGGCCCGCACGCCACGTCGACGATCGACTGGCCGGCGACCACGCCGGCAAGCTCGAGCGCGCGACGTGAGAACTGCTCGAACATCGGCAGCACGTCGGTTGCGTAGTGGGCGGCGACGAGATCCCAGGGCGCAGCGGTGGACAGGGGCGCAACGCTGGGGCCGTCGGACATGGGGATGAGCGTGACGCCGCGTCCGCCTGCAGGTCAACCGCAGAACATCATCGGACTCGCGCCGCGGCCGACGACGTTCTTTTTGCCACGAATCAGGTTTCCAGGGGACTAGGATGCGCGCGATGGACCCCTCCACCGACGACGACGCGCGTGCGCTTCTCGGACTGCCCATGGCCTATGTGCTGCCTGCGACCGAGGTGCTCGTCGCCGAAGCGAGGATCATCGTGCACACCAACCTCACGCTCGCGCGCGAGCTGAGCGTGCAGGGCCTGGGCATCTCACCGATTTGGGAACGCAAGGGCAGCCGCGCCGCGGTGCGAGCGACTGTGCTGCCTGCCCAGTTCGCCAGCCGATACTTCACCGGTGGTGGTCGCTTGGTCGTCGGGAAGGCGGGCGTGCGGACGCTGGTCGCGGAGCTGATGCCGTGGATGGCGGAGGACCCCAGCGGCGCCGCGGCTGCGCTGGAGGACACGCTCGAGGCTTGGACCGCCGAGGACGCACCGCTGCGTCCGCTCGAGTCGCCCTACGGCGGTCACTACAAGCTGCTCTCGCTGATGCTCGCCGACATCGCGCGCAAGGCCGATGCCGGGCTCGACACGCTCGACTGGATCGCGTCGCTCGGGCTGCCCGTGGAGGAGTTCCGCGACGACGACGATCCATCCGCATCGGAGATCCACGCGCGCATGGAGGCGCGCATGGACGCGATGTGGGCGCAGGAGGATGGGTGGTTGGAGTCCGCGGTGCAGTGATCGGTGGGCGGAAGTGTTGCCGTGGTTCGGCGCCTGACTCAGGTGTCGGAGACGGCCACTCGAGAGTGAATTGGCCAAACGGCCAGTGACCGCCGCCGTGCGCATTCGAGATTTCGCCGCGCATTCGAGGAGTCTATTTTCGCTGTGCGAGCGAGCGCGTGGTCGCTGCGACAGTCTTGGAGAATTCGCGAGAAACATGTCCCGAGGGGACATGGCGGACGTGTCCAGAGACTCAGGAACTCGCGGTGCGTCGCTTGCCGCGGAAGTCCGAGCCTGGTACAGCCTCCGAGACGCGCAGGATTGCGTGTCAGGAAGATCGGTCGTCATGTCAAGAACCCACACGCTGGGCTCACGCGTCGTTGCGTGGGTCACCGCATCGCTTCTCGTGATCGCACCCTCGAGCTGCACACCGCAGCCGACCGACGACGGTAGCGAACACGACGCAATCGAGTTTCGCGTCGGCGAACCCAATCCCGGTGCACTCGCCGGAGCGGTCGGATTCTTCCGCACGTTGCCGGTTGTACTAGCGCCCACGAGCCCATTCGGCACCCTGCCGGGGAGCGCGGACGTGGACGCGAGCGGCGCGGCGCACTACTCGATTCCGATCGAGGCTACACCGGGGCCACGGGGAATGCAGCCGCGGATTGCGGTGTCGTACAACAGCAACGGCGACGGTGGGTCTGTGGGCCATCGCTTCGACCTCGTGGGGTTGTCCGCGATCGTGCGATGCACCGGCAACGAGGCTGACGATGGGCGGTACAGTCCGATTCGCTTCAAGGACAGTGACCCGCTATGTCTCGACGGCGATCGCCTTGTGCTCGCGGCTGGCAGCCACGCCATGGCTGGCGCCGAGTACCGGACGGCCTCGGATCCATTCGCACGCATCGTGCTGGACAACGACCTCTCGCAGTTCGGCGGCACGTTCACCGTGCATACGCGAGAGGGCCAAGTGCTCAGGTACGGAACAACGCCTGCATCGCTGTGGGTGGGTAGCACCAGCGGGACTTTGATCCCCTGGCACTGGGGCATCTTGCGTGCGTGTGATCGGTGGAGCAACTGCGTCGAGTACGAGTACGAGCATGGGCCGGACGTAGGCAACGGCCCCACCGACCAGCGCATCAAGGCAATCCGATATGGTGGCACCGCCGACCCTGCGTCGCGGCGCGCGGTCACGTTCGCATGGATCGATCGCCCGGATGTCGTCACGCGATACCTGTTCGGGGCCGAACTGCGCCGCGAGAAATTGCTGGATCGAGTCAGCGTGTTGGGTCCGAACGCGGCACCGATTCGCTCCTATCGCTTCGAATATCAGTTTCAGGGCCAGACGGGCCGAAGCCGGCTGGAGAGCGCGCGGCTTTGCGATGCAGCCGGGGTGTGTTTGCCAGCGACCGAGTTCAACTGGAGCCCGGACGCCGACACGACGTTGGTTCCCGGGGTCGCGTGGGACAGCGACGGCCTCGCCGACGAGCAAGAGGCGTTTCTCCGCGCGCACGACACACTCGCTGGCAACTTCGACGGTCTGGACGGCGATGAGTTGCTGTTTCGCAGCGACGATCCAGGCGCACCTTGGTTGATGTGGTTCGGCGCGACGGACGGCGCGACGCTTCCCACGGTCGCGTTCCCGCCGTTCGACAACATCCTCCCAGGGCGGGTGCCGTCGGGCTCGGGTGCGGGGGACTTTGACGACATCTCCGGATACCTGGACTACTTGGACGATCTTTCGCCGGAGTTCACGATGTCCGTCGTCGACTTCAACGGCGATGTGCGCGACGACGTGTTGATTCCGGTGCGTGGCGGTTGGCCGGGCGACGGCGGCCTTGACGATGACGGAGTGCCCTACGCCCAGCAGTTCATGATTGCCGCCAACCAGGATGGCAGTCATTTTTCCACGCTTTACATCGACGACGGATCAGATGATCCGATTTATCAGATGGTACCGGTCGATCACGACGGCGACA
>CANLQR010000227.1 GCA_947492135.1 Deltaproteobacteria bacterium | reverse complement strand
ACACCACGGCGATCCTGCTCGCGGTGGTCGCAGGCGGTTTGGTGGCGGAAGATCGGCGGACGCGGGCGTTCGAGCTCTACTTCTCGCGGCCGCTCACCCCGCTGGACTACGCGCTTGGCAAGGGTCTGGTCGCGATGGCGCTGCCGGCGGTCACCCTGCTCGTACCGTTCTTCGGCTTGTGGCTGCTCGCGATCGGCATCGCGCCCGATGATCTCGCCCGAGAACTGTGGCAGCTGTTGTTGCCCGGGTTGTTGGGTGCGGCGATCTGCACGGTGTTGCTGGGCACGACGATCCTCGGCGCGAGCACGCTGGGGGATCGCGGCCGAACGGTCGGCGTTGCGTACGTGCTGGGTCTCGCCGCGCTCGGGGGTTTTGCCGACGGGATGGCCCAGTCCGGTCACGAGTGGGCGGGCTACTTGGGGCCACTGCGCGACGTCCAGACCATCGCCGACGCCCTGTTGCACGGCGGCTCTCCGGGAATGCTGGTCGCCACGCTGGAGGTCCGAGAGTCGACCAACCCCAGCGCGTGGATCTCGGCCGCGGCCCTCGCCGTGCTGAGCGTCGGCTCGCTGGTGATACTCACCGCAGGGCTGCGCAAGCAGGTGCGGGGATGACGGCCACGATCGAGATCCGCGGGGTGTCCAAGCTCTTCGGGCTGGTCCGCGCCCTCGACGAGATCGATCTGGAGTTCGAGGCCGGCATCACCGGATTGCTGGGGCCCAACGGCTCGGGCAAATCGACGCTGCTCAAGCTCGTCACGGGCCAGCTGCGACCCGACACCGGCGAGGTCCGAGTCGGGGGCCGCGATCCGTTTGCCGACCCGCAAGCGATGACTGCGATCGGCCTGTGTCCCGAGCACGACAAGTTCTACGAGGAGCTCTCCGCCGTCGAGTTCATCACCGCGCTGGTGCGGTTGCACGGCTTTGGGGCCCGCGAATCGGCAGAGCGCGCCCGCGCTGCGCTGGTGCGGGTCGATCTGGAGCGCGTCGGTGGCAAACGATTGCGCGAGATGAGCCGCGGCATGCGCCAGCGCGTGAAGATCGCCCAGGCAATCGCGCACGACCCCAGCGTGGTGCTGCTCGATGAGCCGCTGACCGGCACCGACCCGGTCGGCCGCGCCGGTCTGATCGAGCTGGTCGCGTCGCTGGGAACCGGCGGTCGTACCGTCGTGGTCTCGAGCCATGTGCTGCACGAGATCGAAGCGATGACGTCGCAGGTCGTGCTGATCCGCTACGGTCGGCTGCGAGCCCGAGGCAACATTCGCCGGTTGCGGGCGCTGCTGACCGATCGCCCCTATCGAATCCGGGTCGAGATCGCCGACGCGCGTGGGCTTGCGACCCGACTGCTGGCGTCGGCCCACGTGCGCGCGGTGTCCTTGGTGGATGCCAACACCCTCGAGATCACGACGACCGCACTCGACACGGCGTGCGATGAGTTGCCCCGACTCGCGGAGTCGATGGGCCTGTCGATCACGAAGATGGTCTCGCCCGACGCCGATCTCGAGAGCCTCTACGGGTACCTGGTGTCATGAGCGAGCCCACCGTCACCGCTCGACCGCTACCCCCGCAGCTCGGGCTGGTCGTGTTCTGGACCCGCTTTCACTTCATCCGCACGCTGCGACGGCCCGCCACGTTGTTGTGGATCGGCGCTTCGATTGTGCTGGTGGCGGTGCTGCGCATCGCTGGATCGGCACCACCGCGGGAACTCGTGGACTTCGAGCTGACGCTGGTGCTGCCGCTGCTCGCGATGCTCTTCGGCACCGGTGGGTTGCGCGAGGAAGTCGAGGATCAGACCTTGACCTACGCCTTCGTCCGCCCTTTCGACCGCGGCGGGGTGTTCGTCGCGCGGACGCTCGCAGCGACCGCGGTCGTGTGTGCCCCGGTGTTGCTCGGCATCCTCATCGCCACCGCGAGCCCGCTGCAGCTGCTCCGAGATCTCGCGGTGGCAGTGCTCGGAGCGGTGGCCTACACGTCAGTTTTCGCAGTGCTCGGCCTCTTGATGCGCCGACCGACGCTGATCGGGCTGGGTGTGCTCGCGTGGGAGCAGGTGGTCGGCGGAGTTCCGGGATTCTTGTCGCGGCTAACTTTGCGCGCGCACCTGCGGGGCCTGCTCGGGCTGGATGCCGGCTCAGGGCTGTTCGCTGCGATGTTCCGGCCTCCAGCGTGGTGGCTCAGCCTCCCGGTCGTGTTGCTCGTGACTGCCGCCGCGGTTGGCCTGGGAGTTTGGTGGGTACGGCACCGCGAGCTGCTCGTGCCCAAGTGAGTTGACGCGGGGGATTGATCGCCCGCCCGCTCACACGGGCGACCGCCCGGCGCGACCGCCCCGGCAACTTGAGTCCGCAGGTCGCAACATGCCAAGCTGCTCGGTGGGGATGCGAGCGCATGACAAGACTTAACCTGGTGGGCTGTGTCGCGATCGGCCTGGGCTGCGCCTGCGGAACTTCGCAGGACACGAATGTGACCGCGGGCGGCTCCAGCGGGCTCGACTCGGAATCGGCGTCGGCATCGGGCGAGACCACCACCGGCTCCGCTTCGGCATCCGCGTCGGCATCGGCGTCCGCGTCCGCCTCCGCGAGCGAGACCGACGCGAGCACGATGGGCACGACCGTCGACACCGCGAACGATGGTGCGGACGGCAGCGGCGCCAAGTTCGACGTCGGCGGATTGCCCGACGTCCCCGAGAGCCCCTGCGTGGGCAACGGCAAGGGCGGCGGTGGCAACGGCGACCCGGACTTCTCGTACCTCTGGGCCGCGAACAGCTCGCAAGGCACGATCACGAAGATCGACACCCAGTCCGTCACCGAGATCGGACGATTCATCGTCCGCCCCGACTCGATCGGCAGCCCTTCCCGGACCAGCGTCAACCTCGAAGGTGACGTCGCCGTCGCCAACCGTAGCGGTGGCGTCACCAAGATCTACGCGCTCGAGGAGCGCTGTCAGGAGAGCAACGGCCAGGCCGGGATCCAGACCTCGACCGATCAGAACTTCCTGCCGTGGGGCGAGGAAGAATGCGTCGCGTGGTACTCGCCGTTCGCGTACGCGAGCCAGCGGCCGGTCGCGTGGACGCAAGGCGAGTTCAACGTCAACACCTGCCACTTCGAGAACGCCAAGCTGTGGACCTCGGGCAGCAACGGCACCACCGACGTGCTGTTGCTCGACGGTGAGGACGGCGCGGTGATCGACATGGTCACGCTCGCCAATTTCTCGCCCGACTACTACGGCATCTACGGCGGCGCGGTGGACGGCGAAGGCAACTTCTGGGGCACCAAGCTCGGTGGCCAGACGCTGGTCCGCGTCGACATCGACGACCTCGCGTATCAGACCTGGCCGGTGCCCACGAGCAGCTACGGCATGACCGTCGATTCCGAGGGCTACGTCTGGGCGTGCTCCTCGACGTATGGCCGCTTCGATCCCGAGACCGAGACGTGGGCGACCGGCAACGGCGGTGGTTATTCGGGCTGCATGGCGGAGACGGGCGAAGACGGCCTGCTGTGGATGGCCGGCGGCAACTCTGTGATCGGCATCGACCGCCACCTGCTGATGCCCGTGCAGACGTGGCCAGTGCCGGGGTCGTACGGCATGAGCATCGACTACTACGGGTATGTCTGGACCGTCGCCAACGGCGCCGGGGCTCATCGCGTCGACAAGGTCACCGGTGAGGTCACGTCGTACAACGGCTTGGTCGGCGCCTACACCTACAGCGACATGACCGGGTACGCCTTGACGTACGCCGGTGGCGGCACGCCGAGCGGCTGATCGGCTGTGGCCTGCGGGGACCCGGACTTGGTTCGGGCGCTCGCGGCGCCCGCCCGTCGAGCACGGACCGTTCCTTGAGTCGGCTTGGCGTCCGTGCCAAAGTCAGCATCGGGGGATGTGTTCTGATGGCAAGATTTAACCTCGTCGGCTGTGTCGCGATCGGTCTCGGTGTCGGCGCGTGTGGAGCTTCGCAAAGCCCCAGCGGGACCGCGGGAGGCTCGAGTGGGCTCGACTCGGAGTCCGCGTCGGGCTCGGGTGAGACGACGGCGTCGTCCGCGTCCGCGTCCGCATCCGCATCCGCATCCGCATCCGCGTCCGCATCCGCATCCGAGACCGACGCGAGCACGATGGGCACGACCGTCGACACCGCGAACGATGGTGCGGACGGCAGCGGCGCCAAGTTCGACGTCGGCGGATTGCCCGACGTCCCCGAGAGCCCGTGCGTCGGCAACGGCAAGGGTGGCGGTGGCAACAACGAGCCCGACTTCTCGTACCTCTGGGCCGCGAACAGCTCGCAAGGCACGATCTCGAAGATCGACACCCAGTCGGTCACCGAGGTCGGACGCTTCATCGTCCGGCCCGACTCGATCGGCAGCCCTTCACGGACCAGCGTCAACCTCGAGGGCGACGTTGCCGTGGCCAACCGCAGCGGTGGCGTCACCAAGATCTATGCCCTCGAAGAGCGCTGTCAGGAGAGCAACGGACAGCCGGGGATCCAGACCTCGAGCGATCAGAACTTCCTGCCCTGGGGAGAGGAAGAATGCGTCGCTTGGTACTCGCCGTTCGCCTACGCGAGCCAGCGGCCGGTCGCGTGGACGCAGGGCGAGTTCAACGTCAACACCTGCCACTTCGAGAACGCCAAGCTGTGGACCTCGGGCAGCAACGGCACCACCGACGTGCTGTTGCTCGACGGTGAGGACGGCGCCGTGGTCGACATGGTCACGCTCGCCGGCTTCCCCCAGGACTTCTACGGCATCTACGGTGGCGCGGTCGATGGCGAAGGCAACTTCTGGGGCACCAAACTCGGCGGCGTCCAGCTGGTCCGCGTCGACATCGACGACCTCGCGTATCAGACCTGGGCGGTGCCCGTGGGCAGCTACGGGATGACCGTCGATTCCGAGGGCTATGTCTGGGCGTGCTCCGGGACCTACGGCCGCTTCGATCCCGAGACCGAGACATGGGCGACTGGCAATGGCGGCGGCTACTCCGGCTGCATGGCCGAGACCGGCGAAGACGGGCTCTTGTGGATGGCGGCGAGCAACTCGGTGATCGGCGTCGATCGACACCTGTTGATGCCCGTGCAGACCTGGCCGGTGCCCGGCTCCTACGGGGTGAGCATCGACTACTACGGCTACGTCTGGACCGTCGCCTACTCGGGTGGTGCCCATCGCGTCGACAAGGTCACCGGTGAGGTCACCTCGTACAACGGCCTGGTCGGCGCGTACACGTACAGCGACATGACTGGCTACGCGTTGACGTACGCCGGCGGCGGCGAGCCCAGCGGTTGATCCGCTACCACGTCAGCGGAGTCACCGCGAGCATGGTGACGGCGAACGCCACGCCGCTGATGAGTGCAACGGCGCTCATCACCGCGGTGAGCCGGTGTCGACGCTCTTGCACGACGACCACGGCCAACACCGCCACCTGCACCAGCGACCACGCCAGTGCCAGCTCGGTGTCATGAAATGAAAACGCCAGAATGCTCGCCACCGGCTGCATCAGTGCCGCGGTCGCCAGCAGCAGCATGGTGACTGGCCAGCCACGACGCGACCCCACCGACGACGCGAGCGCCCCCACCACGGCAGCGATGCCCAACGCGCCCAACGCGGCCGATCCCAGCATCGCCGCGCTCCCGGGCTCGCCGCCCCTGGCGACCCACCACGTCGTCGCCTCGGCGCGCAGCGCGAAATCGTGCACGCCCATGATCAGGATCAGGCCTAGCCACCCGGCAGCCCGCCACTGCGGACTCCAGGTCGCCGCAGCCGGCGTGCCGTCAAGGCCATCCTGAGTGCATGGGGTCGCGCAGATCATGGCATCTTCGAGGTTAGCATGCGCCGCGCGAGCGGCAGGCCCTGCGATGGTGACGGCGCAACAACGTGCAGTATTCGACGCGCTCGGCGGGGCTCTGAGCGACGACCGCGAGGAGAAGACCCTCTCGTGTCGAATCCTGATGCGTCTGTGCGTGATCGACGGCGAGCTGCATCCCAACGAACAGATGGTGCTCGAGGCCACCATGATCCGGCACGGACTCGACGCTGGGGCGCGTGGCCGCATCGCCGCCGAGATGGCGGTGCTGCTGCACAACCCCGGCGCGACCAGCGACCCCGACGCCACAGCCGCCGCGGCGACGCCGGTGCTCGGGCTGATCTCACGGCTGAGCGCGGCCGCGCTGACCGAGCTGCTCGTTCACCTCGAGCACGGCGCCTGGGCAGACGGCCGGATCGTCCCCGCCGAAGCCTGGCTGCTCAACACCGTGCGCTGCCACCTCGCCGCGCGGCGTGCCTGAGGCCCAGATCGATCCGACAGGGCGCACGTTTGCACCGCTTCCTTCGTCGTCCACCCGGGAGGTGAATCCGTGTCCCCACTCCGTATTGGCGCGCTGGCGCTGCTCTCGCTGAGCTTGATGGCATGTGTCGGGCACGGCGAGGCCGAGCCGTGGATCTCCGAGCCGCAGCCCGACGCCCCCGCCGCGGCCGGGCCGCCGCGCACGCTGGCACCGACGATCCCGACGGGTCGACTGCTCGCGGCCTACCACAACGTCGAGATGAGCGTGACGCATCCGGGCAACTCCGCCGAGGCCGCGCGAACCATCGTCATCGAAGCCCAAGGCGAGGTCCTTGGCTTCAATACCGACACCGCACAGGCCTCGCTGAGTGTCGGGCTCGATCCGGAGATCGCCGAGCGGGTCCTGCATGCGCTCAAGCGGTTGCCCGGCGTGGTCGTCCGCGAGAACAGCAGCACCAACGACCTGAGCCAAGCGGTCCGCCAGCTCGCCGACCGCCTGGGCAAGCTCGAGTACAGCGAGGCCGAGATGGACCAGATCATGCGAGCGAGCAGCGACAGCGTCACGTTCGACGCGTGGCTGGTGCAGCGTGAACTCAGCGCCCGCGAGCGCGAGAACCTGCACAACCAGCTCCAGAGCTATCTCCAGCAGGTTCGCCGCACGCAGATTTCCATGAGTTTCTCGTCGGAAACGGCGCCGGCGAACGTGGGGCACAAGGGCTTCCGCGAGGGCTAGCCTGACGCGGGCATCACCACGACTCGAGGCGGATCTCGTCCGCGCGACGCCAAGCCTCGGGCAGCCGGCCCAGAGAGGTGGCGTCGCGAGCTTCCACTGCGATCGACGCCGCAGCAGCACCCAGACGCGCAGCATCAACGGCGCTGGCACCCTGCGCCAGCCGCAGAAAGAACGCGGCCGCGAACACATCGCCGGCACCCGTGGGATCGATCTCGTCCACCGGATACACACCGATGCGCGTGCTCTGCCCCGCGCAGATGACCTCGCAGCCGTTGCGGCCATGGGTGAACGCAACCACGGGCACCCCGGCCACGAGCCGATCGAGCAGGTCGCCCTGGTCGTGAAGGTCTTCTTCGCCCACGCAGGCCGCGTGGACGCCGGCGAGACCCGCGGGTGTGATGGTCCAGGGGCGCTGCACCACCGCGTCGCCGGCAGCGGACTTGATCCAACCCTGCACGCCGATCCCGACGAATCGCGCGCGAGTGCCCGCCAACCACGCGGCGAGGTCGACCTCGCCGATCACCGGTGCGAGGTGCAAGAGATCGCAGTCGCGCCAGGCTGGGGGACACGTGCTCGGATCGACCGCGGGTGCCTGGGCCCCCAGCCGCTGTACGCGAGCGCGACCGGGAGCGTAGACGTTGGTGAACGTCGTGGTCGCGCCAGCACGGTTGATCGTGCGTCCGATGGGGCCCAGCGCACCTTCGCACGCAAAGTCGGCGCCGACGGTGGACACCAGATGCACCTCGGCCGCCAGCGCGTGATGGGTGCGCGCGCCGTAGAGTGCGCTTCCGCCGGCGACGATCTCGTCACCATAGCGATCGTGGGTGACGTGCCCGACCACCACGACGCGGGGATTCGTCCTCACGCGAAGAACTCCCCACCCGAGATGTTGTACGCCTCGCCCGTGATCGCAGCCGCGGACGGCGACGCGAGGAACTCGACCAACGCCGCAACCTCGTCAGCCTCGACCATTCGACCGATGGGAATCGCCGCTGCGATCTGAGCCTGGGCGACGTCCACGGCAACGCCGTTGGCTCGGGCGGTTTTTTCGACGTCGGCGCGGGCCATCTTGGTGTCGACCCAGCCGGGGCACACCGCGTTGACCGTGATTCCCCGCGGCGCGAGTTCTTTTGCCACGCACTTCACCAGACCGAGCACGCCGTGTTTCGCGGCGGCGTAGGCCGAGTATCCCGGCCGGCCCAGTTTTCCGAGCCCCGACGAGATCGCGACGATGCGCCCGCCGGCACCCATGCGGGGCACGGCGGCGCGGATGACCGAGTACACCCCGTGAAGGTTCACCCCCACCACCGAAAACCACGTGGCGTCGCCTTCGGGATCGTCGACGGCGGCCTGCCGGCACACGCCGGCCGACAGCACCACGGTATCGAGCGGAGGCAACGCGGAGATCGCTGCGACGACCGCCGCATGATCCGCGACGTCCAAGACGATCGCTTGCGCAAACTCGCCGCCGCCCAGCGCGGCGACTGCCGACGCGAGCGCGTCGCCGTCGGTGCCGACGAGCACCACCCTATCGCCGCCTCGGCGCAACCGATGCGCAGTGGCCAGGCCGATTCCGCTGGTGGCGCCGGTGATGAGAGACAAGCGCCGCTTCATGACGCCCGGCTTGCCTCGAGTGCGCGCGCGAGCACGGCGTTCGCCACCGGAATCGCATACTCGTGATCGACGCTCCACAGCCGTCCGACCCCGCTGAGCAAGGGCATTCGCATGCCCTCGGCGAGAGTCTTCTTGTCGTATCGCACGGCGGCGAGAATGTCCGAAGTGCGCATCTCGGCCGGCACCTCGCACGGCAAGCCGTAGGCCCCGAGCACATGCCGATGGGTGTCGACCAGGGCTTCGTCGCAGCCACCGAGGAGGCGTGAGACGTTGGCGGCCACGACCATCCCGATCGACACCGACTCGCCATGCGTGAGCTCGTATCCGGACAAGTGCTCGATGGCGTGAGCCACGTTGTGCGCGTACTGGAGCACCAGGCCGCGCGACTTCTCTTTGGGGTCTTCGGCCATCAACGTGCACTTGAGCTCGATGTTGTGGCGCACGACGTACTCGAGAAACACCGGATCTCGGAGATCGCCGGGCTGGGCGAGAAACCACGCGAGATAGGCTGGATCCTGAGCGAGCGCGTGCTTGAGCGCCTCGGACAGCCCGTCACGCAACTGACGTTCCGAGAGCGTCTGCAAGAAGTCGATGTCGATCACGATGCGCTGCGGCGCATAGTAGGCACCCACGAGATTCTTGCCCCGGGTGCCATTGAGCGCCTGCTTGTGGCTGATGGCCGCGTCGCACTGCGCCATGAGCGTGGTGGGCACATGGATGAGCCCGATTCCGCGATACAGCGTGGCCGCCGCGAACCCACTGACGTTGCACACCACTCCGCCGCCCAGCGAAATCATCACCGAGTGCTCGTCGATCCCATGGGCGAGTACCGTCTCGACCAGCGCCGTGAAGTTCTCGAGGGTCTTGGCCTTCTCGCCATCGGGCATGACCACGCGGCGAACGTCGTAGCCGGACGACTCCAGCGCGCTGACGAAGCGATCGCCGTACAGGCCGTTCACGGTTTGATCGGTCAACACGAAGATCGGCGAGGCGGCACTCTCCTCGGGGATCCCGAGGTCGACCTGGGCACCCGTGGCCCCTGCTCGACGGATCACCACGTCGGTGGTGGCGGGCGAACTCGTGAGGAAGCGATAGTCGTGGTCGCGTGAGTCGCCTTCGTGCTGAGCAACACGACGCACGACCTGACGATGTTCGCGGCGCAGACGAAGCTCCGCATGGACCAGAGCAGCTGGTGTGTCGATGTCGTCCCAGCGCAGGCCGTCGACACTCACCGCGCGCAGCGACCCAGCCCGAGCCAGTGGCATCAATGCGTCGGCCAATGCACACGCCCCGATCTCCACGGCAACCCGCAGAGCGACGAACAGCGCCGGCCCAGCGGCAAACAGCCCAGCGTCGACACCGTCGAACCCTGCGAGCTCACCGATGGCGCGAATCCGATCGCGGTCGAACGCCACCTTGACCGCACCGGCGAGATCGAAGATCGACGCGGTGTCGCTGTCGACCAAGGCGGCCACTTCATCGTCGACGACGCGCTGGCTCGCCATGCGCTGGATGAGACGGTCATCGAAGAGGTGATCGGCCATCGCCAGCAGGAACGGCTCATCGACGTGGTCGGCCGCAGCCAACAGCGACGCGGCCAAGCCCTCGCGCCATCGCGGGGCGACCACGAATTCCAGCGGCAGCGGCACGCGGCCATCGGCGGTCAGCGCGGCCCGAACCGCCTCGCTATCGGCTCCCAGGACGATGATGGCCCGCTCGACGCCCGCCGCGCTCAGCTGCGTCAGCAGACGAATGACGATGGGGACGCCGGCCACCTCGACGATGGGCTTGGGCGTACCGAGGCGATCAAGGCGGGTCCCTGCGCCAGCGGCGGGAATGACGGCGAGACGTATACCCATGGTTTGAACCCTGACCTAGGGGTTGTCGCGCGCGGCGGCCCGCGGATCCATGATGCCCGTCGATGGCCTCTGAACACCCTGGCAGCGATCGATGCGCACACCCGGCGTGCTCCCCGTGGGCGCGGATCGCCTGGGCTGGGGTCGAGCGCGTGCTCCATCAACGCAGCGGCCGGCCGCTCAACCACACTGCCAGCTCCCGCAGCGTGGCAGCGAGCGGCGAGCGCTTGCGATACATCAAGCGAAAGCTGTCCGACAGCAGCTCGAGCTCGGGCAATAGCCGCTGGAGTCGGCCCTGCTCGAGGTCCTCGCGCACCATGTACAGCGGCAGCACCGCAACGCCCTGACCGGCGCGCACCAGCTCGTGGACGGCCCCGCCGGTGCCGCAGCGCCACAGGTCGCGGAACGACAGCCCAGGGCACACCGACAGCGCGTAGCGCAGCAGCGGCAAGGCACCATCGATGTCGAGGATGATGTGCTCGGCGGCATCGCCAGGTCGCACGAACGGAACGCGCTCGAGCAAAGCTGGCGCCGCGACCAGAGCATACAGCTCGGGATGGAGCAGCTGGGCCTCCCACTCGGTGTTGGCGATCGGTGCACTGGTCACGATCGCATCGACCTGCCCGTGTTCGAGCCGCGCGAGCACCTCGGTGCCCGACCCGAACAGCAGATCGATCTGCCAATCGGGTCGCTCGCGTTTGAGCACGACGAGGCTCGGCACGAGCCATGACAGACCCAGCTCGAACCGGGTGCCGAGCACGAAGCGGACGAGTGTGGGTGCTGCCCGAGCGACGTCGCTGCAGGCCCGCAATGCCGCGAGCGCCGGTCGAGCGCGCACCAGCAAGGCCTGGCCCGCGGGCGTCAGCGCGACGTGCCGCGACGAACGCTCGAACAGCACGCAGCCGAGCTGCTCCTCGAGCTGCTTGATCCGCTGACTCACGGCCGCAGGCGTCAGCGCCACCTCGCTCGCGGCCCGACGAAAGTTCAGGTGCTCGGCCGCAGCGACGAAGCAACGCAGGCTATCGACCGGCGCAAGGGGTAGCTCGGACAAGCGGCCACGAGTCT
>CANLQR010000226.1 GCA_947492135.1 Deltaproteobacteria bacterium | reverse complement strand
CCGCGTTGCAAAGTGGTCGGGGCGAGAGGATTCGAACCTCCGACTTCCTGCACCCAAAACAGGCGCGCTACCAGGCTGCGCCACGCCCCGAACTCCGCGACACAATAACCGAGATGGCCCCCGCTGGCTAGGGCATCCCTTGGCGTTGCTTCCACCACCGCACCAGCGCACGCAGAGCCTCACCGCGGTGCGAGCGCGTGGCTTTGCTCGCCTGCCCCAGCTCCGCCACCGTGCGCGCACCGCCGTCGATCCACGCGTGGGGATCATAGCCAAAGCCGCCGTGCCCGCGGGCCTCCACGCGCACCTCCACGTCCCAGCGGCCCTCGAAATGCACGACATCGCGGGTGCCGTCGATGGCCTCCCCGTCGACACGCATTAGCGCCAGCACGCACGCATAGTGGGCCGAACTCGCGGTCCGGTCATTCGCGCGGAGTTCCTGCACCAGCTTGAGATTGTTGGCGGCGTCGTCGGAAGGCTCGCCGGCAAACCGCGCGCTCGTCACCCCCGGGCCGCCACCCAACGCGTCCACGCAGAGGCCCGAGTCGTCGGCCAGCACCAGCGTGTCGCCGCGGCATCCGCGGGCACGTAGCCACGCCGCGAGCGCCCGGGCTTTCTTCTCCGCGTTCGCGGCAAACGTGGTGCCGTCCTCGATCACCTCCGGTGGATCACCGAACTCGCGCGGCGTCGCAGCCTCGAGGTCGACGCCGGCTTCGGCGAGCATCTCGTCGAGCTCCGCGAGCTTGTGGCGGTTCCCGGTCGCCAGGACGACTGTACGCATGCTCCTAGCCTACCCCGCGCTCGAGCGCGGCGTGCTGGATCGCGAACAACTGGTCGAGACCACCCTCGGCGAGGTCGAGCAGCCCATCGAGCTCCCGTCGCGAGAAGACCCCGTGCTCGGCGGTGCCCTGGACCTCGACCAAGCCTCGGCCCTGCAGGGCAACGACGTTGAGATCCACGATCGCAGACACATCCTCCACGTACGCGAGATCCAGCAGTGCCTCGGGCGGATCGCCGCACAACCCCACACTCGTCGCGCCGACCGCAGCGAGGATGGGATCGTCGACGAGCTTTCCCTGCGCAAGCAGGCGACGGATCGCGATCGCCAGGGCAACCCATGCGCCGGTGATCGACGCCGTGCGGGTCCCACCATCGGCCTGGATCACGTCGCAGTCACAGATCAGCGACAGCGGTCCGCTGGGCCCGACGAGCTTGGTGAGATCAACCGCTGCTCGCAGTCCTCTCCCGATCAGTCGCTGGATTTCCTTGCCGCGGGCTCCGGGGTCTCGGCTCCCGCGCGGTGCGGTCGCGCCGGGCAACATGGCGTACTGGGCTGTGACCCAACCTCCGCCCTTGAGCCACGACGGTGTCCGCTCCTCGAGGTTGACGGTGCAGATCACCCGAGTGTCGCCGGTCGTCACCAGCGTCGAGCCAAGGGCGTGACCGATGAAGTCAGGAGTGATCGAACACGGACGGAGTTCGTGGGCGGCGCGGCCATCGTGACGCATGGGCGGGACGCTAGGCTCTAAGTGGTCGCGCGTGCAAGCGCGTGCGCCCGCACGAGAAAAGGGCGCCATCCTCGAAGCGGGTTGGCACCCTTTGGGCGAGCAGCAAAGGTCCGAAGGACTACTTCTTTTCTTCCTTCTTTTCTTCCTTCTTCTCTTCCTTCTTCTCGTCCTTCTTGTCTTCCTTCTTGGGCTCTTCTTTCTTGTCGCAGGCGGTGGTCGAGAGGGCGAACGCCGACAGCGACGCGACGATGATGAGTGCCTTGGTGAACTTCATGGTGGTTCTTCTCCGTGGTGGGGGCCGAAAACGCCGCCCAATTGGCACGCAACACTACGCGATCCCTCGCCGGAATCGAGAAAGCCGCGATGACGTGTGGCCCACTCGCGGGCCGTCCCCCGAGGGCCCTGTCGCGGCTCAGAAACTTGACGCGTTCGTGCTGAGCATGCGCACCAAGAAAAAAGCCGATGGACCTCATCGGTCCACCGGCCCTCCATGACAACGGCCTCGGCAACTACGCCGCGGCTGTCGCCATCACATCACCAGGTGCAGCCCATCGCCGTGGTCGCCTGCTTGGCGGCGTCGAGCGCGGTCTTGCAGGTCGCCGCAACGGCGTCCTTGCCCGGACCAGCAGCTGCTTCCTTCCACGCCTTCGCGGACTGCTCCATCGCGTCCTTCATCTGGGCGCGGCCGGCTTCCGGCATCTTGTCCATGATGCACTTGGTGTACTTCTCGATGTACTCGTCGCACTCGGCGATGCCGATCTTGTCGCCGCCGCCGGCCGGGGCATCAGCCTTGGTCTCTTCCTTCTTTTCCTCGACCTTCACCTCGGTCTTGGTCTCGGTCTTGGTCTCGCCCTTCTTGTCGTCCGCCTTCTTGCCGTCCTTCTTGTCTTCCGCCTTCTTGTCGTCGGCCTTCTTGTCGTCGCACGCGGGAACGGTGGAGAGGGCGAAGGCGGCGAAGACGCCGAGGATGAGCGTAGAGGTGATCTTCATGGTGTGATTCCCTGGAAACTTTGTGGGGGTCGCAGAAGCTCGAGTGAGCCTTGCGCAGGGACCATACGGCCGGTGCGAAGCACGGATCCATCAGGGCTCTGTCATGAAACCGTAGCGGTCTGGGGGGTCGAGCGTGGCCCCAGCGGGCGTGCGGCGCCCCGCGTGACCTCTCCCTGGAAAGCCAAGTCCGTGGGAATCCTCAAGTTTTGCCTCCACCTCAGGGTGCACGGGTTCCGTATGCTCCGGGCTGATGTCGACGATCTCCGATCCGAGCCTACGCCCCGTGTTCCAACCCGACGAAGCCGGACCCGTCCGAGCCTTGGTCGTCGCAGGCGCCTGCGGCAACGTCGGTCTTGGCAAGCTCGGACAGTTCGCGCGACTGCTCGGACGGCACGGCATTCCCGTGGTCGCACTCGATCCTTCGCCGCTGGTGCACGAGGTCCGCACCAAGCTGGCGGCGGCCTTCGGCGATCGATTCACGGCTGCCGAGGTCGCGACGATTGTCGACGGCATCACCATCATCCAGGGCGGCATCGACGATCTGCCGCGCGAGTTGGCGGTCGGCTTCGTGTTCGAAGCGATTCCCGAGCGCCTCGATCTCAAGCACCGCTTCTACGCCCAGGTTCACGCGCGTGACCCTGAGGCGTTCATCTTCTCGGCGACCAGCGGTTTCCCGTCGCAGCGCCTGTTCGGGCACTTGCCCGGAAAAGCCCGCTGCGGCGTCATGCATCCGTTTTTCCCCCACCTGACCAACAAGCTCTGGGAGATTCCGGCGGCCGGCGCGACCACGGGGCCAAGCGAGCTGAAGATCCTGCGCAAGCTGCTCGGCGGGCTCGGCATGAACCTCATCGAGGTCGCCGACGCGCCTGCATTTGCCGCCGATCGTCTGTTCTGCGGGATGATGCTCGAGGCAGTTCGCATCCACGCCGACACCGGACTCGGTTGCGCGCAGATCGACGACGCCTGCAAGAAGCTGCTGGGGACCTCGCCATTCTTCGTTCACAACATGATCCCCGGCGCGAACTACCTGTCGGCGCACTGCATGGAGCTGCTCGCGGGTGAAGTGGATTCGACGATGTATCGCATCCCCGAGCTGTGGCGCCCGTACCTCGAGGATCCTCGCAAGCAGTGGCCCTACGAGCGCGGCCAGAGCTGCCCACCCGAAGCCCTGGCAGAGATCGAGCAACGCATGTTCGGCATGCTGTTCGGGATGGTCGCGTACATGGTCGAACACAACGTCGCCAAGCTCGAGGCCATCAACTTCCTGTGCGAAAATGCGTTGGCCTTCCGTGAAGGCGTTCCTGCCCTGATCCAGCGGGTGGGTCGCGAGCGCGCGCTCGCGCTCGTGGAGGGTTTCGTCGCGTCGCAGTCCATCACCAAGGGCGATGAAGTCGCGCCGCGAGCCGGGCTCACCTCCAAGACCGCCGGCTGGGGACGGGTCTACGTGGCCACGAGTGTGCATGACGGCGTGGGATTGATCTCGATGCGCCGCGCGACCCTGTCGGACACGTTCTTGGTCGAGCTCGGTGACGCGTACGACACGCTCGCTGCCGATCCGAGTGTGCGTGCGATCGTGCTGGCGCCGGACGGCCACTACAACCGCGACTTCGGCCACGGTGCCGACCTCCAGGCGTTCGTGCCCGTGCTCGGCAACGCCGATGCCGCGCACGCACTGATCGACCGGTGGAAGCAAACGACGACCAAGCTGCGCTCCGGGAAACCCACGGTCGCGGCGCTGGTCGGACGGGTCCTGGGCGGCAGCCTCGAGCTTGCGGCGGCATGCCACGCCAGGATCGGCGCCAACGGGGCCAAGCTCGCGTTCCCCGAGACCACCGTGGGTGTCATCCCAGGGCTTGGCGGGTGCCACATGGTTCATCGCGCGAGCCGCAGTGACGCCCAAGCAGCGATCAACCGCGCACTGCTCACCGGATCCAACATCGCGATCGAAGAGGCCCAGCACTGGGGATTCGTGCATGAGGTCGTTGCGGTCGCGCAGTTGCCCGCGCGGAGCCTGGCGTTCGCGCGCGAGATCGCCGACGGGCAGATCACCCCGACGATGCGCACCGACGGCGTGGCCGTCGAGGTCGATGTCGCGAGCACCCCGGGGACCAACGCCGCTGGCGTGGCCTTGTCCGCCGCACTGCGGGCCTTGCTGGTGCGCACGATCGTCGATGCCAATGCGGCGTCGATGGCTGTGGGCGGCGCACTCGAGGCCCATCGCGCCGCCGAGAGCCTGGCTGCGCCCGCGGCCAAGGTGGGTGTGACAGCCATGCTCCGCGGCAAGCCGCCGCAGTTCGCCGACCCCCTCGGGTGAGCACAATCGCTCGGCGCGAAACCGCGCGTACGACCGTCAGTTGCCCCCTGGCAGTCCTTCTGGCGGGTTTGCCGACTGGAGGACATGCGCCTACGATGTCCGGGTGATGCCTACATCTCGAAACAGCAAGGTCTCGGCGATGCGTCGGTTCGCGCTCGCACTCGCGGGGCTCCTGGCATGTGGCGAGGCCGAACCCGGCGACGATGACGGCGGCGGACGAGGCATCGGCGGGAAGGCCGACGACCTCGACGGTGATGGCGCGTGTCCGGAGGTGTTCGACGGTCGCAATGGGTTCTCACGCAATCTCGTCGACCCGGCGACGCTTCGCGATCCGATCGCGCAGTTTGTCCTGCGCGCGCAAGGCGAGTGCCCGCGCACGTTCGCCGCCGTGGCAGCTGCACTCGCGAAGCGAGACTCGGCCGAATGCGCCGAGCCCGGTGCCGTGCAGACCGCGGTGATCTCGGAGACCTCGCAGGTGCTCGGCAAGCCCGACGTGTTCCGAGCGATCGCAAGCCGTACCTGCGGGGGACGCCCCGAGCACGGCATCCTCATGTCACTGACGCCGCTGACGGGCGACGCCAAAGCCACCCCCGACGACGCCGAGTTCATGGCGTTCGACGAGACCCTCGGCATGTTCGCCTTCTACACGCTCGCGGGTGGGCAGTGGACGTTCCACGGCAACTCTGGCGACCTCGTGAAACCAGGCAACGGATCCACGTGCGCGCGGTGCCACGTCGACGGCGGGATGATCATGAAGGAGCTGGATACGCCGTGGCTCCACTGGGAGGGCGACTCGGACACCCCTGGTGCGACCGAACTCATCGATCGGATCGACGATCTGGGTGTCCGCTCGACCGGCGCCGATCTCGAACAAACCGTCATCGCGGCCAACGCCGAGTGGACCGAGGTATGGGTCAAGGATCTGCTGCTCGCCGGAGACCTCAATCGCGTGCTCGAGCCGCTGTTCTGCACCAAGGAATTCAACATCGGCACCGCGGCAAAGGCCGCCGGGGATCCCGTCCGCTTCGTCCCCGCCGAGGCTCTGGTCGACGATGTGTTCGACGGCGGTGCCTTCGGCCTGCAGATCAACGTGACGCCAGCGGTCTACGACGCCGCGATCGTGAAGTCCAAGCAGCGGGTGCAGGTCGGCGGCAAGGCGCTGGTGGGCCCCAACGGCAAGTCGGTGGTCGACACCCACTTCAAGCTCGCGTTTGTGCAGCGGGCGCGGTCCGACCAGCAGTTCGTCGAGCGCCTCCAACAGATCGGGGTCATCGATCGCGAGTTCGCGCTCGATGTTCTGGCGATCGACTTCACTCGGCCGGTCTTCTCCGACCAGCGCTGCGCGCTCCTGGACTTCGCACCCAAGCTACCCAAGCTGGCCAGTGGTCAACCCGACAACAAGGCCGCGACCGCCTCACGTTTCGAGGACCTGCTGGGAAACTGCTGCACCGCCCACAACGAGGCCGGCTGCACCGGAAGCACGATCGCGGCCTGCGTCTGCGCCCAGGACGACTTTTGCTGCACCGAGCAGTGGGATGAGCTTTGCGTGGCGGCGGTCGCCGATCGCGGTTGCGCGGCGTGCCCCGGACGCGAGGCCATGTTCAAGAACCCGCTGGTCAACGTCACGCCGAACCTCCCCGAGCGCATCCGGGCTGGCTTCGTCACCAAGCTCAAGGCGGCCGCACCCGCCGCGGGCACGCCGGCGGCCCAGCTGCTCGCGAACCTCGAGGCCCCGAGCAGCCAAGCGTCGCACACCCAACGCGTCACAGATTTTTTCACGGCCTGCAACGCGCGCCCCGAGGCCGAGCGCGTCGCCGACGTGCTGCGGGTGATCTCGGCGCGGCGCAGTCAGGCCCGCACCACGCCGCTCGTCGAGCACGAGGCGAGCCTGCCGGTCGACAACTTGGGTGCGGTGCTGGGCACCACGCTCGACCCGACGACCTGCGCGCTGGTGCTGCCTTAGGCAACACCAGCGAGCGCCGCTCTTCAGCGCAGGCGAGCGAATCCCTCGCCATCGCGCGCAAGCAGTCGCACGCGGCGCATCGCATGCTCGCCGGCTTCGATCCCGAGCAGCGCGGACACGACCTCACGCGGACGAGCGGTGCCGGTCGGCTCCATGCGCAGGCGGAAGCGAAGCTCCTTGCAGTCGTCGTCGAGCTCGGCGGAAACCACGTGCGGACGCACGTCGATCGTCACGCTCGGGGGTGCCGGGGCGTTTGCTGCACGCCGCCGGTCCTGCTTGAAGCGCGTCGTCGGTAGCGTGGTGGCCGCGAGCGTCGCGGTGAGGCGCTCACGCAAGCCCGCCGCCGGCTGGTCGGGAAGCTGTACGACGAAATCTGCCGCCCCGATCATCTGCCCGAGCCGCGGTTCGTCATCGCCGAGCAGCTTGGCCCCCAGCGCGACGAACCCCTGAGGCAATACCGCGCGCAGCCGCTCGAGCAGGACCTCCGCGAGGCCAGCGCGTTCGTCGATGTCGACCCCACCGCTCATGTCGCGCAGCGACTCGGGAAGGATCACATCGACGTCGAACGCGTCCTCGTCGCTGGCGATGCCCAGCGCGAGTGCCGGGCTGAGCGACAGCCGCGGCACGGGGTTGAACCCTCGCGAGAACGCGACCTCGATGCCCGCGCGCCGAAACAGCCGCGGCAGGTTTTTCAGGAAGTCGAGGTGCCCGATGAACCGCAGCGGACCGCCGCGTGAAAAGAACACGCGCAGTCGTGAGTGGGGAGCCTCGGCTGCGGCCGCGAAGGCACTGTCGGCCGCGAGCTTGCTCTTGGGCAGGCGTGACCGCAGCAGCCGCGACATCGGGATCAACGCCTCGTCGCTCGGCTCCTCGGCAGGATCGGCGAGGTCGCGCCCGGCCGCGGTCGGCTCGTGGGGCGAATCGGCAGGACCCGCGGCGACGCTCGCCAGGGTCCGCAACGAACGCAGGCGCTCGGTCTTCATCTGTGTCATGTCGCAGGCGATGCCACAGTCGTAGCAGACCAGCCTCCGCGCATCCGCCTCGGTGACGGCGAGCACCGGCTGATGCACCTTGTCGCCGTGGGGCTTGCCGCAGGGCGGGCTTGCGCGGCCGCGAATCGCCTTGCGCCACTCGGTGGCCAGAAAGTCGGGCTCGAGGCCGATGTCGATGTGGTCCCAGGGCAGCGCACCGTCGACCGGCAACGTGCGGGTGTAGATGTTGGGATCGACCTCGCAGGCAGCGAGCGCATCGATCCACCGCGACAGCACGAATAGCTCATTCCAGCCGTCATAGCGCGCCCCGGCCCGCCACGCGTGCTCGAGCACGTCGGCCATACGCCGGTCACCGCGAGCGAACAGACACTCGAGCCAAGTGCCTCTGACGTCGTGGGTCTTGGCCTGCAAACCGCGTCGTTTGGCGAGGCTTCGCAACAGGTCGACCTTGGTCGTGAGGTCCTCCATCGAGTCCATCGCCGCCCATTGGAACGGCGTGTGCGGCTTGGGCACGTGCTGGCTGACCGAGACGGTCACGGTGGGCATGCGCTTGAGGCCGAGGTCCTTGGCGACCTGGCGGACCCTCGCCCCGGTCTCGATGATGCCGACCACGTCTTCTTCGGTCTCGGTCGGCAGCCCGACGATGAAGTACATCTTGATGCGGTCGTAGCCCCGCTCGAACATCCGCCGCGCCGAGGTGAGGATGTCCTCGTCGCTGACGTTCTTGTTGATGACGTCGCGCATGCGCTGGGTCCCGGCCTCGGGCGCGAAGGTGAGGCCCGACAACCCGACGCGCTTGACCTCGTCGAGCAATTCGCCCGACAGGCCGTACGCACGCAAGCTCGAGATCCCCAGGCCGACCTTGCGCTTGACCAGCTCGGGGACCAGCGCCTTGATGAGCGGATCGATGCACGACACGTCGGCGGTCGACAGTGCCGTCAGGCTGGTCTCGCCATAGCCAGCATTCTCGACGCCCTCGATCACAGCCTTGATGATCGCGTCAGGCGAGCGCTCGCGAACCGGGCGATAGATGATTCCGGCCTGACAGAAGCGACAGCCCTCGGTGCAGCCGCGGGTGATCTCGACCGCGGCACGGTCGAAGATCGCCTCGGC
This sequence comes from Deltaproteobacteria bacterium, assembly GCA_947492135.1. Classification (GTDB taxonomy): domain Bacteria; phylum Myxococcota_A; class Polyangia; order Nannocystales; family Nannocystaceae; genus Xiheibacterium. The sequence goes on along the minus strand of CANLQR010000226.1, from coordinate 2,699 downwards.
GCGCGGCACCGGGAACCGGGTCGGAAACGGGAAGTCGTCGAGCTTGCGCACCCACGCTCGAGTGATGCGCTCCGGGGCCCCGGCCGCGATCCCAGCGGCGGTGCGCCCGACCACGACCTGCAGGCCGTTGCGAGGCTCGACCGCGACCTCGTACATCGCCGGGACGTAGATGCCCGGCATCACAGCGAGAGCCGCGAGCACTGCCGCCCGCGGTTCGCCGGCCCTGCGCATGCGCCCCACGGTGCGCAGCAGCTCGGGCAGCACCTCCTCGGCCTCTCCCACCAAGAATGCGTCGATGAACGGTGCGATCGACTCCGGGTGGGTCGACGTCGGCCCGCCTGCGATCACGATCGGATGGGTCTGGTCGCGGTCAGCGCTGCGCAGGGGAATGCCACCGAGGTCGAGGTTGGTCAGCACGTTGGTGTACGACAGCTCGTACTGCAGGCTCACGCCCACCACGTCGAACTCGCCCAGCGGCGTCCAGCTCTCGAGACTCACCAGAGGCAAGTTCGCCGCCCGGAGCTCGGCCTCGAGATCGACCCACGGGGTGAACGCCCGCTCGCAGGCGAGGTCGTCGGCGCGGTTGATGAGCTCGTAGATGATCCGGGTCCCGAGATGACTCATGCCCACCTCGTAGGCATCGGGGAATGCCAACACGAAGCGGCAGGTCACCGACTCTGGTGCCTTGACGATCTGCTGCTCTTCACCGCCGAGATAGCGCGCCGGCTTGGCCACCCGCGGCAAAATCGCGGCCCACGGATGCTCGCGCACTGAAGCGACGCCCGCGGTCGGTTCAACAGCAGCGAGGGACTCGAACCCGAATTCGGTTGCCACGGCCTATCCATGCCAGAAATCAGGTTGCGCCGCCAAACGGTCAGCCGGCACAAAACCCCCGGTGCACATATCTTTGTCGGCCGCCCTTCCCGTAGGCGCCGCGCAGCATTAGGCTCGACCCCATTCCCGTGAAAGACCTCTACGCCACCTTGGGCGTGCCCAAGACCGCAACCGCGGAAGACCTGAAGAAGGCCTACCGCAAGCTCACGCGGCAATTCCACCCCGACCGAAATCCGGGAAACAAGCAGGCCGAGGAGCGCTTCAAGCAGGTCAGCAACGCGTACGACATCCTGGCGGACGCCAGCAAGCGGCAGCACTACGACGAGTTTGGCGAGATGAGCCTGACGCTGGGGTTCGACGCCGACCGCGCGCGACGCTACAAGCAAGCTCAGGCTCACGCGCAAGCTCAAGCCCAGGCCCAGGCTCAGTCGCGTAGCCAATCAACCTTCGACAACGACGACCTCGAGGAGGTCGCCGACCCGCGCGCCACCAACTTCGACGACTTCCTGACGCGGATGTTCGGCGCCCGGCGCGGCGAAGCCGCACGAACCCGTGGGGTGCGCGCGGGCATCGACATCTCGGGTGAGATCCACGTCTCGCTGATGGACTCGCTGCAAGGCACCACAGTGCCAGTCCGCGTCGAGGTCTCCGATGGCGACCTGCGCACGATCAACGTCCGGGTACCGCAGGGCATGCTCGACGGCGGCAAACTGCGCGTGCGTGGGCAAGGTGGTGCCGGCGATCCGCCCGGTGACCTGCTGCTCACGGTGCTCGTCGAGCGCCACTCGCAGATCGTTCGCGACGGCGACGACCTCAAGATGACCGTGCCGGTAACCGCGTACGAGGCCTACCGCGGCGGCCCCGTCGACATCCGCACACCTTGGGGCACGGTCTCGCTCAAGCTGCCGGCCGGCGCACAGAACGCCCAGACCTTGCGCCTGCGTGCCCACGGGGTCCGGATCGCGAACAAGCCCTCGGGCGACCTGTTCGTCATCCTCGACGTGCGGATGCCGCCGCCGGGAAACCCGAAGTTGCTCGAGGCGCTCGCCGACCTGCAGGCAGGGCAAGACCCGCGCGGGAGCGTGGGGCTGTGATCGATCGTGGCATGACCGGCCGCACCTCGCGTGCTAACACCACCCCGTGACCGTGCGACTGCCGCTGCTCCCCGCGACGTCGGACCCTGCGCCCGCCCGGACGCGTCATCCCGAGTGGCTGCGCGTCAAGATGCCCGGCGGGCAGAACTACAGCGAACTGCAGCAGCGCGTGCGCGAGCTCGGGCTCCATACCGTGTGCCAGAGCGCGAGCTGTCCGAACATCGGCGAGTGCTGGAACAACCGCGCACTGACGGTCATGATCCTCGGCGACATCTGCACGCGGTCCTGCCGGTTCTGTGACGTCAAGACCGGGCGTCCGCTGCCGGTGGACGAGGGCGAACCGTCGCGGGTCGCGACGATCCTCGCCGAGTTGGCGCTGCGCCACACCGTGATCACCAGCGTCGACCGCGACGACTTGCCCGACGGCGGTGCGTCGATCTGGGCGGCCACGCTGCATGCGTGCCACGAGCAAGCGCCACACATGACCATCGAGACCCTGGTCGGCGACTTCAAGGGCGAGTTGGCCGACGTCGACACCGTGCTGGACGCGAACCCCGACGTGTTCGCGCACAACCTCGAGACCGTCCCCCGGCTGTCTCGCGAGGTCCGGGTGCAGGCCCGCTACGATCGGAGCTTCGCGGTACTACGCCACGCCCGTCGCCGTGGCGCGCTCACCAAGACCGGGCTCATGCTGGGCCTGGGCGAGACCGAGGCCGAGCTCCACGAAGTCATCGTCGAGCTCGGGGACTTGGGGCTCTCGATCCTGACCAT
>CANLQR010000225.1 GCA_947492135.1 Deltaproteobacteria bacterium | reverse complement strand
GCTGTAGTTCCGCTCAGTGCCTGCCGGACTCGTCCACACCGGCTGCGCGGGCGGCAGGTTGCCGAACACGCTTTCGGCCGTCAGTCGGCCTTCGCCGAGCTTTTCCGCGCGGATCGTGACCATCGTGTGGCCCACGCCGCTGCTCGAGGTGCGCCACAACATCACGTCACCGGCCCGTAGTGCCTCGGGCGTCAGGTTGTAGGTGTTGCGGCTGTCGGCGAGGTTGACCGATCCGGTGAAGATCATGGTCAGCCGGATGAAGTGGGCGGCGCGCTTGTTGAGGTGGAGCTCGTCGAGGTACGTGCCGGTGCGTGCGCCCTCGCCGATCATCGGCTGGTCGTCACCACTTTGGACCCCGAGCTTGCGGAGCTTGCTGTCCTTTGGCCAGTTGGCGAGCACCTCGGCGGTCGATTTGGCCGAGTGGTCGACGTACGCCGTCGCAAACTTCGGCATGTTGTTCCAGATGCCGTCCTTGGTGCGGATGCCGAAGTGACCAAAGTGCACCGGCTTGCCGCCGTCGAAGGCGACCACGAACCACGGCAGCCCGTACCACGCAGCGAACGTCGAACGCAGCAGCAGCGCAGTGTCGGCGCAATCGAGCTTGGGCGCGGCCAAGGTCTTGCCCCAGGGCGTGATGATCTGGAAGGTCTTGGCGGTGCCATCGACGTTGTCGATCTGCGGCATTGCCTGCAGCCACGCGGCGTATTTCTCGTCCCAGTTCAGCCCGCTGTCGGCGGCCCAAGCGATGCCGGCCTTGCGGGCCGCGGGCGTGGAGGTGTCCTCCCATTGGTTGACGACCTTCCACGCGGTTGTTGCCGCGTAGTTGCCGTTCAGGGGGAGCCCGGCCTCGGCGAGGTCGTCGTACTTGCCGACCGCGCCACCGGGAGCGAGCTCGTCGTCGTCCTCGAATGCGTCGGCGTCGTCGCTGCCACACGCCGACGGTCCCAGGGCGGGTAGTCCGATGAGCAGCGCGGCGACGAGGGTACTTCGGGCGGGTTTCACTGTGCTGGAGTGTGCCTCATCCATCCGCGGTTCACGGACGTTTGGCGGTTTGCGACCGATCGTGCACAACCGCACGGTTGCCGGTGCGCGAACTTACGGCTTCGCGCGGCGGCGGTGCGCGCAGGCGCGAGGCACGTCAGCCTAGCGAGCACGACGTCGCGGGCGCCGCGCGAGCATCAAGCCCACGGCGCCCCACACGATCGCGCCGCCGCCGTGGTTCGGCGTCGTCGTGCACGAACACCCCGCACCACCGCGCGGCGTATCCGCCCCGGGCAGCGACGCGGTCACGCCACCGGCATCCGAGCTGGCGCCCGACTCACCAGGGTCGAGCGTCTCCGAGGCTCCGCCGCCAGGCCCACTGTCCTCGCCGCTCGCACTGGGATCGATCGAGTCCGCCGCAGTATCCGCAGTGCCCTCGTCGGCGCCGTTATCTGCCGAGCCGGTGGTTGACACCGGCGGCTCGCCTTCGCAGACACAATAGTCCGAGGCGTGGTCGTTGACCTCTGCGCAGGGGATCTCCAGGGCTTCTTGCATGCAGCCCGGCTCACCACCGAACCGCGCGATGCACATCATTCCCACCGTCGCGCAGTAGGCGAGGCAGCCCTCGCCGCCGCTGTACACCCCTTCGCACTGCGTAGGACCACTCCCGCAAACCTCGAAGCCGGCTTCGATCAACGGGTCGCACGGGGACGGTGGCGGCGGCTCGCAGTCGACCAGCTCGAAGACGGTCTGGTCGGCTGCGTCGCTCTTCGCATCGTCGGTGCCGTCGAGCTCGAGTCGACAGCTACCGCCCGCGACGCACCAGATCTCGCCGACGACGACCTCGGCGCAACCGTCGCCGCGTTGGTCGACGCTCATTCCGGTTTGCTGACCGTCGTCCCCGATGAGCAAGTAGTCGGCATCATCAGTACGGTTCTCCGAGGCACGAAAACTGGTCGTGACCCGATACGTACCTTCCACCTCGATGCTCGGCTGCCAGATGACTCGGCCGTTGGTCGACTCGTCGCCGACGTACTGACTCAGATAGCGGTAGGTCCCTGCGCACGCATCGACGTTGTGGGTCTGGAAGTTCTCAGGGTTGACCTCCGAGTAGCCCGAGCCGGGATCGTCGTTGTCGACCGCGACCGAGATGCCCGAGCAGTCACCCGCGTGGGCCGTCGAGGGGATCGCGGCCACGACGGGCGCGAGGCAGAGCAGCCGAAGAAATCCGAACCGCACGTCCACCACTTTGCACCCCCGAGGCGGGGGCCTGCAAACAGAAGAGTGCCGGTACTTACTGGGCCCGAACGTGGTGAAGGTCTACTGAGTCGGGTCCCGAATCACGTCGACGCCAGCGGTACCCCGCCGGGCGCGAACACGGCAGGGTGGAGCGCGTCTGCCTCGCCCCGAGGTCGACGATCGGCCCGACGCTGCGGGGGCACCACGAGCACGTCGAGGATCAGGTCACGCGCCAGCGCTCGATCACGGCGTCCGCATCGGGCTCGCGCTCGATCGGCCCTGCGAACAGCACTTGGCCGCGGTCGGGGCCCTCGACGAAGAGCTGCGTCGCCCCCTGACCGCCGCGCAGCTCGACGAGCAGTTGCGGGCCCAGGCCGTGATCGCTCGACAATGTGCGACGCATCGAATTCAGGCCCGTGCCGTCAGGCAGCGCAATCGCGGTCGCTGACTCCTGGGCACCCGCGCAGGTCGGGCTCGGGATCGGGGCGGGCCACGGCGGCGGATGGGGTGCGGTGCGGACCGGCCCACCGAGCGCGGCGTCGATGTCGAGCAGCAGCTGCATGGCCCGCGCGTGGTAGGCGGACTCGAGGTAGTCCATCGGTGGCGTGAACTCGCGCGTCGTATGGCCGCGCATCGACAACCTCCGGGTGGACAGGTCGAACACGTAGCCCACCAGTCCGCCAGCAAGCACCACCAGCGCGCGATCGGCCAGCACCGCGGCCACCGTGCCCTCGAGCCGCTCGTCGTAGACGCGCAGGCCGTTGTCGTCGCCCCAGCGACGAACCATCACGCGCTCGCCGAGCTGCGTGAGCTCGACGTTACGCGCGCACCAGCCCTGCTCGTCCTTGTCGAAGTAGCCGTCGTCGTAGGACGCGGTGAGGTCGGGACTCGGCACGCCGATCACCATGCTACATGCCACGACAAGGGGGCTGACCTCGTCCGCCGACGTGGTTGAAGCGAGCCCTACGGGTCGGTGACGTAGCTCCGCGCTTCGCACGACTGCTGGGCCCAGGGCAGCACGGTGGCCTCGGCGTTCGTGAAGGCGCACTCGAGATCATTTCTGCTCAACGCCGAGGGGCTCACGTTTATCGCCGAGGCAGTCGCGCGTAGGCGTGCCCTGCGGGCCGACGCGTGGGCCCCCGCGCCCCGAGCTAGTGATCCAACGCACTACTGCAGCTGGGCAGTCAGTGCCGCCCAGTCCAAGGCCCGGTATTCATCATTTCACCCGCCGGGTTGCGCGGCGGAACGGGTCTTGCTATCCGTTCGCTCCCGCGGCCAGGGCAGGGGGAGCACCTCCCACCTCCCCGGCGCGACGGAACCGACGTTCTTCGAGGAGGCACGCACCGAGGACCACTTCGCACTGTCATGACGCGCTCGAGCTTCTCGTTCGAGCCGCCACTCCAAGAAAGCAGGCCGTCGCCGGCGCGACGCGAAACCCCGAAGGCAACGTTCGGGCAGCCCGCCAAGAGTGGAAGGAGACATCCGTGCGAACACCGTTCTTGGGTCGCCGCTCTCGCCTTCTACGAAATGTCTTCACGGCCCTTGGGGCCTGAAATCTGTCCACCACCTGTTCTCGCCGAACAGGTCCCACAAAAGGGGACGTCCGATGCCAATGGACACGACTCAAAAACAAGAACTCAGCACCAAGCTCCGCGCGGAGCTCGGCCCGTGCAGCGCGTTCGTGCTCGTCGAATTCGCTGGGCTCACGGTCGCGGCGGTCAACGACCTCCGCGGCAGGTTCCGCGAGGCGGGGTGCACGTACCACGTCTACAAAAACTCAACGATTCGCTTCGCGGTGCAGGACACCGAGCACGAGGTCGTAGGCCCCCTCCTCAAGGGCGTCAGCGGTCTCGCGTATCACCCTGAAGACCCGGGCGCAGCTGCCCGAGTTGCCCGCGATTTTGCCAAGGACAACGACAAGTTCCGCGTCAAGGGCGGCGTCGCATACGGCAACCTGCTGGATTCAGCAGGTGTCACCGCGTTCGCCAACATGCCCGGACCACGCGAGCTCAAGTCGCAGTTCCTGGCGCTCCTCAACACCCCCGCCACCCAGTTCGTCCGCGTGCTCAATGCCGCGGCGCAAAGCCTCCTCAACGTTCTCAACGCTCGCAAAGACAGTCTTGCGGCCTGAAAGATTACGACCATGGCAGACATCAGCAAGGATCAAGTCATCGACTATCTCTCCAACCGCCCCGTGATGGAAATCGCGGCGCTCGTCAAAGAGCTCGAGGGCAAGTGGGGCGTATCGGCCGCGGCGCCAGTCGCTGCAGCTTCGGGCGGCGGGGCAGTGGCGGCAGTGGCCGCCGAGGTCCAGACCGAGTTCACCGTCGTCCTCAAGAGCGGTGGCGAGAAGAAGATCAACGTCATCAAGGCGGTCCGCGAGATCATCCCGGGCATCGGGCTCAAGGAAGCCAAGGACATGGTCGAGGGCGCTCCCGCCACCGTGAAGGAAGGCGTGACCAAGGACGAGGCCGAGGCCATGGTCAAGAAGCTCAAAGAAGCTGGCGCCGACGCCGAGATGAAGTGAGCTTCGTTCTGACGCCGGGGTGTCACCAACGTGGTGCCACCTCGGTGTCGAGTCGCGATCCCTACACAACTTGAATCGCCCAGAAAGCCGGCTTTGGCCGGACACGCACTAGCGCGAGGGAGAGTCGATGCCACAGGTCATTCAGAACAACTTCAGGGTCCGCAAGAACTTCGGAAAACTGAAGAAGATCGTTGAAGTCCCCAACCTCATCGACATTCAGAAGCGTTCCTACGACAAGTTTCTGCAGCGCGAGACGCCGACGGATGAGCGTGAGGACGTCGGCCTTCAGGCCGTGTTCAAGAGCGTCTTTCCGATCAAGGACTTTGGCGAGACCAGCTCGCTCGAGTTCGTGAGCTACTCGCTCGATCGCCCCAAGTATGACGAGGACGAGTGCCGCGCCCGCGGCATGACGTTCGCAGCGCCCATCAAGGTGGTCGTGCGCCTCGTGGTCTGGGATGTCGACGACGAGAGTGGCACGCAGTCGATCCGCGACGTGAAGGAGCAAGAGGTCTACTTCGGGGAAATCCCGCTGATGACCGAGCACGGCACCTTCATCATCAACGGCACCGAGCGCGTCGTCGTCAGCCAGCTGCATCGCAGCCCGGGCGTGTTCTTCGACCACGACCGCGGCAAGACCCACTCCTCGGGCAAGAAGCTGTTCTCCGCGCGCGTCATCCCGTACCGCGGGTCATGGCTGGACTTCGAGTTCGACCACAAGGACCTGCTGTACGTCCGCATCGATCGCCGGCGCAAGCTGTACGCGACCGTGCTGCTGCGCGCCTTGGGGTTCACCACCCAGGAACTCCTCGACTTCTTTTACTCGAAGGAGACCGTCTTCATCGACAAGGAGAGTGGCGAGCCCAAGATCTGGCGGGGCATCGACTACGAGCTCCTCGGGGGCCAGCGCGCCGCCGCGGACATCATCGATCCCGAGACCAGCGAGGTCTTGGTCAAGAAGGGCCGCAAGATCTCCCGTGCGCACATCAAGCGCATGAAGAACTCCGGCATCAAGCGCTTGCCGATGGACATCGAGGAACTCAGCGGCAAGGTCGCCGCCGAGGACACCATCGATGACAACACCGGCGAGGTGCTGCTCAACTGCAACGAGGACATCACCGAGGAGCACATCGCGCGGCTGACCGAGTCAGGCGTCAAGAGCTTCCGCGTGCTGTTCATCGACGACTTCAACGTTGGGCCGTTTTTGCGGGCCACGCTGCTGTCGGACAAGCTCACCAGCTCCGAGGAGGCCATCCTCGAGATCTATCGCCGGCTTCGACCGGGCGATCCGCCGACGCTCGACACCGCGCGCAACCTGTTCGACTCGCTGTTCTTCCGTGCGGATCGCTACGATCTGTCGACGGTCGGCCGCCTCAAGCTCAACCACAAGTTCGGCCTTGGCGAGCAGCTCACCACCCAGGTGCTGACCAAGCGCGACATCCTCGAGACGGTCAAGTACCTCGTCGAGCTGCGCAACGGCCGTGGTCAGATCGACGACATCGATCACCTCGGCAACCGCCGCGTTCGCGCGGTCGGCGAGCTGATGGAAAACCAGTACCGCATCGGTCTGGTTCGCATGGAGCGCGCGATCAAAGAGCGCATGAGCATGTCCCAAGAAATGGACGCGCTCATGCCCGCCGACCTGATCAACGCCAAGCCGGTCAGCGCGGTGGTGAAGGAGTACTTCGCCTCCAGCCAGCTGTCCCAGTTCATGGATCAGACCAACCCGTTGTCCGAGGTCACGCACAAGCGTCGTCTCTCGGCGCTCGGGCCCGGTGGTCTGACCCGCGAGCGGGCAGGCTTCGAGGTTCGTGACGTCCACCAGACCCACTATGGTCGGGTGTGTCCGATCGAGACGCCGGAAGGTCCGAACATCGGCCTCATCGCGTCGCTGGCGACCTACGCCCGCATCAACGAGTTCGGCTTCATCGAGACGCCATACCGCTCGGTCGATGGTGGCGTGGCTTCGCTCGACGTCGCGTACTACTCGGCGCTGCAGGAGCAGGGCCACTACATCGCGCCCGCCAACACCAAGATCGACGACAAGGGCAAGCTGCAGGCCGAGCAGGTGCAGTGCCGCTACAACGAGGAATTCGTCATGGTCGCCCCGCAAGAGGTGACCCTGATGGACGTTTCGCCGAACCAGCTGGTGTCGGTCGCAGCGTCGCTGATTCCCTTCCTCGAACACGACGATGCCAACCGCGCGCTGATGGGCAGCAACATGCAGCGGCAGGCGGTGCCGTGTCTGCGCCCGGACGCGCCGCTGATCGGCACCGGGATGGAGCAGCACGTCGCACGCGACTCGGGCACCACCGTGGTGGCCGATCGTGACGGCATCGTCGAGCAGGTCGACGGTGCTCGCATCGTGGTCAAGCCGGTGTCGAGCAAGGACGAGAGCCGCTCGATCCTCGGGGCCAAGCCCGACATCTACAATCTGGTCAAGTTCGAGCGTTCCAACCAGAACACCGGACTCAACCAGAAGCCGATCGTCCGCGTCGGCGACCGGGTGAAAAAGGGCGATGTGATCGCTGACGGCTCGGCCACCGAGCGTGGCGAGCTTGCCCTGGGCCAGAACGTGCTCGTCGCGTTCATGCCCTGGCAGGGCTACAACTTCGAGGACTCGATTCTCGTGTCCGATCGCCTCATCCGCGACGACACGTACACCTCGCTGCACATCGAGGAGTTCGAGTGTGTCGCTCGCGACACCAAGCTGGGCAAAGAGGAGATCACGCGCGACATCCCCAACGTCGGCGAGGAAGCCCTGCGCAACCTCGACGAGGCGGGCATCGTGTGCGTAGGCGCCGAGGTGCGGGCCGGTGACATCCTGGTCGGCAAGATCACGCCCAAGGGCGAGACTCAGCTGTCGCCCGAGGAGAAGCTGCTCCGCGCGATCTTCGGCGAGAAGGCCGGCGACGTCCGCGACACCTCGCTGCGCTTGCCGCCGGGTGTGTCGGGCATCGTGATCGATGCCCGAGTCTTCGCCCGCAAGGGTGTCGACAAGGACATCCGTGCCCAGCAGATCGAGGAGCACGAGCGCGACAAGCTCATCAAGGACCGCAACGACAACGTCAACATCGTCTCGGACGGTTACTACAACCGAATCCGCGAGATCCTCGGCGGCAAGGTCACGGCGGCCAAGCTCGTCGATGACACCGGCGCGGTGCTCTGTGACGCGGGCGTAGCCCTCTCGGACGACAGTCTGGCGAAGATCCCCCGGCGCTTCTGGGGCCAGTTCGCGATGACCACCGCCGAGGACACCGAGCTGGTCGAGGCCCTGGCCCGACGGCTCGAGAAGGACCTCGACGAGATCGAGACGATCTTCCGCGAGAAGATCGCCAAGCTGACCAAGGGCGACGAGCTGCCGCCCGGCGTCATCAAGATGGTCAAGGTCTACGTCTGCATCAAGCGCAAGCTGCAGGTCGGCGACAAGATGGCCGGTCGTCACGGCAACAAGGGCGTCATCTCGCGGATCATGCCGGTCGAAGACCTGCCGTTCCTCGAGGACGGCACGCCGGTCGACCTGGTGCTCAACCCGTTGGGCGTGCCTTCACGAATGAACGTAGGGCAGATCCTCGAGACCCACTTGGGCTGGGCGGCGCGCGAGCTGGGCAACCAGATCGATCGCTACATGCAGACCAACTTCAATCCCGAGATTCTGCGCAAGCAGGTCAAGAAGATCTACGAGAACCCCGAGGCCGATCGCTTCGTGGACTCGCTGTCGGATGATGATGTCATCCGCTTCGCCGACAAGCTGCGCCGCGGCGTGCACATGGCGACTCCGGTGTTCGACGGCGCGCTCGAGACCGAGGTCAAGAGCACACTCGAGAAGGCCGGTCTGCCCCGTGGTGGTCAGGCGATCTTGTTCGACGGTCGCTCCGGCGACGCGTTCAACGAGAACGTCACGGTGGGCATCATGTACATGCTCAAGCTCCATCACTTGGTCGACGACAAGATCCACGCGCGGTCCATCGGGCCCTACTCGTTGGTCACGCAGCAGCCGTTGGGTGGTAAGGCCCAGTTCGGCGGTCAGCGACTCGGCGAGATGGAAGTGTGGGCGCTCGAGGCCTACGGGGCTGCGTACGCCCTGCAGGAGCTGCTGACGGTCAAGAGCGACGACGTCGTCGGGCGCATGCGCATGTACGAGTCGATCGTCAAAGGCCAGCCCACGATGAGCCCGGGCGTGCCCGAGAGCTTCAACGTGCTGCTCAAGGAGCTGCAGGCCCTGTGCCTGAACGTCGAGATGCTCGAGGTCGACATGGACACCGGGCAAGTCCCCGGCACCATCCGCGAAACGGCGCCCGCGGCCGAGTAGCCGAGGCCTGGCAGCAGGACATCACGCCGCAGTCTCCCTTGGAGGCCGCGGCGTTCCTGCGTTCGCGTTCGAGCGAATCGCCATTGCGTCGGTCGCGGGCAAGGCGGGTGTGCCATCGCGTCACGTCGTGGGTTGGCGGACGCAGCGTCCGGACCCGACAACGCGACAGGACAACCACGATTTGGCGTTGGCCCACGCCTTGCTCAGGTGGACTTCGTCGCGCGGTCGTAGCTCCGATCGCGCGGCAGGAGGCGCCTTGATGTCGTGTCGTACGGCCGTCGTGTGGTTGACCATGGTGTGTTGGGTGTCCAGCGGCGTCCGGCCGGTGTGGGCATCGTCGGGGCCGCCGTCCGAGGACCCGGCGGTCGATCCGGCCGCCCTGTCGCCAGCCGATCTCGTTGCAGCAGATGACTTGGCGACGGCTCCGCAGCATCACTGCGACAAGCAGCCGGTTGGAACGCGGTTTCGCATCACACTGCCGCGCGAGGCTGAACTCGACGATCTGGTTCACTGGATGATGAGCGTCAGCTGCCGAAGCTTCGTGTGGGAACCCGGGCTCCGCCGCGGCAAAGTGACCATCCTGGCACCCGACGTCGTCACACTGACCGAGGCGTTCGCGGTCTTCCACGCCGCGCTGCAGACCATGGGCCTGGCGATCGAAGCCGGGCGTGGCTTCGAGAAGATCGTCGAGTCGGTGGGTGCCGAGAACCGCGTGCTGCCGGTCTATGAGCCCGGCCACGAGCCGCCCGAGGATGATCGCTACGTCACCCAGCTCATCCGTACGTCGGGTCGAAACACCCAGGACGTCGTCGCCTTGGTCACCGCGCTCAAAAGCAAGCAGGGCGCCGTCCAGAGCGTCGACGATCTGGTGATCGTCAGCGACACCGGAGCCAACGTGCGGCGCCTGCTGACGATCGTCGGCCAACTCGACGACCCCGAGCTCGTCGCGCAGCGGGTGTTTTTCCGCCAGCTCGAGCACGCCCCGGTCGACGCGGTGGCCGAGACCGTGCGGCAGCTTTTCGGGGATACCGCTGCGCAGCCGCCGAGTGGCAAGGCCAAGGCACGTGCCGAGGGCAGCTCGCCCCATGCCCAGGCCGCGCGCGTGATGGTCGACATTCGCACCAACACGCTCGTCGTGGTCGCCACCGCCGCGGACTGGGAGCTGATCCGACCGCTCGTCGCCAAGCTCGATGTGCAGCTGCCCGGCGGCAGCGGTCGCATCCATGTCGTCCGGGTGATCAACGCGGACGTCGAGCGGGTCGCCGAGGTGCTCAACGGGCTATCGGGTGGTGCGCCGGCCAAGGACGGCAAGGGCGCGCCCAGCGTGGCGCGGGCGCTCGGTGAGGGCCTCACCGGCGAGATCCGCGTCACTGCGGATCCCGACACGCGCGCGCTGGTGGTGATGGCGTCACCTTCGGACTTCATCGCGGTCGAACGGGTCATCCATGAACTCGATATCGAGCGGCGGCAGGTCTACATCGAGGTGTTCCTGCTCGAGCTGTCGACCGACAAGAACCTTGCGCTCGGTGCCTCGGCGCACTTTGGCAGCACTGCGGGCGGATCGGAAAGTGCGCCGGGCGTCGGCTTCGTGAGCTCGCAGCAGGGCGACGCGAACAGCTTCGCACTCAGTCCGTCCGCGCTCAGTGGCCTCGCGGCCGGCGTGATCGGCCCCGCGATTCCCGGATCGGCAGCGCTGACCGGGACCGACGTCGATATCCCCTCGTTTGGCGTGGTGATTCAGGCCCTGCAGACCCAGGGTGATGTGAACTTCGTCGCCGACACGCACCTCTACACCGCGGACAACAAGACCGGGAAGATCGAGGTCGGCGGTTCGAAACCGACGCTCGGTGCGACCCAGCTGATCCCGGTCGGAGGTGGCGTGTCCAAGCAGCAAAGCATCGAGCGCATCAAGGCTGCGCTTTCGCTGGAGGTCACTCCGCACGTTCACGACGCGAGAACCGTGTCACTCGACATCAAGCTCAATAACGAGTCGTTCGGTGCTGCCGACGAACTCGGGATCCCGACCAACACCCGCAAGCTCGAGCTCGAGCAGGTGCTCGCGCGGGACGATCAACCGCTGATCCTCGGTGGGCTCGTCCAAGAGCGCGAGACCATCACGCAGTCCGAGGTGCCTGGCTTGGGTCGAATTCCGCTGATCGGTTGGATGTTCAAGAGCAAGAAACGGCGCACAGAGAAGGTCAACATGCTCATGATCTTGGTGCCGCATATCCTCGAAAGCCCCGAGGATGCCCGGCGGATCCACAAGCGCCGGATGGAAGAACGTCTGGAGTTCCTCGAGCGGTACACGGCATTCAAGCGCCGCGACCTCGACACGCACGTCAACTATCGTCGTAAATCGGGACTGCTCGCGACCGTCGACGCCGAGGCCAGGCGCATGCGAACCGAGGCGAGCGAACGTGCCGCTGCTTCGCGAGAGCTGGAGGCGACCCCCGTCGACGGCGATCTCGGCCTCGCTCCTGAAGCATCCCCTCAAATGACACCGACGACCCTCCGGCACAGCACGT
>CANLQR010000224.1 GCA_947492135.1 Deltaproteobacteria bacterium | reverse complement strand
GTCGAGTTGGCGGCGCAGCGCTGTGACCTCCTCGGGGTGGTCGCACAGCAAGTGGATCGCCCAGGCGACGCTGTTCGCGGTGGTGTCCTCGCCGGCGAGCAGCATGGTCATCGCGTTGCCGAAGAGCACCTCGTCGGCGAAGGGCTGGCCGTGCTCGTCACGGCCGGCGACCATCGACTCGAGGAAGTTCTCCGGCTTGCGCGTGGGGTCGGCGGCGAGCTTGCGCCGGGCCTCGGCGATGAGCTCGGCGATCCACACCCGTAGTGCCGCGATCGCACGATCGACCCGGCGATCTTCGGGCAGGCGGATCCATCGCCAATAGGGGATCAACGAGTTGAGTCGCCGGGCGAACGTCGGGAACACCAGGCTCAACTCGCGCTGGATCACGTCGTCGCCGCCCTCGAGGGTGTTGAGGTCGCAGCCGAACGCCAGCGCGGTGGTGACATCGACGGTGAACCGCATCAGATCGTCGGGCATGTCGACCACCTCGCCCGAGGCTGCGGCGCGAGCCCAACGCGCGTGCAGGCGTGCGGCGACCTTGGCCAGCGTGTCGTAGAAGCCGCGGAGGTGACGCTGCGACAGGGCCTCCATCGCCAGACGTCGCTGCGGTCGCCATGCCGCCCCCTCGACGCTGAACACGCCGGCGACGCCGAGCTCGGAGAACACCGGGGCGACCTTGGCGTCGCGGCTATAGGTCTCCGGACGATCGCGCAGCGCCTGTTCGATGAGGCCGGGCGCGGAGACCACGACGAACCTGCGACCGCCGGCGAGGAGCTGAAACGTCGAGCCGTAAGTCCGCGCCCAGTCCTCGAGGACGAGGTGCAGCCGCGGCACGTCGAGGTCGAGCGCGTTGCCGATCCACGGCAGACCCTTGGGTCCGGGCAGCTCGGCGATCGACCGGGTCGCCGTCACGGCGGTCTTTGTCGCGAGCGCGCCGAGGTCCACGAACAGGCCCCCGTCGCGCACCTCGGAAGGACACGCACGCAGGCACTGGGGCCCGCCCTCGCGCCGACCCGTGGCGGCATCGAACCGCCAGCGGTGGTTGCGGCACACCAGAACCTCACCGTCGAGCTCGCCCTCACCGAGCAGCGCCCCTTGGTGCGGGCACCGGCCGTCGTAGACCCGCATGCCAGCGGAGGTTCGGACCGCGACGAGATCGACGCCGCCCGCGGACACCGCGAACGGCCCATCGCCGACGAGATCGCCGCTGCGACTCGCCTGCGTCCACTTCGCGGTGCGGTCGGGCTCGCTCATGGTTTTCAAGGATAGCACCCCGGTGGTCACACTCGCGCAGGCAGCCCGAAGAACGCGGTGGCCGTTCGCGAGGTCTCGGCCGCCACCGTCTCGAACGGCTTGCCCGCCGCTGCTGCGATCGCTCGAGCGATGTGCGGCAGCAGGCCCGGCTCGTTGCGGCGGTGGCGAGGCATCGGCCGTAGATCGCGGGGCATCAAGTACGGCGAGTCGGTCTCGATCATCAACCGATCCGCGGGGATGCGCCCGACCAGCGCACGCAGATGGTGCCCGCGGCGCTCATCGCAGATCCAGCCGGTGATCCCGATGTGGGCATCGATCGCGAGGTAGGCCTCGAGCTCGTCCCGGGTACCGGTGAAGCAATGCACCACCACGCGTAGGAGCTCGCCGCGATACTCGCGAAGGATCGCAATGAAGTCGCCATGCGCCGCACGTTCGTGGAGAAACACCGGCCGCTGCAGCTCGACTGCCAGACGCAGCTGGCGCTCGAAGGCGCTGCGCTGGTCGGGCCGCGGCGAAAAATCGCGATCGTAGTCGAGGCCGCACTCACCCACCGCGACACACGCCGGATCGGCGAGGCAAACCCCGAGGCTCGCCATTGCGCCGTCGTCGCATGCGCTGGCGTGATGCGGATGGATCCCCGCGGTCGACCACAGCTTGGTCGGCCGCGACTTCGCGATCGCCAGCGCTGCGCTGCTACTCTCCACCGAGCTACCGGTCAGGACAATGCGACCCACGCCGGCTGCGAACGCGCGCGAGAGCACGAGCTCGAGGTCGCCGGCGAACGCGGCGTTGGCCAGGTTGGCACCGATGTCGACCAGCGGCGTGGCGCCGGGCGCCGCGGGAAAGCTCTGTTCGTCGGCCACGTCGGACATCGAGCCTACCACGCCAGCACGCCGACGAAGGTCAGCTCTGCGCTCGCACCAGCCGCAGCAGCGTGATCTCGGGCGGCGCTCCGATCCGCGTGGGCGGCCCCCAGTAGCCGGTCCCGCGGCTCACGTAGATCCACATGTCTTCGTGCCGGGCGAGACCGGAGACATACGGCTGCGCGAGATAGACCAGCAGGTTCATCGGGAAGTATTGCCCGCCGTGGGTGTGCCCGCTGATCTGGAGATCGTAGCCGGCGCTCGCTGCTGCGAACACGCTACGGGGCTGGTGGGCGAGCAGGATCTTGACGTCGCAGGCCGGGGCATCGGCACAGGCCCGCGCCGGATCGGACGCGTGCTCGGCGACCATCTGCCCCGCCGAGACGTCCGTGACGCCGGCCAGCAGTAGCCGCGCGCCGTCCTTTTCGATCACGACATGCGTGTTGTCGAGCACGCGCAGGCCGAGCCGGGCGACCTCGGCGCACCACGCCAGCCCATCCCAGTAGTACTCGTGATTGCCGGTGACGAAGTACGTGCCGTGCTTGCCGCGCAGCTTGCCTAGCGGCGCGACCTCATCGCGAAGCTGATCGACAAAGCCGTCGACGAGGTCACCCGTGACTGCGACGAGATCGGCGTCGAGCTCGTTGCACGCGGCAACACAGCGCTCGAGATACTCGCCGCGGATGGTGGGACCAACATGGATGTCGGTCATCTGCACGATCCGGAAGCCCTCGAACGCGACAGGCAGGTTCGCAATCGGCACCTCGACCTCGAGCACACCCGGCGTGCGACCGATCTGGACCAACCCCAGGCCCGCGACACCGCTGGCTGTCCCCACGACCCCGAGATTCGCGACCTGCCCGAAGAAACCCCGGCGCCCCGGGTCTCGAGGTGAGCCCAAGGCAGAGGCAGCGACAGCGGGCCGCCACCACGCCAGCCGGGCCCGGCCGTAGCCCGCAAGACCCAACCGGCCCAGATCGATGGCCACGAGCAGCACCAGCACCACGGATGACAGGCCGAACAGGAAGAACCCGGTCATGGATAGCGGCTGCGCCTCGATCGGCGACAAGCCCAGGCGCCCCGCGGACATCGCGACGATCGGCATCACGGCGGCCGTGACGATCACGGCCCGGCCGACACGTCGGCCCCACACCCCGAGCGCCGCGCCACGAACCAGCCGCCGATCCACGTAGACGTGAAGCGCGATCCACAGGACCGGCATCACGAACATGAAGATCAGCAGACGCCAGGGCACGGTGTCACTCGGGGTTCAGCTCGCACCAGCATCGAGCACGCTCGCGAGGTCAGCGGCAACCTCGACTGCGAGTGCGCGCTGCAGCTTGACCAGCCCTCGGGTGTGTTCGCTGGTCGCGTACCAGAGGTCCTCGCCATTGTCGTCGTAGCCGCGTTTCACCGCGACGGTGATGGACTTGCGATCGGCAGTCCGGACCCGAAACGAGAACACTTCCTCGAGCCCAGCGGGGGTCTCGTCGGCTTGGACGTAGCCCGACGCGCGCATGCGCAACGCCTTGTCGATCCACGCCGCCGCGGTTTCATTCTTCGTGCTGCCACCGGCGGTCGTCCAGTAGACCGCCTCGGGGTCGTCGGGGTTTTGCTGCTCGAACTCGGCCGTCGCCTCACCACCGGTGATGCTCAACGCGGCGATCAGCTTGGTCTCGACGCCGACGATTTCGCGATCGGGAAGCGTCTGCTTGCCGCTTTGCAGCGGCCGGATCACCTTGGCATCGACGACGTACACCTTGCCAGTCGCAGTCTCGCGAACGTAGACGTTCGCGCCGCCGTACACGTTACCGCCGATCTCGTACTGCGCCGGCTCGCGACCCGCGCGCACGATCTCCAGGGTTGCCTCGGGCTCCGCGAGTCCGAGCTCGGCAAGCTTGTCGTCGGTGATCCCGTCGAGCAATCGCTTGGCGCGAAACGGCATCAAGCCCTCGAGCGCGGCGGCGCCGCTCTTGCCGGCCTTGAACTCCGAGACCCCGCCCTCTTCCGGGGGTGGTGCGTGGGGATTGTCGGCCGGCGGCGGTTCGGCATCCGGCGCGGCCTGCGACTCCGCCCGCACCCAGCCGTAGCGGCCGAGCTCGTCGGTCTTCATGTCGATCCGCAGGTCGAGCTTGTCGGAGCGGTAGTGCACGCGCTCGAGCTCCTCGGCGGCACCCGAGAGCACCGTGACGCTCTGCCCGCTATCGACCTCGCTCGGCGAGGTCCACACCCGATAGGCTCCGCCCAGCGCGAGCGCGAGCAGACCGCCGTACACGATGACCTGGCGTCTCATCGGGCACCTCCACGACGACGCAAGCGCATGCGAATGCCTCCGAGCAGCAACACCCCGAACGGAATGCCGAGCACCGTCATATAGAACCAGGTGGTCTGGCCCTCCTTGGTGTGCTCGATCTTCACGTCTTCCTCGGTCTCGGTGGTGCCGGACAGCGCCTCGGCACCGATCAGCCAGTTGATGCCATCGTCTGCGAAGCGCTGGTTGCCGAGGTTGCCGATGCCCAGATCCGAGAAGATCGAGGCGTCGGAGGTGACCATCGCCCGCCACGGTGCACCATCGCTCCCGCCTTCGATCGCGGCAACGAGGTTGCGGGCACTCTTGCTCTCGCCGGCGTCGGGCTCGTACTCACCGTCGAGGTCGAGGTCGGCCCACACCACGGCCAGCGTGCGAACCGTGAACGTGAGCTTGTGGCTGTGTTCGTCGACCTCCTCGAGGAAGCCGGCCGCAGGCGTGAACAACACGTTCTTCTCGGCACGATCGCCCAGCGTCGCGGTCGACGGATGCTGCGTGAACGAGTTCGTGACCAGGTTCAAACGATCGAGCTTGTTGTGCGACAAAGGCACGATGCCCTGCTCCGAGGCGAGCACCCCGTCACCCATCTCGACACCGAGGTAGGCGAGCAGGCCATCCATGGGGTCGGTCCCCACCAGCTGCTCACGACCAATCGCAGGCTCGAGCGCCAGCAGCAGCGAGCCGCCCGAGTCCACGTGGGCGCGCAAGGCGTCGACCTCGCCCTGCTGGAACTGCTTCATCGGGCCGAGCACGGCCACGAGGTCGGCATCCTTGGGCACCTCGACGGCCAAGCCCTCGGCGATGCCCAGGGTCTTGACCTTGAAGCCAAGCTGCTTGAGACGGCTCTTGAGCGCCGTGGTCTGGCGATCCATCGCAGCCTGCGAGCCACCGTCCCAGCTCAGCTCACCGTGGCCGGTGGTGAAGTAGGCGACCCGTTCGCCATGGCCGAGCTCGCGCAAGATGGTCTGCACCTCGCCGTCGAGCTTCTTCAGCGTGCGCTTGGCCTTCTCGAGGTCGGTCGCGACCTTGAGGGTGCGCGTGACCGGCTTGGGCTTGCTGGGATCGGCGGTGTCGGCCTTCGCATCGTCGCCCTTGACGTCGGCCTTCGCGTCGACATCCTCGGGGATCACATCGTCGAGGTCGACTTCGCCCTGGGTGATGGTGATCACCCCGTTGTCCCGAACCGAGAGCGCCTTGGCCAGTCGCGGCTCGGCCGCTTGGTCGATCACCTCGACCGTGACGTTCGGCCCTTCGATCTGCGCGAAGTAGCGTTGCAGCTCCTGAGCCACCTCGGACGAGGGCGGCATGAAGATGCGGACGTGCACCGGAACCTCGAGCGACGACACGATGGCCACAGTCGCCGTCCCAGGCTGGGCGGTCTTGAAGTAGGCAAGATCCCAGGTGTGGTGTTCTTTGGCGGCGATGAAGTTCAACGGAAAAACCAGCGCGACGCCCAGCGCGGCGACGATGCCGTGGCCGGCCATGTCGCGGATGCGCCGCAACGGCATCATCACCGGCGAGCTGACGATCGCGTAGTCGACGACCAGCATGGGTACCGTGCCGAGCAACCAGACGATCGGCCACAGCGACCGCCACACCCCGAGCCAGCGATCCTCGCCCTGGGCATCGAGCATCAGACCGCGCACGACCATCTCGGTGGTCGCCACGTACATGACCAGCGCGCCGAGCCCGACCACCAGACAGCTCGTCGCCACCCGATGCCCGAATCTCTGACCTTCGTCGGTTGCGGCTCGCAGGCCACGCAGCCGCAACACCACCGAGGCCAAGACCGCCCCGAGGCCGGCCAGACTCACCATCGTTTGCATGCTGTCATGGCCGGCGAGCAATCGCTGACCGATGAACAGCCCGACCATGCCCACGAGGTAGGCAAGTGCAGAAAGACTCATCGCCACCTCCGGGCCGCCATGAAGCGGCTGGCCAGCATCAGGAACACGAAGCAAATCGACAGGTAGAACACGACATCCTCGGTGTTGATCTGCCCGCGCATGAAGCCGCGATAGTGGCGATCGAACAGGCTGAAGTACGACAGGACATCGACCAATGGTGGGTCGGCAACCTTGGCCAGCAGCCACATGACCAGAAATGCGATGGTGATGACCACCGACGCGAAGCCCGCCACCAGCTGCGACCGCGAGATCGCGCTGGCGAACGTCCCGATGGCAGCCACCGACGCGGTGACCAGCAACAGCCCGGTGTAGCCGGCGAAGATGTGTCCGTACGAGACCTTGCCGTTGACGAACACCAGCGCCGGCATATAGGCGGTGGCGAGCACCATCGTGGTCAGCACCGTCATCGCCGAGAGATACTTGCCCCCGACCAGCTGCCACGCGTTCAGCGGCGACGAGTCGAGCAGCACGATCGTGCCGGTCTGCCGCTCCTCGGCGATCAACCGCATGGTCAGCAGGATCGACGCGATGATGGTCGTTCCAAACGAGAAGTAGAAGAACTCCTCGATGACCTTGGAGCTGAGCTTGGGTTGGTTGCCCAGCGCGAAGGCGTTGAACAACAGACCATCGACCACGAGCACCGCGGCGATCACCGCATAGCCCCAGTACGAATTGAGGTACGCCGCGAGTTCACGGCGCGCAATGAGCAGCATGCCTCTCATGCGTCGGCCTCCTTGTGGATCGGATGTTGTTTGCTCTCGAGCCCAGCCGGAGCCATCGCGGCCCGGGTGAGTTCGAGGAAGATCGGCTCGAGCTCGCCCATCGAGTCCTGGATCTGACGGATGCCCAGCCCGGCCTCGACGAGCTCGCGGACGAACTCCTCGCGCTTGTCGCCGCGCAGCGTGACGCTGGCATTGACGAGCTCGCCCTGCGCGGCCAGCTCGTAGCCCTCGACGAGTTCGCTCTTGCCGAGCACCTCTTCGCAGGCATCGAGCTTGCCGCGCACCACGACGGTGAGCCGCGTACCCGTGCCCAGCGAACCCGACAGCTGCTGCTCGGTGCCTTCGGCGACGATGCGGCCGCGGTGGATGACCAGGATTCGATCGACGGTCTGGGCGATCTCGGAAAGGATGTGCGAGCTGATGAGCACCGTGGCGAACGACTTGAGCGCCCGCACGACCCCGCGCATCTCGACGATCTGTCGGGGATCGAGGCCGCTGATGGGCTCGTCGAGGATCACCACCTCGGGGCGATGGATGATCGCCTGCGCGATGCCGACCCGCTTGCGATAGCCGTGGGAGAGCTCGCCGATGACCTGATTGGCGGCATCGGTCAGCCGACAGGTCTCCATCACTTTGGGCAGCTCGGCCTCGACCTGGGCCCGCGTGCAGCCCTTGACCTGACCAACCCAGCGCAAGAACTCAGAGACCCGCATCTCGCGATACAGCGGCGGATCTTCGGGTAGAAAACCGATCCGCTTGCGCAGCGCATCGGGAGCGACCGTCGCGTCGATGCCACCCACCGTGACCGTGCCGGCGCTGGGCATTTGCAGGCCCGCGAGCACGCGCAGGATCGTCGATTTACCGGCCCCGTTGAGGCCGAGAAAACCGACAATCTCGCGATCTGCGATCTTGAACGAGGCGTCCTTTACGGCAGCAAAACTGCCGTAGTAGCGCGTGAGTCCTTTGACTTCGATCACGGTGTCTCCAAGCGGTGCGGTATCAATCGAGAAAGAAATCGACCATCGGCTCGACCGAGGGATCGACCGCGTAGGGGCGGAAATCGGTGACGCCTTCGGCGCGCAGCACGTCCTCATCGACGAAGAAGTTGCCGGTGCACTCGCGGGCAGTTCGGGTGAGGATCGCGTGGGCAGCGTCGCCCATGATCTCGACCTTGCGGCTGTGCTTCATCATCGGATCGCCGCCGATCATCATGATGGCCGCGGTGGCGATCGCCGTGCGGGGCCACAGCCCGTTGAAGGCCACGCCATCGGCGCGAAACTCCTCGGCCATGCCCAGCACGCACATGCTCATGCCGTACTTCGCCATCGTGTACGCGACGTGTCCGGCGAACCACTTGGGCTTCATCGACAGCGGCGGCGACAGGTTCAGGACATGGGGGTTGCTCGACTTCTTCAGATGAGGCAGGCAGGCCTGCGAGCACAGGTAGGTGCCGCGAATGTTGACCTGGTGCATCAGATCGTAGCGCTTCATCGGCGTCGATAAGGTGCCGGTGAGGCTGATCGCGCTGGCATTGTTGACGAGGATGTCGATGCCGCCGAAGCGCTCGACCGCCTGGGCCACTGCTGCTTGAACCTGCTCTTCGGAGCGGATGTCGCAGAGCACCGGCAGGGCCTTGCCGCCGGCCTTCTCGATCTCTTCGGCGGCGGAGTAGATCGTGCCGGGGAGCTTGGGGTGGGGCTCGCTGGTCTTGGCCGCGATCACGACGTTGGCGCCGTCTCGGGCGGCCCGCAAACCGATCGCCAGGCCAATGCCACGGCTCGCGCCGCTGATGAAGAGAGTCCTATCCTTGAGGGTCGCCACGGGCGGGAACATAGCCCAAGCCCGGCGGACGCAACAGGGCCCCTTGCGGAGCGCGAGGCGGGGAGTGGCGCGCCAGCCGACGGCGCGGGGCCCGTCGTCGCTCGGGTGACGCCCGACGCGGGGGGCGGGGCGGGCAGCATCGGAGCTCGGGCGTATCGCTTTGCCGTCAGCGATGCAGCAGCGTTCGGAGCACGATCGACGCGATGTCCGCCGAGGCGGCCGGCGTTGATCAGGTGATCAGAGCAGGATCGCGGCTGCGTTCGAGGCTCGCACACTGCGAGCCTCGCATCTCATTCTTCGAGACCAGGCAGATCGATGTAGGGCAGTGAGTCGCCCTGCTCGTTAGGGTATGCCGTGCTGCCCCAGCACTTCACACCGTCGTCGTCCAGCAGCGCACAGTTCGCGCGCAGGCTGCTCGCATACGCGCTCACGATTCTACCGGCACCGAGATCGACCAGCGGCAACGCCTCACCCATCTCGCCAGGCTCGTCCCCGATGTCGCCACTGCCGCCGTTGCCCAGCGTGTTCCAGTTGCCGACTCCCCAGCACTTGAGGTTCCCGGTGTCGAGCAGCGCGCAGGTGTGAAGCGCGCCCGCTTCTATCGCGATCACGCGCACGCCCGCGCCGACGTCCACGAAGGCAAGCGCGTCGCCCATCGACGGATCAGGGCCTCGGTGCTCGAGATCACCATACCCGAGCCGACCGCCGTTGTAGCGCGGTCGCGGGTACGTGCATGTGTCGGGCGGGCAAGGCTCCGTGTAGCTTCCTTGCCCCCAGCACTTCACGTGGCCGTCATCCAGGACCACGCAGGTGTGATACGCGCCCGCGCTGAACGTCTCGACGAACGCGTCGGATCCCAGATTGACCTCGGGCAAAGCCGCGCCCATCTGACCGGGGGCGTCACCGATGTTGGAGGCGCCCGAGCTCCCAAGCGTGTAGGTCTGGGTCGAGCTGTTGCCCCAACACTTGACCTTGCCATCCTCGAGCAACACACACGCGTGCTCGAAGCCGACGTCGAGTTCGAGGATTCGTCGAGTCGTGCCGAGATCGATTGCTGGCAGCGCGTCGCCCATCTCGCCGAGTTCGTCACCACGCGCCTCGACGTCACCCTGGCCGAGCTCGCCGTCCTCGTTGAACCCCCAGCACTTGACAGCATTGCTCTCGAGTAGCGCACACGAGAAACTGTTGCCGAGGCTGACCGCGACGGCGCGTTCGTCGGTGCCGAGGTCGACCGTCGGGAGCGCTTCGCCCATCTCGCCGGGATCGTCGCCACGGTTCTCCGTGTCACCGAGGCCGAGCTGACCGAACTCGTTGAGGCCCCAGCACTTCACGCCGCCGTCGTCAAAGACGGCGCACGTGTGGTTTGTGCCGGCGGCAACGGAGATCACGGGGTCGCCGACGTCGACGAGCGTAGCCGGCGGAAGCATTGGCTCATCGGACGGCGGCACTCCGAGCGCGCCATACTGGCTGCCGCCCCAGCCTACGAGTGACTTGGGTGCCTGCGCGAGCAAGGCATGCCCGGGCCCGACGGCGAGGCGGATCCCTACAATGTCCCGCGGCGAGAACGGATTCTGCGAACCGTCCACCGGGCAACCTGCGACGATCCACACCGCCACGGCAAGCAGTGCACGCCGCGGCTGAACCGCGTGTCTCGCGGCACGCAGCTGGGGCAGCCGAGTCGTCCGTGCGCGTGGCATCGTTCACTCGGCGTCGGCTACAGCGGACAATCCGGTTGCACCGTCAGCGTCTGCTCGAACGGCCCCGCGATCGGCCCGAACAGCCGCTCCTGATCGACGCCGGGATGGTCGGCATGCGCCCACCAGCGCAGGGTGTAGCTGCCGGGCGAGAGGGCTACGCGCCCCGCAACCACCGGCTTGCGTAGGCTCGTGCCGACGACCTCACCGTGGACGAATGCGTCCCTATCGACGCGACAGGTCGTCGCAAGCTTCGGAGCCGGGAGGTTGAGTGGCGTCGAGCCGGACGAGCAGGCCTTGATCGTGAGCGGCGCCGAGGCGTCCAACACGACCTCGCACGGCATGCTGTCGATCGCGCGGAGGTCGGCGGCGATGCATCCGCGTCGATCGTACGCGGCCGCCCTCGCGCCGGAGGCCAGCCACGCCGCATTGTTCGTGCTCAGTACCAGAGCGTTGGTGCCACCGGGCCGCTGCATCCCGATCGTCGCGGTACCGCCGTTGTCGAGGCTCGTCAGTCCAACCGTGGCATCGTCGTAGTGCATCTCGATCCGACCGTCGTCCCATAGGTGTACCTGGAACGAGACGCGACCGCTCGTGGGGCCGAGCTTGTGCGGCACGTCTTCCCAGCTCACCACGATCTTCTTGCCCATGTGACGCCACAGCACCTGCCCGCCGGCGGCGGGATTGATGTCGTCCCACCAGGGAGCGACATGCGGCGCGGTGCTCGCCGTGCTCGGCAGCGTGGTATTCGCCGCGGCGATCGTGCCCGACGTGAACCGGATCCCACCGTTAGCGCCGACGTACATCGTCGTGTAGTTCGTCCCGAAGTAGGGGAACCGGAAGCCGCCAGGGAACGCGACGGTCGCGGTGCCGTTGTCGGTGAGCAACAGCCGACGGGTGAACGGCAGGCCCGCGATCGGTTCGAAGCGCGACTCGATTGTGCCGAGGCGATATCCGTACGCGTTGGACTGCGCACCGGCCAGTGCACCGATCGCGAGCGGCTGGGGCAGGCAGGCGG
>CANLQR010000223.1 GCA_947492135.1 Deltaproteobacteria bacterium | reverse complement strand
CGGGGTTTTCTGCGAACCTTGACCCTGTTGGGCCCCGCGCACGTCCGGGCTCACGCCACGCGTAGCAGGGTCCTGCGGGCGGCGACGAGTCGATCGGTCAGCTCTCGCACCGCGCCGTGACCTCCGGCTGCGGTGGTGATCCAGTTGGCCACTGCACGAACCTCGGCCCGCGCGTCCGCCGGTGCGACGAAGACGGCGACCCGTCCGACCAGAGGCAAGTCGTTGCAGTCATCGCCGACTGCGATGACGCGATCGCCGGTGGTATGAAAGCGCCGACAGAACTCGTCGAACGCCGCTCCCTTGTCGCGACAACCCAGCACGACGTGCTCGACTCCCAGCTTTTCGGCACGACGCGCGGCAGCACGGCTCATCTCGCCGGTGACCATGGCAACCCGCCCACCTGCCGAACGAAACGCCGCGATGCCGGCACCGTCTCGGGTGTCGAACCGCTTGAACTCGTCGCCGCCCTCGCCGTAGTACATGGCGCCATCCGTCAGCGTGCCGTCGACATCCAGCCACAGCCAATCCATCTCACCCAGGTCCACGCCCGGTCCCGCCGCACCTGTGATCAATCGAACCCCGCGGCGTTGGGCTTCGGCCCGCGCGCGCTCGAGGTCCGCGGGTTCGTCGATGTCGAGCGCATCGTCACTTGGGACCTCGAACGTGGCAATGCGTCCGCCCAGCCGCGAGCCGGTGCGCTCGTAGAGTTCGCGCGTGAAGATGTAGAAGGATCCGGTCTCGAGCGTGGTGTCGTGGATTTCCTGCCGTCGTGGTCGAAGTGTCGGCTCGTACGTCGCTGGCCGAGCAAGTCCGTCGGCGCCCGTGCGCCAAACGAAGCCGACGAAGCGAACGACCGACAGCATGCTATCGCAGCCGTTTCGGTCGAAGTCGGCCAGCGCGGCATCGAGCTGCCCGGCGGCGCGAAACGGCGAGGTCGCCTGCAACAGCACGACCCGATCGGGGACCACACCCTGGCCGCGCCAGCTCTCGAACGCGTGCGAGATTGCCGACTCGGTCGAGGCGGTATCCGAGGCCAGCGCCAGGGGGCGTCGCACGATCTCGGCACCAGCAGCCGCAGCTACCGCGGCGATCTCGTCGTCCTCGGTGCTGACGAACACCCGATCGATCCCTGCACACGACCGCGCCTGCTCGATCGAGTGGACCACCAACGGACGCCCTGCGAGAGGCACGAGATTCTTGCGTGGGATCCCCTTGCTGCCGCCACGCGCGGGGATCAGGGCCACGGTCGTCATGGTTCTCCCTGTACGGCAGGCCCGCGTCCCTAGCCACCGGCTGGCCCGAAGTCGGCCGCTTGCCACCGATGCTCAGGGCGACGGCGGTTCACCACGCGGCACGACGGATTCCTCGCCATCGCGGTCCGCATCGATGTCGATGAACGCGTGGACGTAGCCGCAGCTCGAGCAAACCCGAGCCTTCACCGGCGCAGATCGGGTGAACCCGCCCTCGGGTGCGCCAAAGCGGAGGGTCGACAACGCGATCGGGATCGGTGAGCGCAGATCACGACCGGCGAACAGCGCGACCGGGAGCAGCGAACCGCCGCAGACCACGCAACCGCGCTCGCTGCCCGCCCGTTGACGACCGTCGCGTTCATCGTCGCGCTGGCGCTTGGCTTCGGCCTCGAGCGTCTCGATCTGCTCGCGGAGCTGAGCATTCTCCCGTTCGAGGTCCGCGACCTGGAGGGTCAACGCCTGACGATCATCGCGGTAGACCACTCTAGACAAGAGGGTAGCATCCCGGTCGTGCGTAACGACAGCGACCGCGATGTCCCTCGGCGCTTCCGTACTCGGCAGTGTGTCGGGCCGCCCGGCTGTGGCCTACGGTTTCCGGTCGATGACGGCAGCGCGCTCGGTGCGAGCTGTCCCCACTGTGGGCAACCGACCGACTTCGTCGATCAGCCCTACGAGAGCCAGGAGGCCCCTCGGAGTACAGCGCCCGTGTCGGCGGCGCCCCGGCTCGGCGCGCTGTTCGACAACATCCGCAGCCTGCGCAACGTCGGTTCGATGTTTCGGACCGCGGACGGCGTTGGGCTGGAGCTGATCGTGCTCGGCGGCGTGACGCCGACGCCTGCCCATCCCGGCTTCGCCAAGACCGCCCTGGGAGCCGAGGCCAGCGTGCAGTGGCGTGGTGACGCTGACGCACTGCGGGCGGCCGCCCTCTGCGTGACGCAGGGGTGGGAGTTGTGGGCCCTCGAGGGGGGTTCTCGGGCCACGAGTCTGTTCGAATCTCATGCTTTGGCCGAGGCTCGTGGTCGCGCGGTGATGCTGGTGCTCGGCCATGAGGTCTCGGGCGTCGATCCGCGGATCCTCGAGCTGTGCGCGCGCGTGGTCTTCTTGCCGATGTCCGGCAAGAAGGGCTCGCTGAACGTCTCGGTGGCGTTCGGCATCGCCACCTACGTCCTGCGTTACGGGGCGCTGTGACCCCTAGTTCGCCGAGAATTTGTTCGCGCCCGCGGTCGCGTGCCACACAGTGAACCCAAGTGAGATCCGAGCCGACGCCTACGCCCGGCGAGCTGCCGTCCGAGGCGCCGCCCACGGACGCCACCGACGCCCCGGAGATCGTCGGCGAGCCCGCCGCCGGTGAACCTGGCGAGGCCACGCCGACACGCCCACGATGGCGAAGCCTGCTGGGTTTTTCGCAGCGCAACGCCTACCTCGTCGTCGTCGCGGGAGCGATCCTGGTGGTGACCCGCGCGATCGACTTCTCGCCACCACCCGAGGTGCGGATCGGCAAAGCCAGTGTCGCCCAGCTCGTCGGCGACGCGCCGGCGCAAGAGTTCTCGCAGGAGCTATCGAACCCGCAGGCGATCCAGGTTCGCGCGACGCTTCGGCTCTACGCCGACAATGAGCTCAAGGTCGCGGGCGTCGACCCGGAACTCGACGAGCAGGGCAAGATCCTCTCGCAGCCGGTGGTGACGACGATCCTCGGGATGAACGCCACCATCGACCAGACGGTGCGGCTCGAGGGTGGAGATCTCGAGGTCAGCTTGAGCCTCGATGCGACGCCTCGACTCGTCGGCGCGGTCAAGCGTGGCCAACCGCCGCCCGAGATCATCCTCGAGCACGAGCTCGAGGTCCGTAGTCGACGCGACGGTTGGTGGCGCAGCGCGCCAGCCCAGCGTGTGCACGTCGATACCCGCGGATTCCTCGGCAAGGTCGAGGAGCATGGGCATCGCCTCGTCTTCACGGTCGACGACCACCTCTTCAGCCTGGACCTCGAGGTCCATCGCGCCGCGGTGGCCGCTGGTGCGCTAGCGCGAACCAAGCCCTGAGCACCCGGTGGTATCGGGGAGCTTGAACCGGCTCTCACCGGTTCGCGGTCGTTCGTGCGAACCGGGGGACTCGAACCCCCACGCCCGAGGGCACTGGAACCTAAATCCAGCGCGTCTACCAATTTCGCCAGGTTCGCGAACGGCCGCGACGGTACCACGAAACCACCACGAGTTTCGCGGGGCGGTCGACCCGCGCGTGACCACCGTGGCCAAGTGGCGGTACGTTGGGCGCAATGCTTCGCGTGGTCCATGAACGACGAGCGTCGGCGCTCTCCCGGCTTGCGCCCCTGCTGATCATCCTCGCGGGGTGCCCCGCTGGGGCCGAACCCGTCAAAGCGCGTGCGCTCGAACCCGCCGCGACCGCCGCGGGTGCGAAGTCTGCGAGCCAACCCGACGCCAAGCCCGACGCCAAGCCCGACACCAAGTCGCCCGACACCAAGTCGCCCGACGCCAAGGCCGACGCTACGCCCGAGGTCGCGCTCGGTCGCGTACTCGAGGGCCCGCTACCGATCGCCGGGCTACTCGGCAAGCCACCCGCCGAGGTCCAAGCCCAGCTGTCCGAACCACTGGGCAAGGGCATGAGGCGCAAGTCGTGTGTTCGTTTTCTGCCCGAGCGCACCTGGTTCGAGTGCGAGTTCGCGACCCAGCGATACGGTGACACCAGCGGCGCATACTCGGCGATCGGCGTGGAGTACCAGAACGGAAAATCGACCGCTGTCGCCTTCGAAGGCCCAAAGCACCCGACCGGAGCGTTCGATGTCCGCGCCGCGCTTGCCTACGTTGGCCTCGAACTTCCGGGTGAGCCCAAGATCGAGACACCCCCCGGTGACGCGCTCGTGGCTTCATGGTTCAACGCCGCGGCTCGTCTACGGATCGATGGACGACAGTATCGCGTGGTGGTCTCGAGCGTCGGAAACGACTGGTCACGCACCAAGGTCGAGGTGATCTTGAACGACCCCCTCGACGCCGACGAGCTAGCGCGGGTCATGGTCCGACCGTCGGATGACCAACCGCAGTGAAGCGCGACGGCACGGCCAGGTCGTCAGCGACTGCCTACAGGAGCTCGCGGATCGTCGCGTCCATGCACCAGTTGCCTGCGGGCACCGGGTCGTGCAGCGACGCATCCTCCCAGTCGGGGATGTCGCAGTTGCCCGAACCCTCCATGCGCACGTAGGAGACGTCCGGAACCGCTGATGCGGTGTTCACAGCCATGCCGATCGCCGACGCGACGCTGGGCTCGAACGCACCAAAGCCGACGCAAAACTCCTGGGTGTCGATGACGATCGCTGGATCGAACTCGAAGTAGTGCTCGATGGGCGTGGCTTCGACCGAGGTGACGTCGAGCGCCTCGATCAGCCGAGTGGGCACGCCGCCCTCACGGGCGTAGATGCGCAGCTGAAAGGCCTCGAGATCGGTGTGGGTCGCCGCCACGATGTAGTGCATCTCGGTCAACTCGAATGGTGGATCGATCGGCGCGACGAAGCATTCCTGACCTTCGATCGGATCGCCGACTGGAACGCCGACGTTGCCGTTGAAGAAACACCACAACGGGTCCCCGCACTCGGCTTGGTCGCTGTTGCTCAGGTGATGCGTCGCTGGCATGCCGCCACCGCTCGAGCTCGCTTCGCTGCCTGAGGCGACCGTCGCCGAGGCGCTGCTGTCGTCCGCCGAGCTACCGATATCCGCCGTGGTATCCGTGGCCGTGACCGAATCTGTCCCAGAGGTGACCCCGGTCGAGGCAGTCGTGTCGGCAGACGCGGTCTGCGACATCGCGGTGGTTTCCGGCGCCGTTGCCGAGTCCATCGTCGCCGAGCCCACCGTCGCGGAACCACCCGAGGTCCCCGAAGTGCCCGACCCGCCGCCGTCCGCCGTCGCCGTCGAAGCCGTGCCGTCATCGCCGCATCCGGCGAGTATCCATCCCGTGCACGCAACCAGAATCCGTCGGTTCACCACAACCAAAGCGTGACGCGCCCCACCCCAGCACGTCAACCGCCCGAAGCGCCGTTCACGACAGGATCTTCCCGGGATTGAACAGATCGTCGGGATCGAGCGCGTGCTTGATCCCGCGCATCGCCGCCAGCTCCGCTGCACCCCAGCGCAAATGGAGGTAGGCGCGCTTGAGCAGCCCGATGCCATGCTCGGCCGAGATGCTGCCGCCTTTGGCCGCGACCAGTTCGTAGGTTCGGCGGTCGTACTCCTCGTAGGCCGCCGACAACCCCTCGGAGTGCGCCGATGCATCGGGCACGACATTGAGGTGGAGGTTGCCGTCGCCGATGTGGCCAAAGCTCAGCGCCTGCGAACCTGGCAGCGAGTCCGCGACCAACGGCCGCCACTGGGCGAGGAACTCGGGCACGCGCGCGATCGGCAGACAGATGTCGCTCTTGTGCGGATGATGACGGTGCAGGGATTCACTGATCTCCTCGCGCAGCGCCCACAGCTCGCGCTGATGCTGTGAGGTCGTCGCAATCACTGCATCTTCGATCTCACCGGCGTCGGCGGCCTGGGCAAGCAGCTCGGTCACGCGCTCGCGCAGCGCCGGCAACGCCATGGCGTCGGACGACTCGGCCTCGATCAACACATACGCATGACTGCGCTCGGGAAATGGACCCCCGACCCGCTGCCGGTGAACCAGCACGTGCTCGAGACAGCCATGTTCGAGGTACTCGAACGCTTGCAGCGTCAGGCCGCGTTGCGCTCGCTCGAACAACGCGAGGATGTTCGCGTCGCTCTCGACAGCACACAGCGCAACGACGGCGCCCGCGGGTGGTCGGGTCAGGCGCAGTGTCGCGCCGACGATGACCCCGAGCGTGCCTTCCGAGCCGATGAAGAGCCCGCGAAGGTCATAGCCAGTGTTGTCCTTGACCAGCGCGCCGCCGAGTTCGAGACACGCGCCGCTCGCCACGACGACCGAGAGCCCGCTGACCCACGCGCGCGTGCTGCCGTAGCGCAACACCTTGACGCCCCCAGCGTTGGTGGCGATCGAGCCTCCGATCTGCGCGGTGCCCTTGGATGCGTAGTCGATGGGATACAGCAGGCCTGCCTCGGCTGCGGCGGTCTGCACCGACTCGAGCGTCGCGCCGGCCTCGCAGCCCAGCAGGCCGCTGGTCGCGTCGACCCAGAGCACTCGGCGCATCCGATCAAGCGACAGGACCAGCTCACCCCGAGTCGCCGTCGCGCCGCCGCAAAGTCCGGTTCTTCCGCCCGAGGGCACGATCGCGACACGATGTTCCGCGCACAACCGCACGATGTCTTGCACCTGCTCGACACAGTCAGGCAGGGCCACGACCAGCGGTGCGACTTCCCACGGTCCGCGGCACCGATCCGTGCCGTAGACCGCGAGGTCTGCCGGATCGGTCCGCACGCCCCAGGGGCCTAGACGCGCGACGAGCTGCTCGACGAACGCCTCCATATCACCCCTGGGCCGCGCGACGCCTAGAACCCGTCCGGAAGCGCGTTCGGCGAGCGCAGCAACTGCCGCACCATACGAACCACGGACTTCACGACCGGGTGTCCCTTGATGAAGACCACTCCCACCACATGCTTCTCATCGCCCGAGACCAGAACTGCGTGATCCCCGACGAGAACCCGGACGGCCGGCTCGTTGGCGATCTGTCGCAGCTTGACTGCCTCGTGCACGATGGGCTGCCATTTTTCGTCGCCGACCCAACCGGGATCGCCGTTCGTTGCCTGCTCAGCAGTCATATCAAGGACGGCTACAATGCCGTCATGTCGGAGCACGCGCTCGATCCTGTTGGTACCCACGGTCTTGATCCTCGTTTCTCGTCTTTTGGCCGGAACGCCAGCCCCGACGGGGCGGCTCGAACCGGTTCTTAGCGCGCCTTGTACATAATGGACCCCCTTGCGTCAATCACGCGCCGCAATTCCCGCTTTTAGAGCGGAACAACGTTTCAAAGCGGCAAAACGGCGCTCCGGGAGTGAGCGCAGATCGCGTTTCTTGCCGACGAGCGCGGGCGCCGCAGGGCTAGTTAGGGGCGGTTTCGCGCCTCGATCATGGATCTTTGCCTTTGGGAGCGAGCCCGGGCCACCCTTGCCGACCGTGGCTCGACCCCTCGTGTTGGCGACTCTGGCGCTGCTGGGCGCGTGTCGCGGCGAAGCTGCGCAGGATCGTGATGAGCCGACGGCGCAGGCAGACCCGGCAGCGACGTCGGACCTTGCGGTCCCTGCCGCGGTGCCCACGCGTGCTCGGGTACTCGTATCGCACGCCTCCGAGCTCGAGGCCCTCGTCCTCGCTGAGGTCGAATATCTCGATCTCGCGTTCGCCGAGTCGGATCGCCTCGGTCGGCTGACCGAGTTCGACGCTTCGACCGCGTGCCTCGGTCTCGATCTCGCCGAGATCGCCGCTCGCGCACCACGGCTTGGGGGACTGCGCCTCTCGGGTTGTACCGACGCGACCCGCGGACTGACTGCGCTCACTTCGATCGACTCACTCACGTTGGCGGAGCTCGAACTCGACGCCCAGGCCATCCTCGCGTTGTCGCAGCTCACCGGGCTGCGGTCGCTGACGTTGGTCCGCGTAGCGGTCCCCGAGAAACTCGACCTTGCTGCGCTCGAGAAGTTGGCGCTGCGTGAAGTGGCGCTGATCGACCTGCCCCGCGAAAGTCCGCTGGGCCAAGTCCTCGACATGTGGCCGGGCAGTCTCACGCGAGCGACGCTCGCGGGCCCCTGGGCTGCCCACGATGCGATGACCCAGATCGCGAAGGCCCAGTCGCTCGAGGCGCTCGAGCTCCGCGACACTCGGGTCAGCAACTTCTCGCTCAACCAGATCAAACCCCTGTCTCGGCTGCGCGAGCTGACGTGGTCCGGCGACACCTTCAACGACAACAGCCCACTGTACTTCCGCGACCTCGACATCAAGCGCTTCACCTGCGACTGCCCTCGTTTTGGTGACGGCGGCCTCCACACCCTGCGACATTGTGAGTCGGTGGAGCAGCTCACGTTGCCTCGAGCGCGGGTCACGGGCCCGGGCCTCGCAGCACTGGCGAAGCTCCCGGCGCTGCGCGAGCTGGTGCTGATGGACCGTGATATCGGCCCCCAAGGGCTCGCCGCCCTGCAGTTGGTGCCATCGCTGAGGCGCCTCGAACTCTCGGGCAGCGCAGCCGCGCCGACGTTCGTCGGGCTCGGTGCGCTCGGGCAGCTCGAGCAGCTCCGTCTGCACTACCTCGAGCTCGACGATCAAGCGGCGGTCGAGATCGGCCGTCTCGTCGCCCTGCGCGACCTCGATCTTGCAGAAACCCAGATCTCCGACGTGGGCATGGCCCACTTCGCGGCGCTGGTGAACCTGCGGGTGTTGGTGCTATCCCACACCCGCGTGACGAACCGCGGGCTCGCGGCACTCTCGGGTCTCGCGGGACTCCGTCAGCTGCATCTCGACCATACCGACGTCATCGACGCCGCGGTCACACACCTCACGCCACTGGTGGGGTTGGAGACCCTCCGACTCGATCACACGCTCGTCACCGACGGCGCCATCGAACAGTTGCTCGGGCTTACCGCCCTCACGCGACTCGACGTGTCGGGCACCGTGATCACGCCCGAGGGACTGACACGACTCGAGACCCTACCCAATCTCGTCGAGCTTGCAGGCGGCCCCGACCCGTTGCCGCCCTGAGCGCGGGCACCGACGGCGCATCGACGCTCATACCTCGTCGAGCTCGGGCGAGGCGAGATGGGGCCGGCCGTCAGGCCCCGGATACGTGCGCGTGCGGGCCGTATCGAGCCACGCGATGGCGGCTCCGCAAGCGTCGAGCATGCCGCGACCCGCCGCCAGACCGCACGTGATCGCGGTCGCGAGGGCGCAGCCGGTGCCCCGAGGATCGACCTCGGGGCCGCGGGGACGACGGAACTCGATGCAGCGACCGCCGGACACCAGGCGATCTCGAACCCATGCAGGGTCCTCACCGCTGACATTCTTGAAGAGCACTGCCGCACCGCCGAGGCGCCCGGCCGCGACGAGCAGCGCATCATCGTCGCGGGGCAACTCGCCCAGCAACGCCGCAGCCTCGGCGCCATTGGGCGTGATCAGATCGACCTGCGGTGCCAAGCGCAGCAGGCCTTCGACACTCGCACCCAGATCACCGCCGTCGCTGGCACGCAGCACGGGGTCGAGTACCCGCGGGGCGTGAACGCGGGCGAGGGCGGCCGCGACCACCGAGACACACGATGTCGGCACGAGCCCGAGCTTGACCCCGGTGGCATCGGGGACGCCGGCGAGCGCGGCGGCCAAGCGCGCGGGCGGGGTGGCGAGCGAGCGCGCAGGTCGGCCATCACCTTGCTGGGTGACCGCGGTGATGACGGCGACGATCTCGAGCGCGGGTGCGAGCTCCGCCGCCACACGACGGTCGCGGAGCACGCCGGCACCACCGGTCGGGTCCAGCCCACCGAGGATCCACAGGGTCATCGTGGCTCCGCGCCGAACTCCATGACCTCGATGCGAAGGATCTGTTCGAAGGGCAGTAGACGATCGACGACCTCCATCCCGACACGCACGTGGCCGACGACCGTGAAACGGCCGTCGAGGTGTGGCAAGCGCGTGTGAGCGATGAAAAACTGCGAGCCACCGGTGTCTTTGCCCGCGAGCGCCATCCCTACGGTGCCGCGCTGATACTGCAGATCGGACCACTCGCAGGGCACCACCCAGCCAGGCCCGCCGTAGCCATCACCATGGGGATCTCCACCCTGAGTGACAAACCCCGGCACGAGCCGATGGAAACGCAGGCCATCGAAGTATCCAGCCTTGGCAAGCGCGACCAGGTTCGCGGCCGCGATCGGCGTCGGCGCGCCCGCGAACTCGATCTCGAACACGCCGATCGCCGTATGCACGCGAAGACCAGCACTCGGGTGCTCGAGGTAGGCCTCGAGGGCGGCGGCGACCTGCGGCGCGAAGGGTTGCTCCACACGGCGTGGCACTGCAGCGGCAAACCGCTCGCGCTCGGCATCGAACCCCTCGAGTGCTCCCCACGCGGCTCGGCGAATCGCATCGTTGCGATCGGTGGCGAGCGGAACGATCGCCCGCTCGAGCCACTTGCGTGCATCGTTCGGACTCGTGGTCATCACCGGACGGGCCTCGGCGCCGCCACGCTCGGTCACATCCTCGCCTGCACTGCGCGCGAGTCCGCCGAGCGCCTCGATCGCGGCAATGCGCGCCTCGACGGCGTAACCGGTGTCGGCCGTCCGCAGCAGGGTCTCGAGCCCAGCGACGACCTCGGGATCGCGACGATCGCGGTCGACAGCGCGGGCCGCGATCGCGCCCGCGGCGGCCGCCAAAACCCCCGGATCTGCCCGCACCAGGGCGTCGCGCAGCACCGCATTGACCTGCGGATCTTCCACGTCGGCCAGGGCCGCGAGCGCAGCGGCGGCGATCTGTGGGCGGTGATCTTTCGCGCGTTCGAGCAACGCGGCTGCCCGCGCCGACGCTTGGGCCTCGCGCGTGATCGCCAGCAACGCTTCGATTGCGAGCGCCTCCCCGTAGTATTCGGGGAGCGCATCGACACCATCGGCGCAGTGCTCGACGTCCCCCAGCGGGGCCCCACCGATGACCGCGAGAACCTGCAGCTCGCAGGTGACGACGGCGAGTTCGACGCGATGACGTTCGTGAGTCGGCGTCAACGCGAGCAGGCGGTCGCGCCACCCAGCGAGCGGAGCGTAGGCGTCGGGAGAGGCGTCGACCGCACGCCTGAGCGATTGCAGGGCCGTCCATACTGCGATCGTGCGATCGCCAGTGATCGATGTCGGGGCGAGCGTCGCGAGTCGGGCGATCAGTGGACCGCGGGTATCGATGTGGCCCGCGAGCGCGCGCACGGCCTCGACCTCGACCAACAACCCCGGCGCCAGGGGCCCCAGCACCGCGTCGGGAACCACCGCCGGCTGCTCACCGAGCGCCGCAAGGGCTTTCCACGCGAGCCGTGCGCTATCGAGTTCATCGCCCGTGATCACCCGCTCGAGGCGCTTCACCCATAGATCGCGCTCGCTGAAACTCTCGGCCGAAGGCACCGCGCAGCGCCCCAACGCGCCCAGCGCCGCGACGCGGACGGCTGGACTCTCACCATCGATCGCTGCCGCCAGCGGCCCGAGCGTGTCCGGGTGCAACGGATGACGCCGCGAACAGGCGATGGACAGTGCGTCGAATGCCGCCACCAGGAAGTCCTCGGGCTGCTCAGGAACGGCGAGCGCGGTCGCCCAATAGCGCTGACTCGAACGACCCCCGATCCGTCCGATCGAGAAGGCCAACGCGCCAAACCGTGGGAGATCGTCTGCGACCGCCAGCCGCGTCCATAGATCGCGCTCCAAAACCACCCACTCGCCGATCGGCTGCACAGCCTCGCCGGCAGCGGCCGGCAGCGGCTCGAGCAAGCCCACCGCCGCGAGCAGCGCGGGCGACGGGTCGCCCT
>CANLQR010000222.1 GCA_947492135.1 Deltaproteobacteria bacterium | reverse complement strand
GAGGGCGTTGTTCCGACGTCGCGGGCTGTCACCACAGGCTGCTAGGCTCCGGGGCAGTGCGGCTCAACAAGTATCTCAGCGAAAGTGGCGCGTGGTCGCGCCGGGTGGCCGACACGCTGATCAGTGAAGGCCGCGTCACCATCAACGGCGTGGTCGCAGTGCTCGGCACCCAGGTCGAAGCCGGCGACAGCATCGAAGTGGATGGTCAGCCGGTGGGCGCGGCTCGCAAGCTCGAACGCCCGGTCTACATCGCGCTGAACAAGCCGCCCGGTATCACCTGTACGACCGAGCGCCACATCCGCGACAACATCATCGACTTCGTCGGGCATGCCGAGCGCATCTTCCCGATCGGCCGGCTCGACAAGGACTCCGAGGGCCTGATCTTGCTCACCAACGACGGTGACATCGTCAACGAGGTGCTGCGCGCCGAGCACGGCCACGAGAAGCAGTACATGGTGTCGATCGATCGCCTGGTCACCGATCAGTTCGTCCGCCAGATGGCCGGGGGCGTCGACCTCGGCGACGTGGTGACCAAGCCCTGCAAGGTCCGGCGCGTGTCGCCGCAGGTGATCGACGTCGTCCTCACCCAAGGGATCAATCGCCAGATCCGACGGATGTGCAAGGCGCTCGATCATGGTGTGATCGCGCTGCGACGCGTCCGCATCATGCACATCGAGCTTGGGGGCTTGCCGCGTGGCAAGTGGCGCGACCTGACGCCAGCGGAGGTCCTGGGCCTCGCGCCGCCGCCCGACCGCGAGCCGCGACGCGGTGCGGTTTCCTAATCCCCTGGGAAACGTTGCGCCCGCCGAACGGCGCAGGGGCAAGTCCGCCGATCAGCACGCGTCGATCGGCTCGTCGCAGTTGGTCGGCCCGCAGGTCGACGGGTACAGCAGGCCGTCGACACAGGTCAGCGCGTCGCCGCACAAGAGATTCGGATCGCACGGCGACGGTTCGTCGCATGCACCGATCGGATCGTCGCAATTCTCCGGGCCGCAAGTCGTCGGATAGAGCTGGTTGTCGACGCACGTCAGCGCCGCACCGCAGATGAGATTCGGATCGCACGGCGGTGGCTCTTCGCAGGGTCCGATCGGCTCGTCGCAGTTCTCCGGGCCGCAGGTCGTCGGATAGAGCTGGCCGTCGACACACGTGAGCGCCTCGTCGCAGGCGAGGTTGGGATCGCAGTCGCCGGTGTCGCTGGTGCCCGACTGGGTGCCGCTCTCGGTGCCGGTATCGGTGCTGGGGTCCGTCGCGCTCGAGTCCTCGGTGCCGGTGGTCGCGGTGCCGGTGGTCGCGGTGTCACCGGTGGTGTCGGTATCGTCCGGGCCGGTGTCTGCGGTCTCGGTCGTGCCGCTGTCGGTCAGCGTCGCGCTGGACACGGTGTTGCCGGTGGAGCTGTCGTCCGGGCCCGTGGTCTGCGTCTCGCTACCATCGGCCGGGGTTGTGTCGTCGCCGCCGCAGGCAGTCGCGAGCAAGCAGAGGCCCAGGGTGATGCGTGTAAGGTTCATGACGGGTGTATGGCCGCGAGCGGGGGATCCATCGCGGCGGGTGCTCCGTGGCTCACGGAGCCAGGTTTCGGGGCCTGCTAACGCCGCCGGGCCCGTGAAATCGCAGCGCTCGCGAACATCCGCGCCGCAAACGGCAGATCATCGAAGAGGTAGCGCTTCGCAAGCCGTCGCGGCTGCTGGGCAAGCCGATGCATCCAATCCACGCCGAGTTGGTGCATCCACTCGGGTGGGTGGTCGATCTGACCCGCGAGCAATCCGAGTCCAAGGCCGACGCCGACGAACCACACGTCAGGCAGTCGGTCACGCAACCCCTTGGCGACGTACTCCTGCTTGGGCGATCCGAACGCGAGCAGCACGACGTCGGGATGGGTGGGCGCGATGAGCTCGGCCAGAGCATCGAGCTCGTCGTCGGTGGCTGGCAACGACACGCGCCCCGACGCGCTGCCGCACACCTCGAGCCCGGGATAGCGCCGCTGCAGCATGGCCTCGGCGCCCTCGGCCGCCCCCGGGTCGCCGCCCAGTAGATATAGCGCTCGCCCGTCGTCCGCCGCGCGCGACGCGATGCGCAGCGCGAGGCTCGTGCCGGCAATGCGAGCCGGCAGCGGTTGGCCCTGCAAGCGACTCGCCCACAGCAACTGCAGGCCCCCGGCGACCCGCACGTCTGCCGAGCCGTACAGCGCGCGAAGCTCGGGGTCTTGGGCCTGGCGACGCAAGACGTCGAGGTCGACCGTCACCACCCAACCACCTCTACCGCGGGCTCTACCGCGGGCTCTACCGCGGGTTCCACCGCGGGCTCGACTGGGGCTACGACCCTCGGCCTGGGCGTCGACCCCCAACGCGTCGTCTTCGGGTGAGCCGCGGTCGTGCATCGCATCGAACATCTCGTCGAGCAGGTGCTCGTCGTCCAGTCGATCGATCGACATGCCCATCAGCTCGATGCTGTCGCCACCATCGGACGCCCGCCCAGGCCCCGGATCGGGTGTTGTCGCCACGGGTCGGTTTGTACCACTGCCGCAGCCACAGGGGTTGACCGTCACGGCGTGCGGACCCGACGGATAAAAGCCCCGCGAAAATCTGCTATGCACAAAGGCATGAAGGCTCGCCTCTTCGCCCTTGCGATCGTGTGGCATGGGAGCGCCGCTGCGGGCTGCGAGTCGGCACCGCCACCGGCGGCCGACCTGCCGGCCCGCCTCGTCGGCGCCTACGGCCAGAATGAGGCCCACGCAATGCTGGCAACGGTCGGCCTCGAGGTGACCGCCACGACGCTGAAATTCGGCGACGTGACGATCACGATCAAGCAGGGCGCGGCCACCGGGCCCGACGACTATCGCGTCGATGCGGCCGAGTCGGTGTGGCCCAAGGACTCCAAGCCCCCCAAGCCCTGTAGCGG
Source organism: Deltaproteobacteria bacterium (assembly GCA_947492135.1). GTDB lineage: Bacteria > Myxococcota_A > Polyangia > Nannocystales > Nannocystaceae > Xiheibacterium. Next base: position 8,809 of record CANLQR010000222.1, on the reverse strand, counting down.
CACGATCTCGCGACAGGGCAACGTGCTGCTCGTCAAGCTGTTCAAGACCGGCAGCGATACCCGCTGCGAGTCGGTGCTCGATGGCGAGTGGAAGGCGTGGAGTGTGCTCGACACCATGCCCGAGGAGTTGCGGGGGATCTATGGTGGCGATGCGCGCAACGCCGAGGCCGATGTCGGCGTGCGGCTGGCTGAGAAATCGATCGGCTTCACCGATGGCGGTACCAGCGTCGCGATCGAGCAGGTCGTTGCGTGGGTCGACAAGCCGGGCACCGCGTTCTTGCGCAAGTCGAGCTTCGGGGACTTCGGTTGCACCGGCTCGATGACCCTGACCGATGACAACCTGGTGCTCGCACTCACGCCTGCCCAGGGGGCTCCCGACGGCGCCTCCTGCCCCAACGGACGGGGTTCGCGCTGGAGCATCCAGCCCAAGCACTTGCCCGCGGGCACGCTCGACAACGGTCGCGTGACGATCACCGCCAGCGGCGAGCAGATCACCCTGGTCGATCGTCAGGGCCAGCGATGCACGCAGAAGATCCTGCACACCGCGGCCCGTTCGGTGGCCGGCAGCGCGTACGACGGGATTCCGGTGTCGGGGGGCGCCGTGCTGGTACTCGATCACGCGAGCCCCGAAGTCGGCGCCGAGTCGTGCACCGCACGGCTACGCAACGTCGCGCAGCAGCTGTGCAGCGAGTGGAATCAGGACCGCTGCGTCGACGCGACCTCTGCCGCCGAGCTGCCGATCGCCTGCCCTCGTCAGGTTGTGATCGGCGATGCGACCGCCGGCGGTTTCAAAGCCGCGCTGCTTCCCGCGAACATCGCAAATCTGACCTGCTGGGACATGACCGGCCTGTTCGCCACCACGCCGAAGTGAGGTAGTCTCGCCCCATGAGTCAGCCGCCGTGGACGCCGACGTTCGACTTCTACATCGCCACGCTCGATGGCGACCCCGCGGCGATCGCCCTCGACATGGGCGCGGCCGATCACGCCCCGATCGAGACCCACACGCGCCGGCTCGCGGTGCGGATCAAGATGAAGGAGGCCCGACCCGATGGATTGCGCGCCCGTGAAGAGTTCGATGCGCTGACCGCCGTCGAGGAGCGGATCGCCGAGGCCATCGGCTACGAGCTCGAAGGCTGGATGGTGGGCCGGGTGGTGTACCGCGGCAGCGCCGACGTCTTCTTCTACGTGCCCGCCGCGCAGGCCGAGGACGAAGAGCGGCTCGCGGAGTGCATCGAGCGCAACTGCGGCGACTACGAGGTCGCGAGCCAGTGGAGTGACGACAGCACCTGGAAGTTCTACTTCGAGTTCCTGTGGCCCGATCGCGCGACCATGCAGACGATGGCGAATCGCCGGGTGCTCGCGCAGCTCGAGGAAGCCGGGGATGACCCCAAGCACGTCCGGCCCGTCGACCACTTCGCGTTTTTCGATGACGAGAAGACCTGCACCAGCGCGGCGGCGGCGCTGCGTGAGCACGGCTTTGTCGTCGACCCGCCAGCCGAGCGTGAGGATGGCTCGTGGTCGCTGCAGTTCCACCGCGAGGACGCCCTCGCCGACGGGCGCATCGACGCGGTGACGACCGAGATCCTCGAGGTGATCGGCGAGGACGAGGGCGCGTACGACGGGTGGGGCTGCCCGGTCGCTGCAACGAACTGAGGCGGCAGCGCTTGGCACCGCCTCGCGAGCGCCCGCTGGCGGGTGCGGCGAATTGGTGATAGCTGCTGTCCATCTTGCGTCTGGATCTGCACCGACATCTCGAAGGCTCGCACTCGGCGGAGGCGCTCGCCGCGGTGGCTGCCGAGTTTCGCATCGTCGACCCGGTGTTCTTCGACGCGCAGACCCAGCGGTATCGCAGCGTCGAGGACCTGCGACACCGGCTGACGCTCAGCGAACCCAGTGACGACGCGCACCGGTTCTACGCGTGCATCCAGGCCGCACGGGCCGCGTACGTCAGCCTCCCCGCGATCGCCCAGCTTGCCCGCCTGGCTTTTGTCGAGGCCGCGGCCGAGACCGACGGCTTCGAGCTGCGGGCGAGCTTGTTCTCGATGACCCGCACGCTGGTCGAAAACCAGCACGGAAACTGGCGCGACCTCGCGCCGGTGGAGTTTGCCGAGCTTGCGCGATCGGTACTGCTCGTCGTGCTCGACGCCCGCGACCAGGCCGCGGCGAGCGAGGGCAAGCCCATGCTGGTGCGGGTGGGGTTCTCGCGGACCTTCGAAAGTGAGTCGCACTACCGCGCGATGGCCCACATGCTGGTCGAGCACCGCGATCGGATCTGTGGGCTCGATGTCCTGGGCATCGTCGCCGGTGACGATCGGGAGCCCATGCCCCCGGCACTGCGCGACATCCTGCAGGCGCTGCGACGCGACATCCCCGATCTCACGATTCATGCCGGCGAGTTCGAAGACCATCACTCCGTCGAGCGCACGCTGGCCCTGGCGCCGCAGGCGATCGGTCACGGGGTTCGGGCGGTCGGGAGCCACGAGGTCATGCGCCGCCTTGCCGACGAGGGCGTCACCCTCGAGGTGTGCCCGAGCAGCAATCGGTGGCTGATCCCGACGGCGCTGCGTGCACTCGAGGACCAGCACCACTGTGCACCACTGGTCGCGCTGCAACGCGCGCACGTCCACTGCGTGCTCGGCAGCGACGACCCCAGTCCGATGGCCACCACCTTCGCCCGTGAGTGGTCGGTGGCCGAGCGCGCAGGCGTCGATCTCGTGCAGTTGCAACGCGACATCGATCGGCGCTGGCACCAGCTGACGGGACCGAAGTCGCCGTCGGAGTAGCGCTTTTTTGGCTGTGCTCGGCGCGACCCGGTGCCGTCACTCGCCGCGCTTGGACTGCTCGAGACGCCGCTGGATCAGCTGCGCGAGCGCATCGACACCTTTGAGCGCGTCGATCTGTTCCACCAGGCGCTGCACCGTGAGCCCGAGCCCGGCGAGGTCCGCCGCCATCACCGCGAGTTGCTGCTCGACGCGTTCCTCGAACGTCGCGGGCGGGGCATCGTCGGGTTCGGGCTCGGGGTCGGGTTCGGGTTCGGGTTCGGGTTCGGGCTCGGGCTCGGCCGCAATCGGAACCGAGACGAGCCGGCCAGTGACCGCGCGCGCGATCGCGTCGGGTGCAACCGCGACCGCAGCCGTCGACAGTGCGAGCGCCGGCAGCTCGAAGGTGCACTCGAGACGATGGCCCGAGAGCACCAGCACGTCGCCGTTCTCGATCGGGTGGTTGTCGACCCGCACACCCTCGATCTCGACCCCGTTGGTGCTGCCGAGGTCGACCACGAAGAACAGCCCGTCGCGCCGCTCGATCGCGCAGTGCTGCCGCGAGATGTTCGCGTCGATGATGGTCAGGTCGCACATCCGCGAGACCCGGCCGATCACGAACCGTTCCTGGGTCACCGCGTGCGCGTGGCCATCGAGCACGAGATAGAGCCGCCGCGGATGCGTGGGCTCCTCGGGTACCTCGAGGAGCTCGTCGACCTCCTCGATCTCGTCCTCGATCTCGTCCTCGATCCCCTCCTCCTCGAGTTCTTCGTCGGCGAACTCGAGGCCAGGCGACCCGCGGTGGTTGGCGTCGCCCTGCAGCGCGGCCGCGAGCGCGTCGACGTCGAAGTCCAGCTCGGGTGCGGGTCGCGACCGATCGCGGGCGTCGTGGTCGGGGTTGCCGTTGTCGCCCATCACACCCGGCATATCACCGCGACCGCCGTCCCGCGAGGATCTGGTAGCAAACCCGCGCCCCGCGGGCTCAACCGCGATCGTGCCACCCCAGGCTCGCGGTGGCGGCTACGGCTCACCGACCGTACCATGGCTGAACGAGACTCCGATGAATCCCACGATCCGAGCGTTCACCACGTGTGTACTCCTGGTGGCAGCCTGCGCAGGTCCGTCGTCACCGCCGGTGTCCGACGTCGCACCCACCCCCACGAATGCGGCGCCCGCGTCCAAGGCAACGCCTGAGCCTGCGACCACGACGGTGGCCCCAGGCGTCGCCTCGAGCCCGCGCGCCGGCGATTCGCGGCAGCTCCAAGGCGTGCTGCGCCACACCGAGATCCCCCAGCGCAAGTCGGTCGAGGCCTTTCGCGGCGAAGATCTGACACTGGTCGCCGATGGTGAGTCGTGGAACCTCGGCGCCACCGCACAGGTCACCAACGAGCAGCTCGTGGCGCTCGCCGGCAAGCGCATCGAGGTCACCGCGACCTACGTGCCACCGGCCGCCCCGGATCCCATGGCGCAGGCGCCGATGGGTCCCGATGGCAAGACCATGGACTATCCCGCGCGCTGGGACGTGACCGCGGTGCGCGTGCTCGGAGACTGACTCAGACCTCGGACGGCGCTCGCGGACGTCTACGGCACGAGCCCACGAAACCACACCGCCACAGTCGGCTCGACGCCCTGCTGCTCGAGCCTGTCGATCGCCTCTTTCATCTCCTCGACCTTGGCGCCGGCAGCGTCGAGTACGATGAACACCGGATACGAATCCGCAGGCTCGTACCAGCGCTTGCGCAGCGCCGCGAACTCGTCCATCCGGGTCGCGGCTTCCCACTCTTCTTCTTTGAACTCGAAGATCCTCACGTGGCCGATGTCGGCCTCGGGGTGGGTGTTGCCAAGCTCGAGATCGAGCTTGCGACAGGGCTCGCACCAGTCGGCCGAGAACAGCACCGCGGTGCGCTTGCCCTCCCCGGTCGCCTGGGCGTGCATTCGATCGAACATCGCGGTCAGCGTCTCCCCATCTTTGGGACGCAAGCGGCGCAGATCGTAACCGATCAGTTTCGGCCCCGCGTTGGCAGCGGGTGCGCTCGCCTTCGCGCCGGCCTTGCCCGCCTCGGCGGACTCGCCCCCGCCACACGCGGATACCCACAGCATCGCGGCGAGCATGATCAGTTGGATCGGTTGGATTGCATTCATCCGTGACTAAGCCTCGCGCTGCGCGGCCCGCGGGTCCAGCTCGCCGGCGAGGTCTTCACCCATCGCGCGGCGCACGTCGATGTGCGGCATCCCGATCCCGAGCAGACAATACAGCTTGGTCAGGGCCGCCTCGGGCGTCATGTCGTGGCCCGAGATGACGCCCGCGTTGCCCAGACGGCGCGCCCCCGCGTAGTCGTCCTGCCGCACCACGCCACCGTGGCACTGCGAGCAGTTGACCACGATCGTCGGCGGCGTGCGCGAGGTTGCGGCGGCGATCGGCTCGAGCAATCCCAGATCGCGGGTCGGAAAGGTCCCGGCGCCGTAGCTCTCGAGCACGAGCCCCTCGACATGAGGACCGAGCGAGCCCTCGACGACCGCGCGCCCGATGCCCGGAAACACCCGCAAAGCGGCAACCTGAGGCTCGCGGATCAGTGCAACGCGCTGGGGCAGGCCCGCACCCGCAGGCCTGATCAAGTGGTCGTTGACGGTGATTCCCACGCCCACGGTCGCGAGCGGCTCGAGGTTGCCGCTGCCAAACGCGACAAAGTCGCTGTTGTGGATCTTCTGGGTGCGATTGCCCCGCAGCAACCGCGAGGCGAAGTAGATGCAGACCTCGGGGATCGGCAGGGTCCCGGCAATGATCAGCGAGGTGATGATGTGCTCGCGGCCGTCGCTGCGCACGTGCTCGAGGCTGAGCTGTGAGCCGGTCAGCACCACCGGCTTGCGCAACCCCGAGAGCAGGAAGCTCAGCGCCGACGCGGTGTAGACCATCGTGTCGGTGCCGTGCAACACCACGAAGCCGTCGAACTCTTGATCGCGCTCGACGATGGCCTGGGCGATCCGAGCCCAGTCGTTCGGGCCCATGTCTGCGCTGTCGAGCAATGGATCGAGACGCTCGAGGTGATGCCACGGAACATCGGGGCCATGCAGCTCGGGCATCGCGTCGAGAAACCGCTCGAGCACCCCGGGTTCGGGTCGCATGCCCTCGGGCGAGTGCGTCATCCCGATCGTGCCCCCGACGTGGAGGATGCAGACTCGTGGGCGACGCGGCCCGGACGTGGATGGCGAACTCATGCGATCGTCGATTTGGCGCGGCACCGTAGCAGAAAAGCCGCGGCCCGGGCACCATCGGTGGTCGCGGATGGCGAGCGCGTCCGAGATGCGGGGCCTCTGAAGGTCGCCACGCGGGTTCAAGTGACGAAGGGGCTGCGGTGATCGACGACGACGACGACGGCGCGAGCGCGGCCTTGGCCCGGCGTCACCATCGCTTCGGCTGGTGGGCGCTGCTGGTGTTCATGACCGCGGGCCTGGTGCTCGAGTCCTTGCAGGGCTTTCGCGCCGGGTTCTATGTCGACGTCGACGTCGACACCCGGCGCACGATGTTTCGCTTGGCGCATGCGCACGGGGCCTTGCTGGCGCTGGTGAATCTCGGTTTCGCAGCCGGCGTCCGCACCGGGCTGGTATCGGCGCTGGCGAATCCGCGGCGGACGTCAGGTTTGATGCTTGCGGGCAGCGCGGGCGTGCCTGCGGGATTTTTTCTCGGAGGCGTGTGGTTTTTCGACGGGGATCCCGGGCTGGCGATCTTGTTGGTGCCGGTCGGCGCGACAGCGTTGATCGCCGCGCTGGTCGACGTCGTGCGGCGAGCGTGACACCCGACGGCAGGCGGCGTCGCGTCGATGGACGACCGCCTTGGCAACCGGACCGCGGAGGCCGTGGTCGCGGTAGAGTCGAACCCCGCAACCATGGCCATCGTTCATCACTGGCAACCCCAGCGCACGCACGTCTTCGCGGTCGGCGTATTGCAATACGCCGACAAGGTCCACTGGCCGCTCGAGGGCCGGCGCGACGCGGTGTTGATCGAGACCCTCGAACAGCGCGGCGTGCCGACCGAGAACATCACCTTCCTCAAGGACGCCGAGGCCACCACGGCCGCGTTCGAGGCGGCGTTCGTTGCCCACCTCCAACGCACGGCTCCCGGCGATCAACTCATCGTGTACTACGCGGGCCATGGCGCCCGCGACGAAAAGCACGGCCGCGGCTCATTCAAGCTCCGCGATGCGCGGCTGCCGGTGTCCGCGATCTTCGCGTGGATCGAGCGTCACTTTCGGGGCGAGATGGCGATCCTCACCGCCGACTGCTGCTACTCGGGATCGCTGGCGCTCGAGGCCCCACTGCGCGCCGGTCGGGTGGCCTACGCAGCGCTGGGCTCGTCGTTGTCGACCGAGACCTCGACGGGCGCCTGGACCTTCACCAACTGCTGGATCGACGCGTTGCTCGGCCGGGTGTTCGTCGATCTCGACGCGGACGGGGTGCTGCGCCTGGACGAACTCGCGCGCTATGCCGAGCGTCGACTGAGCGTGATCGATGGTCAGGTGTGCTCGTTCGCGGTGGCCAACGGATTTCCCTCGACCTTCGCGCTGGGCAAGGCGACGCCGCGAGCCCACCCACGCCAAGGCGAGTTCATCGAGGCCCGCCAGGATACCAAGTGGTGTCGCGCCGAGATCCTCGACGCGCGCGATCAGGCCTATGAGCTGCGCTGGGTCGACGACGACACCTGCAGCAGCGTCGACGAGCAAGACGTGCGGACGTGGTGCCCTCCGGAGCTCACGCCCGGCGAGCCGGTGTCGGTCAAGCATGCTGGCCAGTGCTATCCGGCCGTGGTCCTGGCCGCACGCCACGGCATGCACCTGGTGCGCTTCGAAGCGTGGGACGAGTCGTGGGACGAGTGGATCTCGCCCGATCGGATCGAGGGACTCGTCACTTGACCGCAGCGCGCTCGCGCAGCCGCTCGCGGGGGCGGGCGACCTCGCCGCCGCCCTTGGAGGGCTTGCCGTCGAGCTTCACCAGATCGATGAAGGCACTGTCCTTCATCAGCACGAATGGCTGCTCGATGAAGGTGAGATGGCCGGCGCCGTCGTGCTCGATCACCTCGAGCTTGCCCATGCCGTAACCCATCGGGCCGCGGCCAAAGTAGTGGGCCTGCACCTGATAGGGGAACGCCGTCGGTTGGTCTTGAATCGTGAAGCACTCGGGCCCATAGCCCGTGGTCACATCGGCGTAGAGTTCACCGCCCGACGCCAAGGTCTTGTTGCGGAACGAAGCGTGATTTCCCCGACCGTCGAACACATGGAGGTCGACATCGTTCGCATCGGTTTCCCAGTTGAGCACGAAGCGGACGGAGGGACGACCATCGATGCTCACGTGGCGCTCACCCACCGCGCGGGCGATCGTGGGTTCACGGCTGGGCTCGGCCGCAAGCCACGCCGCCGCGATGAGCCCGAGATCCTCGCGAAGAATCCGCTGTACCTCGGCGAAACGCCCACCCGGATACTCACGATCGATGCCGGCGATGATCGCGTTGAAGGCCTCCTCGTGGCGTTTGGCCCGCAACAACGCGAAGGCGTAGAGCCGATGGCTGCTGGGATGATCCGGACGCTGCGCGACGGCCTTCTCGTAGGTGTCCAGTGCCAGCGCCGCGCCCTCGGAGCCGAGCTTCTCGAGCCGCTCGCCAGCCATTCGGCGTAGATCGGTGCGCGACGGAAATAGATCGATGATCGAGCCGTACGCCCGGGCCGCTCCACGAAGGTCGCCGATGGCCTCGAGTGCTTCGCCGAGCCCCACGAGTGCGAGGACATCGCCGGGTGCACGCGCCCGCCAGGCCTGGGCAAGCTCGAGCGCGTGATCGTTCCGACCTGCGGCGATCTCCTCCATGATCACCTTGAGGTCGCCGTCGTAGGGATCGGACTTGGGCGGGCGATCTTCGCCGCTGCTGGGTCCGCCGCCGCCACCACCGACCCCCAGCCCGCCGAGCGCGTCGTCACCATCCCAGCGTCGTTGCGGACTCGGCCGGCTCGGCTCGCGGCGCTCGGAGGACTCTTCACGGCGGTCGGCGCGCATCGCTGGCATAT
>CANLQR010000221.1 GCA_947492135.1 Deltaproteobacteria bacterium | reverse complement strand
AAGCGTAGCCGTTGCGGTCGAAGACGACCTTGGTGATGCCCTTGCCCTTGCACGCCTCGGCGATCGCAGCGCCGATGACCTTGGCTTCGCCGGTCTTGTCCTGACCCTCGAGCTTGGCCTTCACTTCCTTGCTGAGCGTCGACACAGCCGCCAAGGACACCGCCAGGTTGTCGTCGACAACCTGAACGTAGATGTGCTTGTTGCTGCGGAAGACCGTCATGCGCGGCCGCTCGGAGGTCCCAGTCACGCGCGCGCGAACTCGTCGCTTGCGCCGCATCCGTTGGTCGATTGCTTTGGTCGTCATGATGGAACCTACTTTTTGCCGCGCTTACCCTCTTTGCGGAGGATCGTTTCGCCAGCGTACTTCACGCCCTTGCCCTTGTACGGCTCCGGCGGACGGAAGCTGCGGATGTCCGAGGCACACTGCCCGAGTGCGACGCGGTCGGCACCAGTCAGGATGACCCTGCCGTCTTTGGCGACCTCGGCACTCACACCGGCGGGCAGCTGATAGCTCACGCCATGCGAGTAGCCCAGGGTGAGCTCGAGCACCTGGCCCTTGACCGCGGCGCGATAGCCGACGCCGATGATCTCGAGCTCCCGGGTGAACCCGGTCGCGACGCCGGTGACGAGGTTCGCGATCCGAGCGCGGACCATGCCGTGCATCGCCCGCGACCGGTTGTCGTCCCCTGCCCGCTTGAAGACGAGGCGGCCGTCAGCCTGCTCCATCGTCACCCCATCGGGGATTTCGAAGGTGAGCGTACCTTTGGGGCCCTTGGCTGACACGGTGCGTCCAACGGTCGTCAGAGTGACGCCCTTGGGCAAGGTGACAGGTGCATTTCCGATTCGGCTCATGAGAATACCTTCTCTCTCACCAGATGCTGCACATCAACTCGCCGCCCACGCCGGCTTTACGCGCGGCTCGGTCGGTCATGATGCCTCGACTCGTCGAGACAATGAGAATGCCCAGTCCGTTGCGGATCTTGGGAATCTCTTTGCCTGCGCAGTAGCACCGCTGGCCGGGCCGGCTGATGCGCTTGATACCTTCGATGGCGGACTGGCCTTCGTGCCAGCGCAGCTTGATCTCGATGGCGCCCTGTGGACCTTCGTCCTTCCAGCTCGCCTCTTCGATGTAGCCCTCTTCTTTGAGAATCTGGGCCAGCCGCAGCTTGAGTTTGCTGCCCGGCATGGTCAGCGTGCGGTGGTTCGCAGACACCGCGTTGCGGATCCGCGAGAGCATGTCGGCAATGGGATCGGTCATTGACATGGTTACGAACCCTCCTGTTCAGGCCGCCCGGAACGGGACGCCGAGGTGGGAAAGCAGCGCGCGACCTTCATCGTCGGAGCGGGCGCTGGTGTGAATGCAGACGTTCATGCCGGGCACCTTCTCGAGCTTGTCGATGTCGACCTCGGGGAAGATGAGTAGCTCTTTTACGCCCATGGTGTAGTTGCCGCGGCCATCGAAGCCCTTGCGGCTCAGCCCACGAAAGTCGCGCGTACGCGGTAGAGCGACGGAGATCAGACGGTCGAAGAACTCCCACATGCGCACGCCACGAAGCGTGACCATGCACCCGATCTTCTGCCCTTCACGGAGCTTGAACGTCGCGATCGACTTCTTGGCCCGGGTCACCACCGGCCGCTGGCCGGAGATGTTGCCCAGCGCCTCGAACGCCTGCTCGAGGAGCTTGGGGATCCGAAGTGCTTCGCCCAACCCGATGTTGAGCGTGATCTTCTGGAGGCGTGGAATCTCCATCGCGTTGCCGTAGCTGAACTCGCTTGCCAGCGAGGGGCGCACGGTCTCGCGATACTTGGTCAGCAGCCGTGGCAGCTCGCTCGAGTCGCGAGCGTCCGCCACGTCCATCGGATTCTTGAACTTGTAGGCAAAGCCGGCGTCCTTCTTCTTCTTGCCGGGTGCGGGCCCACCTGCTGCTTTTGCTTTTGCTTCGGCCATGGTGGTCGCTCCTACTTATCGATCTGCTCGCCGGATTTGACCGCCACGCGAACGTGACGACCGTCGGCCAGGATAGAGATGCGAACGCGGGTGGGTTCGCCGGTCTTTGGATCGGCAAGCATCACGTTCGACAGGTGAATCGGAAACTCGCGCTTGACCCGACCACCCTGAGGGTTGGCCTGGTTGGGCTTGATGTGCTTGGTGCGGATGTTGATGCCCTCGATGAGCACACGGTCATCCTTGGGAATCACGCGAATGACCCGCCCGCGCGTGCCCTTCTCTTTGCCCGCGATCACCACGACGTTGTCGCCTTGACGTACCCGTGCCATCACAGCACCTCCGGCGCGAGACTGATGATCTTGAGGAACTTCTTCGCGCGCAACTCGCGTGCGACAGGCCCGAAGATGCGGGTTCCGATCGGCTGCTTCTGGGCGTCGATCAGCACCGCGCTGTTGGTGTCGAAGCGGATCACGCTGCCGTCGGACCGGCGAAGGCCCTTCTTGCAGCGCACGACCACGGCCTTCATGATCGACCCTCGCTTGACCTTGCTGTTGGGCAAGGCGTCGCGGATGGAGACCACGATGACGTCGCCTACCGAAGCGTACCGACGCTTCGAGCCGCCGAGCACCTTGATGCAGAACACCCTGCGCGCGCCCGAGTTGTCGGCGACATCGAGGACTGATTCGATCTGGATCATACCGCCTCAGCCTTCTCCAGCACGGACTGGAGCCGCCACCGCTTGTCTCTCGAGATCGGTCGGCACTCGACGATCATCACGCGATCACCGACGCCTGCCTCGTTGCGCTCGTCGTGGGCCTTGTATCGGCGCCGCTCGACGACGTACTTCTTGTACTTCGTGTGCTTGTAGCGCCGCGTGACTTGCACAATGCAGGTCTTTTCCATCTTGCTGGAGACCACGGTCCCCATCAGCTGGCGCTTGCGGCGGTCGAGGGTAGCCGCCTCTTTCTGCTCGGTTTGCTCGGTGCTCATGCGGCCCCCTGTCCGAGACCCAGTGCGCGCTGGCCCTGAATCGTCTTGATGCGCGCGATGTTGCGCTTGATGATGCTGAGCTGGGAACTGTTGCGCATGCGCTGCGTGGCGCGGGCGATGCTGAGTTTCACCAGCTGGTCACGCAGGTCTTTCTCCAGCGTGACGAGTTCTTCGTCGTTCTTGTCGCGGATCTCGGAAGCCTTCACAGCGCAGCCTCCCTCTTGATGATCCGGGTGTTGACCGGGAGCTTGTGATGAGCGCGGTGAAACGCCTCCTTCACCAGCTGCTCACTGATCCCCTCGAGCTCGTAGATGACCCGGCCCGGGCGTACGACGGCGACCCAATACTCGGGACCGCCTTTGCCCTTACCCATGCGGGTTTCGGCAGGCTTCTTGGAGACCGGCTTGTCGGGGAAAACCCGGACATAGAGCTTGCCACCGCGCTTGATGTGGCGATTGATCGCCACGCGAGCGGCCTCGATCTGACGCGAGGTCAGCCAACCGCAGGTGGTGGCCTGGAGGCCGTAGTCGCCAAAGTCGACGGTATCTCCGCCCTTGGCCCGACCCGCCATGCGGCCCTTGAAGACCTTGCGGAACTTGACGCGTGCTGGTGTCAGCATGACCTACTCACCTGTCTCGCTGCTGCGGGTGCGGGAAACGGTCGAGCTGTCCGCCACCACCGAGTCGGTGGTCGTAGACCTCGCCCTTGAAGATCCAGCACTTGACGCCGATGGAACCGGCCTTGGTGCGGGCAACCGTGAAGCCGTAGTCGATGTCCGCGCGCAGCGTGTGCAGCGGAACCCGACCCTCGCGGTACCACTCGCGACGGCACATCTCGCCGCCACCGAGTCGACCGGCTGCGTTGACGCGAATGCCCTTGGCGCCGAACTTGATGGCCGTCTGCATCGCGCGCTTGAGCGCACGACGGAAGGCGATGCGACGCTCGAGCTGCTGCGCGATGTTCTCGGCCACCAGCTGGGCGTTGACCTCGGCCTTGCGCACTTCCTGGATGTTGATGAACACCTCGGACTGCGTGACCTTCTGCAGGTCCTTCTTCAGTTGCTCGACGCCGGCGCCGCGCTTGCCGATGATGATCCCCGGTCGCGCGGAAAAGATGTTGATCTTCACCTTGTTGGCAGCGCGCTCGATGGTGATCTCGCTGATGCTGGCAGCGAAGAGCTTGTTCTTCAGGTACCGGCGCAGCTTGAGATCCTCGTGCAGCCACTGACGATAGCGCTGGCTCTCGAACCACTTGCTGTTCCAGGTCTTGCAGACCCCGAGTCGGAACCCGATCGGATGTGTTTTCTGACCCATCGTGGATTAATCCTGGTGCGAACTTGGCGAGCGAACTTGACGAGCGAACTCGGCCTTAGCCGGCGGCGACAGCGGGCTCGGAGACCTCCACGAACACGTGGCTGGTCTTCTTGTTGATTCGGTTGGCGCGGCCCATGGCGCGGGGACGCCAGCGCTTGAGGGTTGGGCCCTGGTCGACGAGTACGGTGCGGACCACCAGCTTGTCGACGTCCGAGTTGCCCTTGTCTTCGGCGTTGGCGACGGCCGAGACCAGCAGCTTGAAGAACTCCCGCGAGCCCGACTTGTTCATGAAGCGCAGCGAGTTGATCGCCGAGGTCACGGGCATGCCGCGGAGCATCTTGGCGAGCACGCGGAGCTTGCGTGGCGCAATGCGGCAGTTGGAGAGGCGTGCGGTGGACATTACCGATCGCCCTTCTTCGCCTTGCGATCGGCCGCGTGTCCGCGGAACGTTCGCGTCGGGGCGAATTCACCGAGCTTGTGTCCGACCATGTTCTCGGTCACGTAGACCGGGATGAACTTGTTGCCGTTGTGGACCATGAGGTTTGCCCCCACGAACGTCGGCAAGATGGTGGAGCGTCGCGACCAGGTTTTGATCGCGCGACGCTGTTTCTCCGACGCCGTCGCTTCCACCTTCACGAGCAGGTGATCGTCGACGAAAGGGCCTTTGCGTACCGAACGGGGCATGGTGGGCTCCTAAGTGCTACTTGGCACGGCGAGAGACGCGGAAGACGTCCGTGCGCTTGTTGTTGCGGGTTCGCAGACCCTTGGTCTGCTTGCCCCACGGCGAACGAGGATGTCCGCCACCGGACGTACGGCCTTCGCCACCGCCCATCGGGTGATCGACCGGGTTCATGGTCACACCGCGGTTGTGAGGACGACGGCCAAGCCAGCGGGTTCGCCCGGCTTTGCCGATGGTGATGTGGTTGTGCTCGCTGTTCGACAGCGTGCCAATGGTGGCGCGACAGTCGGCGTGGACCTTGCGGAGCTCGCCCGAGGGCAGCCGCACCAGAACCCAGTCACCGTCGCGGGCCATCAGTCGGGCGACGCCACCGGCGGCACGGACAAGTTGACCGCCACGACCGACCTTGAGCTCCACGTTGTGGATTTCGGTGCCGGACGGGACCACGCGCAGCGGCAGCGAGTTGCCAGGCGTGATGTCGGCCTTGCTGGCCGCCACGATGCTCTGGCCGACCTCGAGCCCCGCGGGGGCGAGGATGTAGCGCTTCTCTCCGTCGGCGTAGTGGACCAACGCGATACGAGCGGAGCGGTTCGGATCGTACTCGATGGTCGCGATCTTGCCGGGAACCCCGAACTTGTCGCGCTTGAAGTCGATCTCGCGATACAGGCGCTTGTGACCACCGCCGCGGAACCGCGAGGTGATGCGCCCGCCGTTGTTGCGGCCTTGGCTACGGTGACGAAATCCGGTGAGAGCCTTGTGGGGCGTCTGCGCCGTGACGTCGGCCTTGTCGCTCACCGACATGGTGCGACGTCCGGGCGACGTCGGCTTGTACTTCTTGATGCCCATGGCCTTAGCTCTCCTCGCCGTACAGGTCGATGGAATCCTCGTGATGAAGGGTCACGATGGCCTTCTTCCACGCCGGCTTGCGTCCGTAGTACTTGCCCACACGGCGCAGATCGGAGCGCACCACCTGGGTGCGCACGGCCTCCACGCGAACGCCGAAGACCATCTCGACGGCCGCCCGGATGGCGATCTTGTTGGCGTCCTTGTGAACCTCGAAGACGTACTGGTTGTTGTTGGCAACCAGGTCGTTGCTCTTCTCGGTCACGATCGGACGCACGATGATTTGATGCGGCGTGATCATGTTTCCACCGTTGCGGCGCGCGTCGGCACCGTCTTGAGCAGGCGCGCCTCGAGCTCGCGGATGACGCCCTCGGCGATCAGGAGCTTGGGGTAGCGCAGGATGTCGTAGACGTTGATGCCGCGGACATCGAGGAAGTCGGCCTGGGCCAGATTTCCCGCGGTGCGCCGCAACCAGACGTTGTCACCGCTGTCGATCAGCAGCGCACGAGGAGTCTTGAGCGCCACGAGGCCTTTGGCCAAGATCTTGGTCTTGGGCGCCTCGCCCGCGAACTCCTTGATGACCAGGAGGTCGCCAGCCTTCGCCCGCAGCGACAGCACCGAGCGCAGCGCGCCGGCCATCGCCTTCTTGTTGACGTGAAGGATGTAAAGGTGGGGCACGGGGCCGTGCACACGACCACCCTTCGGGAAGAGGTTGGTGCGCTTGCTGCCGTGGCGCGCGCCTCCTGACCCCTTCTGCTTCACGAACTTGTCCTTGGTGAGGTTGACCTCACTTCGGCCCTTCACCTTGGCGGTACCACGTCGCTTGGCGGCACGCTGTGAACGGACGACCTCCCACAGCAGGTGCTCTCTGACCTCGCCGCCGAACACGGCGTCGTCGAGGTCGATGGAGCCGGTGGTGTTGCCGGAGAGGTCGATGACGGAAAGCTTCGCCATGGCGGTTACGTCCTAACGGCTCAGGTCTTGATCTCGACGTCGACGCCGGCCGACAGGTCGAGTTTCATGAGAGCGTCGAGGGTCTGCTTGTTGGGCTCGAGGATGTCGAGGAGCCGCTTGTGGGTGCGGATCTCGAACTGTTCACGCGACTTCTTGTCGATGAACGGACCGCGCAGCACGGTGTACTTGTTGATCTTGGTCGGCAGCGGAATGGGGCCGGCGACCGTCGCACCCGTGCGCCGCGCCGTGTCCGCAATCTCGCGAGCCGACTGGTCGAGGAGCTTGTGGTCGTACGCCTTGAGGCGGATCCGGATCTTGAGGTTGTCCATCGGAGTGCTCCAGGAAACGAGCGGCGGGCCAGACAAGAGACAAGAGGCAAGTTCAAGAGGGAAGATGAAAGCAGCCGGCTCGTTTCGTCGAGCCGGCTGCCTACGGCGCCGTTACGGCACCTTCACGTCGGCCAGGATCTTGGTCACCACGCCCGCGCCGACGGTCTTGCCGCCCTCGCGAATCGCGAACTTCACCCCGACTTCGCACGCGATCGTGCTGATCAGCTTCACTTCGACCTCGATGTTGTCGCCGGGCATCACCATCTCCACGCCTTCGGGCAGCTGGATGTCGCCGGTCACATCGGTGGTACGGAAGTAGAACTGCGGACGGTAGCCCTTGAAGAACGGAGTGTGGCGACCACCCTCCTCCTTCTTGAGGACGTACACCTGCGCCATGAAGTTGGCGTGCGGTGTGATCGAGCCGGGCTTGCAGAGCACCTGCCCGCGCAGGACGTCCTCACGCTTCACGCCGCGAAGGAGCAGACCGGCGTTGTCACCGGCGCGACCCTCCTCGAGCAGCTTGCGGAACATCTCGACGCCAGTGATGACAGTCTTGACGGTCGGACGAAGCCCGACGATCTCGATTTCCTCGCTGACCTTGATGATGCCACGCTCGATGCGTCCGGTTGCGACCGTGCCGCGTCCCGAGATCGTGAACACGTCTTCGACGGGCATCAGGAACGGCTTGTCGAGTTCGCGGATCGGCTCCGGGATCCACGAGTCGCAGGCGTTCATGAGCTCGAACACGCACTTGGCATCCTCGTGCTCCCAGTTGGCAGCATTGAGGGCCTTGAGCGCCGAACCGCGCACGATCGGGGCGTTGGCGCCGTCGTACTCGTACTTCGTGAGCAGATCTCGAAGCTCTTCCTCGACCAACTCGAGCATGTCGACGTCGTCGACCATGTCGCACTTGTTCAAGAACACCACCATCTTCGGGATGCCAACCTGCTTGCCGAGCAGAACGTGCTCGCGGGTCTGAGGCATTGGTCCGTCGGTCGCGGCGACCACCAGGATTGCGCCGTCCATCTGGGCGGCACCGGTGATCATGTTCTTGATGTAGTCGGCATGCCCGGGGCAGTCGACGTGCGCGTAGTGACGCTTTTCGGAGTTGTACTCCACGTGCGCCGTCGAGATCGTGATCCCGCGGGCCCGTTCTTCAGGCGCCTTGTCGATCTGATCGAAGGGGATGGCAGCAGCCCAGCCGCGCGACGCGAGCACCTTGGTGATCGCCGCGGTCAGGGTGGTCTTGCCGTGATCCACGTGCCCGATGGTGCCGATGTTCACGTGGGGCTTATCGCGAACGAACTTTTCCTTCGCCATGGTCTGATTCCTCTGCGGGTCGCGGGTTGGTCGTCTGTGGTGAGAACTCGAGGGACGACGGAGGGCCCGCGAACCGGTCGATCCAGACCCACGCACGGAGGCGGGGATTGGGTGTCGCTCGGTCGGAGCCGTACCGACGGTCAAAAAGCGTGAGGGCTTTCTAGTCCGTCGGCCGAGGCGCCGGCTATTGCACCGTCATCGGGTGCAGGAGTCGCGGCGCATGAGAATCTCGTTTCCGTTTCGCTGTCGGCTTGGTGCCTGGTGTCCCTGACGTGAATCGAGGTTTCGCTCGGCCTCGAGTCGCTGACTCGGGGCGGGCTTCTATACCCAAGGGGTTCGCGGATCGCAAGCAGGGGGTCTGGTCGTTTTGTGCATGTGTGCCTTCGTGTGCGTGTGCCAGCGCACGAATCATGGCATTTTGGGCCGATTTGGTGCCGCTCAGGGAGGTTTTGCGGCGATCCGCGGCTTGCGAGATCGTGCGTTCGATTCGCCTCCGCGCGCCGCGGAGCATCACCTCGCGCAAGCGGGGCCGCGGCCTCGCGACTCCGGAAGCCACCCGCGAACGACGCGGATCGCTCGGTCTAGTACCCGCGCAGCCGCGCGATGATCGCGGCCTGCACATCCTTGGGCACCTCTTCGTAGTGGCTGAACTGCATCGTGTAGCTCGCGCGCCCCTGAGTCGCCGAGCGGATTGCGGTGGCGTAGCCGACCACCTCGGCCAGCGGCACCTCAGCACGAACGATCTGCGCGGTGCTGCGCCCACCCTCCACCGCTGCGCGAGCCGGCTCCATGCCCATGATCCGCCCGCGGCGGCCGTTGAGGTCGGAGACCACGTTGCCGGTAAAATCGTCGGGAACCACCACCTCGACCGCCATGGTCGGCTCGAGGAGCACCGCCCCAGCCTCTTCGAAGGCCTGCATGGTCGCCATCGCCGACGCGGCCTGGAAGCTCGCATCGCTGGAGTCACCATCGCGGAACATCGCCCCGCTCAGCGTCACGCCGACGTCCACGACCGGGTAGCCGAGCAGAGGCCCGCGGGTCAGCGCGTCCTCGTTGCCGGTCTTGCACGACTGCACGAACACCGGCGGCAGTCCCGGTTGTCCTGACGGGGTCTTGGGCACCGTCGACTCGAAGGCATTCCCAGAGCCGCGCTCCCGCGGCGTCAACTCCAGGGTCACCTTCGCGTACTGGCGCTTGCCGCCCATTTCGCGCTCGTACTCCAGCGTCTTCTTGAAGGGTCGGGCGAGGGTCTCGCGGTAAGCCACTTGGGGCTTGCCGACGTGCACCTCGAGTCGATGCTCACGCATCAAGCGGTCGATGATGATCTCGAGGTGCAGCTCACCCTGCCCGCACACCAAGGTCTGGCCCGAGTCGCGGTCCTGCTGCACGCGAAAGCTCGGATCCTCGCGGAGGAACCGCGCGAGCGCCTCGTCGAGCGCGGACTGGTCGGCCGCGGTCTTGGCCTCGATTGCCCGGAAGATCACCGGCTCGGGGATCTGCATGCCCGCGAGCACCACACTCTCCTTGTCGTCCGCGAGAATCAGGGTGTCGCCGGTGCTCGTGAACTTGAGCCCCACGGCCGCCGCGATGTTGCCGACACCGACCTCGTCGATCTCGGTGGTCTTGTTGGCATGCACCTGCAGCAGGCGCTGGGGCTTCTCTTTGCGCGATCTCGAGGTGTTTTGCAGGGCGTCCTTGATGCGGAGCTTGCCCGAATACACCCGGAAGAACACCAGCGGCCCACGGTGTGGGTCGAACAGGACCTTGAACGCGAGCGCGAGGAACGGCTCTTCGTAGCGCGGCGACCGTTCGACCAGCGCACCGTCACTGGTGCGGTGGGTCTGCACCGGCGGCATGTCGCTGGGCGCCGGCAGGAACTCGATGACCGCGTCGAGCAGCGGCTGCACGCCTTTGTTCTTCAGCGAACTGCCGCACAGCACCACCACACCGCGGTTGGCGATCGTCGCACGCCGCATCGCCGGACGCAGGACCGCGGCCGACACGTCAGCACCCTGCTCGAGATACGCGACCATCACTTCGTCGTCGACCTCACCGACCGCCTCGATCAGCGCCAAGCGAGCGGCGTGGGCCGCCTCGATCAGCGCATCGTCGCCACAGGCCGCTAGCGGCGAGCGCACGACCTTTTCGCCACTCTCGCCCTCGAAGCGCAGGACCTCGAGATCGAGCAGATCGACGATGCCCGAGAACTCGCCTTCGAGCCCGATGGGGATCTGCGCGACCATCGGGTGCGCCGCCAATCGATCGCGCAGCATGTTGACGGTCAGCTCGAGCGTGGCGCCGACGCGGTCGAGCTTGTTCACGAACGCGAGCCGCGGCACCCTGTAGCGGTCGGCCTGGCGCCACACCGTCTCGGATTGGGGCTCGACCCCCGACACCGCGTCAAACACCGCTACGGCGCCGTCGAGCACCCGCAACGACCGCTCGACCTCGACCGTGAAGTCGACGTGGCCCGGTGTGTCGATGATGTTGATCCGGTGCTCACGCCAGATGCAGGTGGTGGCGGCGGCGGTGATCGTGATGCCGCGCTCTTGCTCTTGCGGCATGTAGTCCATCACGGCCGCGCCGTCGTGAACCTCGCCCATCCGGTGCGTGATGCCCGTATAGAAGAGAATCCGCTCCGTCGTGGTCGTCTTGCCCGCATCGATGTGGGCCATGATGCCGATGTCGCGAATCGTCGTGATGTCGAGGGCTGAAGCCATGGGGACCTAGGAGTTCGCGTAGACTTCAGGCTTGAGCACGCCGATATAGGGGAGGTTTCTGTAGAGCCCGGCGTAGTCGAGGCCATAGCCGACCACGAACTCGTTGGGACAGCGAAAACCGACGTAGCGGGCGTCCAGGCGCTCTGTGCGGGCCTCCTGCTTGTCGAGCAGCGTGCACACCTCGATCGAGGCTGGGCGTCGGGTCTGCAAGTTGTCGAGCAGGTAGCGCAACGTCAACCCGGTATCGACGATGTCCTCGACCAACAGCACGTCGCGCCCGTCAATCGCTTGATTGAGGTCTTTGAGGATGCGGACGACGCCCGACGACACGGTGTTGCCGCCGTAGGACGACACCGCCATGAAGTCCACCTCGAGCGGGATGTCGATGCCACGCACCAGATCGGCCATCAACGGGAAGCAACCCGAGAGCACGCCGACCACCAGCGGCTTGCGCCGGCGGTAGTCATGCGCAATCGCGGAGGCTAGCTCGCCGACTCGCGTCGAAATCGTTTCGCGGGAAAAGAGGATCTCGCGGATGGAGGATCCGAGCCCGCGTTCTGCGTCGTTCATGGCGTTGCTCTCCCGGGTGACCCCCAGGCGCGCGGAGTATAGCGATGACGCGGGCCCGCGTGTCAG
>CANLQR010000220.1 GCA_947492135.1 Deltaproteobacteria bacterium | reverse complement strand
AGCGCATGCCGCTCGATGGAGATCTCTCGCGCGCAATGTTCGTCGCGACCGAGTTGCACATCGACGACGTCGAGCTAGTGGAGAACGACTTCTTCCGCCTG
Source organism: Deltaproteobacteria bacterium (assembly GCA_947492135.1). GTDB lineage: Bacteria > Myxococcota_A > Polyangia > Nannocystales > Nannocystaceae > Xiheibacterium. The sequence continues at coordinate 11,687 of CANLQR010000220.1, read as the reverse complement.
CTGCACTCCGCCATGTCCGCGGAGATCGGCGATGGTTTGTACGCCATCCTCGCGCCCGAGGCGCTCGGGCCAGCTGGGCTGGGGTGCGGCGTCGCGGTCGCCGACATCGGCACCGAAACCCCGCGGGCGTTCACCATCGACTGCGACCTTCAAGAGGTTGAGCCCCTGCTGATCGTCGACATCACCCGCGAAGTTCTGCCGTGAATCGACGCCGCGAACTCCGCGCACTCACACCGCGGCGCTCGCGATTTTCAACGAACTCTCGACCCAAGCCGCGTCTCCCGCGATGCGTCCTCAGGTCGTCGTAGCGTGCCTCACCCCTCACCGCCGGCGGCGCGGCGCGCTACAAAGTCGAAAGTCGGAGTGCGTGCGTGCGGTGCGGCCCAGCGTGCACGCCGACGACCGATCTAAGGCCGCATATCTTGCCCGCACCGGCGTCGGCAGCCCCCTTCGCTAGATGCGCTGAAATCGGGGCGGGGATGGCCTCACAGCGGCCTCATATACCCTACCCCGTAGCCGACCGGGTAGGCCGATGCTGGATGCGCCACGGGTTCCACCTCGTCGAAGTTCCCGTCGCAGTCCGAGCGCCATACTCGACTTGTCATCGCGTGCGGAGCAAACCACAAGATATCATCGCATGAGTCACCATTGAAATCGCCCACGACAGCCGAGAAGTCGCCACCCAGGACCGGCAAGGAATATTCGATATTCGCACCGTTGGGCAGATCGAGATCCCAAACTTGGTTCGTCCCACCGTCGTCATCGTCGGCGTAGAAGAGGATCTGGTCGCGAGGACCTGGCACATCGAATCGTCCAACGACAGCCTTCATGTACCTTGGGACACCCGACGCGAAACTGAAGACCGCAGCATTTTGCGACGGAAGGCGATCCCATACGACCAGGCGGTCACCAACGTCCTCGGCAAAGGGAGCATACCAAGCAATCTCCTCGAATCCTATGGCGTCGTTGACGAACTCCCCGACCAATGGCACGTAGGCGAGGCCACCGGCGAGGCCGTTATGGTTTGTGCTGCTCGTAGCTTTTACGTGCTCGCCTGTCCACGTCCAGACTGGACTGCTGACATTCATTGGACGGTACCACATCGTCTGCCACTGCACGCCTGCAAAACGGCCCGATACCGGAAAGTAGTAGTCCGTTGCAGAGACTCCGACTGATGCGAAGTTGGTCGGCGTGGATGGATGCCACATCACGTCATTCCCGCTCCCTGGACGATAGAACAGTATATCGTCGGTCGCCGCAGCGTGCGCCGGCAGAACCGTTGGAACATACCGCGACACGGTCACAGACTTGTTGTGAACCTCGAAAATCCCGTTGCCCAGCGACTTCAGAAGCCGATCAGGATAGTCCGCATACGGGCCGTACAGGAACACATCTTGAAAAAAGTCGCCACCTGTATTCAGGGAGAACGGCTTGAGGTTGCCGACCAGCGGCGGACAGCCTGCTGTTGCGTAACACGTCTCGACCTCGTGAAAATCGATGTCAGCGCCGGGAATACCCAGCCACACATAGTACTTACTATTGTTCGGAGAGTACCAGAAAACGTCATCAGTAATGTTGAACGGGGGACCTGGAGCCATACCGTAGTCGCCTGTCGTCGGCTCGTGAGGAAGATTGTAGAGGTACGCCGCTCCCAGGCGATCAAGGACACTAATTTCGTCATTGCCCTCGTTCACGCCATCACAGTAGTCGTATGACATGACCGAGTCTTTGTCGTATTCTGTCAGGGCGACTTGAGGGTCGCCTTGACAGGTGACTTCCTGCTGGTCTTCGTATCGCGCGTGCTCGTGCTGCAGGCCGAGTATGTGACCGAATTCATGTCGAAACAGAGCCTGCAGGTCCTCCTTCGTGCCGAGGCTACGAAGTCCGATTGCAAGTTCTCGCACGTTTGGGGCCACCGGCGGTCGAGACCCCAGGAACGTAACGAATCCGTTACATTCATTCGGATTACACTCAGCCTGATCCGCGACACGAATGCGAAAATACAGCGAACTATTCTGCGGACAGCCCGGCGCCCCCGGCGCTGTGGGTGGAGGACAACATGCGCCATGAGCTCCGAATCCGCCATCCGTATCATCGAATTCGGGCAGATGAACGAAGTTAACATCGACGCCGTGCTCCCATTCTCCTGCGACCTCTCGCGCGATACGAATGATTTCGGCCTCGCCCAGGTCGTTATAGGTCGACTCCAGAGCTAGAGATCCAAAACAGTACGTCAAATTCAGCTTGCGATGAACGTCGAGAGTTACATCCAAGCCGTTCTCGACGCCGACGCCGGCTTCTTGCGGTCCAGGAGCCCCGGCAGACAGTGAGTTGGTCGTCGACCTGGGCGAAGTTTCGGTTGTCTGAATGACGTCAGCAGAATCCCATCCCGCCAACCAATCTGCCGATTGATCTGCCTCTCGGGAATCCTGCGGTGGAGTGTGTCGAAAGACGAAAGCATCGTACATCGCTCTGACCCCCTCCTCGGTCGCCACCTTCAAATCGCCCTCGACAAGCCACGTTCCGTCAGATTGGAGCGTGGTATGTACGCGGCGGTACCACGCGAACTCAGTTTCCACAGCGGCGTGCCCGGAGTGCCCGGCCCACTCCGCAGGCATCTCGGCTCCGGTCTCGCTGGTACTCGCCTCGCTCCCCTGACGATCTGCATCGGGTCCGGCTTGACAAGCGGTGGCGCCGTACATCAGCAGCGGAAGCAAACTGGCCGGTGTGGGTGGAACGCGGTGGTGGCGCGGGAACTGGTCCATCGGGTTGCCAGCGTATCCTGCCGCAGGGCTGCTTGAGGCGGAGCATCTGGCAAATTGGATAGTCGCGGTGTTTCCGCCTTCCGCCACTTGCCGGACAAGCCCGGCGCGGGGACGCGGGGGAGTGGATGCCATCCTCATCCAAGAACAGCCTCGCGCTCAACACGCATCTCGCTCCGGTCCGCGGTGTGGGGCTCTGCGTGCTGAACTGCGCGAGAATATTCATAGTTCCGCCCGAGGAGGTCCGCCCGGCTCAAGCCAGGACCAGAACCGGGCAGCACCTCGGTTCTCGCGCGGCAGCGACCGCCGCTCAGGATCGCATCCACACCCGGACGCGCGGTCAGCCCGATCAGCCTGGCCGGCCGTAGATCCCGAGCCGCCGCCGCAGGCGACTTCGCCCAGCGCGACCAGCACCATCGTGAAAACGACTGTCGACCGCATTCCCCATGTTCGCGTGGAACTTGGGCGCCAAGCAAGGGCAAGGCTGCTAGCCCTCGCTGCTGGTGTCCTCGGCCAGAGGCGCGAACAGATCGTCCACGTCACCCTCGCTCCAAGACAAGCCCGCGCCCGCGGTGTGCCCGAGCAGCGCATCGGCCAGAGATTGCTTGCGCTGTTGTAGCCGCAGCATGCGCTCCTCGACGCTACCGGCGACGATCAGCTTGTAGACGAACACCGGATTGACCTGGCCGATGCGGTACGCGCGATCGGTGGCCTGGTTCTGCGCCGCAGGATTCCACCACGGATCGTAGTGAATCACGGTGTCGGCGCGGGTGAGGTTGAGTCCGGTGCCGCCGGCCTTGAGGCTGATGAGAAACACATCGGCGCGACCCGACTGGAAGGTGTCGACGGCTGCGTCGCGATCGGCAGTGGCACCCGTGAGCATCGCGAAGCGCACCCCGAGTCGAGTGAGCTGCGCGGCAATGAGCCCGAGCATCGTGGCGAACTGGGAGAACACCAGGATGCGTCGGCCCTGCCCGAGCTGCTGCTCGAGCATGTCCAGAAGCGCCATCATCTTGGCCGACTCGTCGATCTCGCGCGCTGCCCCAACGCGGACCAAACGCGGATCGCAGCACACCTGCCGCAGCTTCATCAGGGCACCGAGGATATCGATGGTCGCCCCGCCCATGCCCCGTTGCCGGACCGCCTGCCGGACAGTCGCGTGGCCTGCGATGCGGATGCCCTCGTACAGATCGCGCTGGCCACCGGCAAGCTCGATCGTGTGCACGATCTCGGTCTTGGGCGGCAACTCGGTCGCGACCTGATCCTTCATCCGCCGCAGCACGAACGGTGCAATGCGCTCCCGCAGACTGTCGAGTCGCTTCTGATTGCCGTCTCGCTCGATTGGCTGGCGAAACACGCTGCGGAACTTCGCGGCGTCGCCGAGCAGGCCTGGCACCAACAGGTCGAACTGGGCCCAGAGTTCATCGAGGTTGTTCTCGATTGGCGTGCCCGTCAGGCTGATCCGATGATTGGCCTCGAGCGACTTGACGGCCTGATGCGCCTGACTCCGCGCGTTCTTGATGGTTTGAGCCTCATCGGCAATGACCGCATGGAACTGCACGCCGACAAAGTGGGCACGGTCCCGCACGATCAGTGGGTAGCTCGTCAACACCACGTCGTGATCAGGTACTTCGCTGCGCCGACGATGTCGATCGGCGCCACGCAACTCGAGCACCCGCAGCTGCGGCGCAAACTTGCGTAGCTCACGACTCCAGTTGCCGATCAGCGAGGTCGGCGTGATCACGAGCGCAGGCATGACCATTCGTCCCGATTGCTTCTCGAGCACCAGGTGCGCGATGGTCTGCAGGGTCTTGCCCAGGCCCATGTCGTCGGCCAACACACCGCCCAGGCCGGTCTCGCGAATCCGCTGCAGGAACGCGAGTCCGACCTCTTGGTAGGGACGCAGCTCGGCGCACAGCGCGGGGGGCCCGGCAATCGGGACCCTGGGTTCGCGCATCAACGCGAACGCGGGGTCCATGCGCTCGCGACCGTGCCAGTTCAGCGCAGTCTGCTCGAAGGCACCGTCGAGACGCTCTAGCCAGGCTGGCACGAGCTCGGGCACCCGCAGCGCACCGCGATCGCTGGCGCCTTCGACACCGTACAGCTCGGTCACGATCTCGATCAGAATGCGCAGACGCTCGGCGGGAACGACGAGGTGTCGACGGTCGCCCAGATCGACCACTGCGTTGCGCCCGAGGCCTCGCGAGATGCGCTCGAACCCACCCTTGCGCGTGATGATGTCGAGCAGGACCGGCAGCAGATCGATACGGCGACCCTCGCACTCGACACCGAGCTCGAGCTCGAACCAACCACGCTCTTCGGGGACCAGCTCGGCGAACCACTCACCACCATCGAGGACCTCGAGGTCGAGCTCGCCATGGACCTCGACCTGCCAGCCCAGCGCACGCAAGCGCGGGATCGCTTGCGCGTTGAAGTTGCACAGACGGCCGGTGTCGCCCTCTGGATCGACGACGTAGTCCGCGTCGGAGCCCGGTGGCGGTGCGCAATCTTCGAGCGCGGCGATCTCGATCGGACCAAAACCCTCGAGAATGCGTCGCGCCTGCGCCTCGGCGCCGCGGTCTCGCGGGATCCACCGCGTGTCGCTTCCGACTCGGTCGGTCGGATCGGAGGCCCGCACGCGCACCCCCTGATACTCGAACGAAAGCTCGAGCGCCGCGGTCGCAACCTCGCGAAACTCGCGGCACAGCCCTGAGCCCTGGTCGACCAGCAAGGTCTCGGGGACCAGGCGTAGGACCGGGACACACCTGGCCGGGGACCCTTCGCGGACGTCGGTGACGGGGGGCACTGGGACGCGCATTATGGAATACGAGAGATCGCTGTAAAGTATCTGGAGCGGTTTTCGGTTGGTGGCTGACGCGACCTCCCTGTCGGGCATCGGTTTGGGCCATCGGCCCGAGCTCGCAACTGATCTGCTTGCCGCTCCCGGGACCGTGGATTTCGTCGAGGTCGTCGCCGAGGCATGCCTCGCCAACAGGGCGCTGCGGCGCGAGGCGATCGCGCTGCGGGCAATTTGGCCGATTGTCGTGCACGGCGTGAAGCTGTCGCTGGGCAGCGCCGATGGGATCCGTGACGAGCACGCCCGCCGGCTGGGCGGCCTGGCCCGCGAACTCTGCGCACCGATCGTCAGCGAGCACGTCTCCTTCACCCGCGGCGGGGACCGGGAGATTGGCCACCTCACGAGGGTGCCCTACACCCGGGCCGCGCTTGGGGTCCTGGCCCGCAACGTGGCCGCCGTCCGGCGACGATTACCCGACGTTCCGTTCCTCTTGGAGAACACCGCCGAGACCCTCGCGTGGCCCGAGGACGAGTTCGACGAGCCGGACTTCCACGCCCGGCTCGTCCGTGCAACCGGCTGCGAGCTGTTGCTCGACGTCGGCAATCTCTACGCGAACGCCGTCAACGCGGGTCGCGATCCGCACCTCGAGCTCTCGCGCTTTCCTCTCGATCGCGTCGCGATGCTCCACGTCGCGGGCGGTGCTTGGGAAGACCGCTTTTACTTCGACACCCATGCCGACCCGATCGCTCCCGCGGTGTTCGCTTTGCTCGAAGACGCCATCGCTCGCGTCGGCGCGGTACCGATCTTGCTCGAGCGCGATGGTGGGTTCGGTCCGTTCGCCGAGCTCGCGCAGGAGGTCCAGCGCCTGCGCGCGGTCGTCCAGGGCGCTGTTCCGCGGCCCGGTAGGTCCGTGGATCCCCCGGCGGGCCAAGCACCATCGTCGCGGGGGGCCGCGGAGGTCGACGGGTGTGCGGGCCTGCTCGCCGACCAACGCGAGCTCGCCGGCGCACTGATCGATCTCGAGGCACCCTCGGCCGCGCTGGTGCGACGGTTCGGAACCGCGGCACTCGAGCGCACGCGTACGATCCTCGCGCGCAAGCGCATTGACGACGCACTCCCTCATCTGCCGCGGCTGTCGGCGTCCGGATGCCGGGTGCGCGAGCTTGCATGGACAGCACTCGCCACGCGACCGCGGGCGTCAGTGCGGGCGAGCCTGACCGATGCGTGGCGGATCATCGAGGCTGCACGCGCCGAGCCCGACCTTCACGACGCGGCCGACCTCGATGCGTTGGTGCTGCGCGCCCGATTCCTCGCTCCCCGGGGCGATGATGCGGTACGTGTTCGGCACGCGCCGTTCGTGGGTCGCATCAGTAGCCCGCGACAATCGATCTGGGCGGTCAAGGGGCCAGGCACGACCGCCAGAGTTCACCTGGTTCACCGTCTCGTCCGTTGAAACAAGGGCCCCCACTCATGACCGATCCACGCCTCAACGCACTTCCCGAGCGCACCCGCACGCATCTCGAGCGACTCCAGCGGGAACTCGTGGCACTGCTTGGCGACAAGCTGCAGGCGATCGTCGCATTCGGCAGCCTCGCCCGCGGAGGCTTCGACCCCGAGCGCAGCGACATCGATCTGGTGATCGTGTTGCATGACGACTCACGGCAAAGCCTTCGCGCCGTGGGAGCCACACTGGAGCTCGCCCGTAACGCGGCCCGGATCGAGGCCATCTTGCTACGCAGCGACGAACTTGCGAGCGCCGCCGACGTGTTCCCGCTGCTATACGATGACATCCGCGGCCGCAACATCGTGTTGTACGGCAGTGACCCGTTCGCGGCGCTCGAGATCCTCGACGAGCATCGCCGGCTGCGTATCGAACAGGAACTCCGTGAGGCCCAGATCCGCCTGCGCCGAGCCGTGGTCGAGTCCGCGGTCGCGCCCAAGGGTTTCGCGGGCGCGATCGAGCGCAAGGTCAAGCAGATCCGGGGCCCACTGCACGCATTGCTACACCTGCGCGGTGTCGAGGTTGGCGACGAGCTTGCCGCCGTGCTCGGTGGCTGTGCCAAGCGTTTCGCGATCGACATCGCGGCGCTCTCGCGCGTACGCGAGTCAGCCGAGGCCGCGCACGACGCCCTGGTGCAGTTGCTCGACGCGGCGGTTCGCGATGTCGACACCACGAGCAGGCAGGAGCCCCGATGAATGGGTTGCACGAGTTGTTTCCGTTCGACATGGCGCCCGGTCCGGGTTTCATGCTCGTGTACCTGGTCATCGCGGTGGGGCTCTTCGCCACCACCTTCGCCATCCGCAACGCCGTCGGCGGGGCGCTGGATCGCAGCTCGGCGCAGCCGCCTGGCCCGGCGCCAGGCCACACCGGCGGCTATCGAGTGCCGGGGGCCGACGCCGAGGATCAACTGGGGATCGGCCGGCTGCCGCACGGCCGTGCGCGGTGGGCCGTCGCCTACCTGCGCAACGGCAAGCTCGGCGTGGCCCAAGCCCTGGCTGCAGGTGGTTTCGCGCGGAACCTCATCGTCGCTGGCGATGGCAACGCGCTGTTCGTGACTGCGGCGCGCAGCTCCGACGACCCGATGATCGCCGAGTTCCACGCCGAACTGCTCGCCGGTGCCGGGAGCCAGGCAGAAGTCACCGTCGCGCAGGTCCACGAGGCCGCTCAAGCCGTGACGTCTCGCCATGAGCACGAGTTCGTCGCGGCCGCGCAGTACTCGGGCTTGTTGCGGCTATCGAGCACCAAGGCGGCCATGCGCGGCATCGCGTTGGCCGGCACAGCCCTGGTGCTCGTCGTGGGTGCCCTTCGCCTGATTGTTCGCGCGGACCTCTATGGAGGTGCAGCCCCCTTTCCGGCGTACTTGTGGATCGAGCTCATCGTCTTTGCTGGCGTTGGCCTGTGGCTGACGCGCGTGCCCGACACGTCCGAGGCAGCGCGGGACTACTTGAAGTGGATCGATGACGCGACGATGTCCATGCGCAGCGATGTCTCGAGTGGCCGACGTCGCGACGCGCAGGATGTCGAGATGGCCGTGGCGCTGGGCGGAATGGCCGCGGTGCTGACGATCCCTGCGCTCGCCGCCTACGACGCGATGTATCGAGCGCAGTACGCCACCATCGCCGCGAGCAGCACCGGCTCGAGCGGCTCGAGTTGTTCGAGTGGTGGCACCTCGAGTTGCGGCGGCGGTGGAGGCTGCGGCGGCGGTGGAGGCTGCGGCGGTGGTGGGGGCTGTTCTTGACCGAGACGCCGGTGGAGCTGGGCAGCGCGGCGCCGGAGACCCCGCCGCACGAGGCTCGCTTCGAGGTGATCGATGCCCTGGGTTGGTCGCGTCTCGAGCGCCGTACCGCCGACCTCGACGGCTCGATTCCGCTTCGTGCCGCCCGCGCGTGCGTACCGTTGCTCGAGGGCAACGCCTACGGCTGGCAGGTCGGGTTCGGGCGCCGCGTGGGACTGCGGCGACGTCGAGGCCGCTGGCAGCTGGATGATGAAGCGATGGTCCGCACCGCACGGGCCTGTGTGCCCTACCTCGTCGCTCATGGGTTTTTACAGGGTGAGTGGCCAGCACTGCTTGGCGCAGGGCCGGTCTGCCGCGCGCGGAGTTTCGCTGGCGCCATCGGGCTTTGGACCGGCCTGCTGGTTCGTGCCGGCGCCTCGCCGCTGCGAATCTCGCCGTGCGGAAATCGCCGCAACCGCGACGTCGATGTCGACGAGGTGATCATTCGCGAGCGGCGAGCATGGGTGCCGCTGGTGCTCGAGCTGCGTCCGCGCGGGGTCGTCTCGTTGATGTTGACGACAGAGATCGCAACGCTTGCGCCGGTCTCCCTCGATCTGGAGCGGCGCATCGGCGGGCTGGCCGAGTATCGGCAACTCGGAGAGGCACACCTGGGTTTTTTCGACAGCGCGTACTTCGACGCCAAGCGGCAGGGCCCGACCAAAAAGTACCGAGCGCTGCTCGGCGAGCGCGATGCGGGGACGTCGATCTCGCAGGCGGTCGTCGCGGTGGCGGGTCCGGCGGCCATCACCGCCGAGCCCGCAACGCGTGAGCACGCCGCCGACGGCCCTCGTGCCGGGAGCGTCCCGGCGGGTTTCGTGTTTCGCAACCTCGTGCCGTTTGTGGCCCGGGACGACGGTATTACCCTGCAGATCGAGCCTGATCACGACGTGCTCGCGCGCACCGCCTCCGCGATCGAAAGCGCGTGGCGCGAGGTGTTCGGAGCGGCGGCGCTCGAGGGCCACCGCGGCGCCTTGTGGTATCTGACCAAGTACTTCACACCCCACGTCACAGGTGAGCCGCACTTCTTCGTGAAGCCGCCCGCACTGTTCGCGACACCGCCGGGGTGGTCCCTGCTGATCGACGGGATCCACGGCCGAGGCTACGACGTGATGCGAGGGATCGTTCGTACAGATCGGTTCCATGCGGCGCCTGCGGTGTTCCGCGTCGAGCCCGGCGTGACGATCGAGGTCGCTGCGAGAGCGCCATTGTGTCGGCTGCTTCCTGTGGTCCACGGCGAGGACGCCAGCGAGCCACGATGGCATCAGCCCTTGCCTACGGCGGCGCGCGCATGAGTGCAGTACCAGGATCGAAGCCGGCGACCTTGCTCGCACGCCTGGCCGAACACGGTTGGGTGCTCGTCGATCTCGACGCGCGCGCTGCGGCCCGATTGGTTCAACCGTGGCTTCTGATCGATGGCCTGCTCGGCATGGGCGCCCAGCTCACCGAGGTGCAGCCGATCCGTCCGGTCCCCAATGCGCGCTCGTTCGCTGCGTCGACCGGTGCTGCGCCGCTGCACACCGACAGTCAGTTGTGGCGCGGGCGACCTGCGGAGCTGCAGTTCACCGCGTGTCTGCGCCCCTCCGAGGAGGGCGGCGAGAGCATCCTCGTCGACGGCTTTGCGGTGGCGGAGCGTGTACGCTGCGAGTCTCCGGCGCTGTATCGCGAGTTGCTGCAGCGACCCCGGTGCATGCGGTTCGTGTTTGGCAGCGTCTTTGGCGCGACGCTGGCGCGGCGGGCCGACCGCTACGTCTTCACCCATACGCCTCGGCCCGAGCCGGGCGACGAGGTCGCGCGATCGCTCGAGGCCACACTCGCGGCCCAGACGCCTTTGGTGGTCCGCATCGGGCGCGGTCAGGCGATGCTGGTCGACAACCACCGGATGCTGCACGGGCGGCGGTCGTTCTGCGATCCCGACCGCGAACTGCTTCGCATCCTCGCGTGGCTCGAGCGACCGCTCGGTGCGGCACCGAGCTGGGCGGTGGATGCCGATCAGGTCCAGGCTCGGCTGGCGGCCGAGCTGTCCCAGGCCTCGGCCGAGGTGAAGCGGGCGTTTGGTCTGGAGGGCCCACCGCTGGGCTCCGTGGATGCCGCGGTTTTCGCGATGCTCTCCGGCGCGCCGCCCGGGGCGCTCGCGCGGCGTCTTGGCCTCCCGGAGGCACAGCTGTATCGCCAGCGCGATCGACTCGCGAGTGGGGGACCGGAGGCTGTCGGCGACCCCCACGACGAGTGCATGCGCAGGCTCGAGTCCCTCAGCAGCCGCTAAAACTGGCCGGCTGGAGGTTTCGGAGCCTCTCCCCGGACAGGAGTCACCCCAGCGGGTACTAAGGAATGATGGTTGGATCACGAGCAAAGCCGATCCCTTTGGTCTTGGTTGCGGGCGGGTTGTTCACAACGCTCGGTGCCTGTGGCGGGGGCGAGGAGAGTTCCGGCAGCGGCGAAACCGAGAGCGGTAGCATCAGCGTCTCGATCACGTTGACGGGCCCGACGTCCGACCCCGGTACCGACAGCGCCGTCACCGCGAGCGGGGAGAGCAGCGGGCAAACCACCGGAACCGCATGTCCGCCGGACCTGGTCTGTGGCGAGACGAGTTGCTGTACCGCGGGCGAACTGTGCGTGGACGGGGCGTGCGTGACCGATTGCGGAGACATCGCCCCGTGCGGGCCGGAGCAGATCTGCTGTTCCGAGGGCGAGCTCTGCTACGTGGGCAGCTGCGTCGTACCGGGCGACCCTTGCCGCGGGCTCGCCTGCGCAACCAATACGACGATGGAGTGCGAGGCCAGCGAGATCTGCGATGCCGAGCTCGGGCTGTGCGTGCCGAACCTCGCGGATCCCAGCTGCGCGTTCCAGCCCGAG
>CANLQR010000219.1 GCA_947492135.1 Deltaproteobacteria bacterium | reverse complement strand
CGCCGTGCGATCGCGGCTCTCCACCTCCTCGCGCAAGGCGAGGATCTCGCGATTCTTCGCGTTCAGCTGGGCCTTGAGCGCGATGGCCTCGCGCTGGGCCCGGAATTCTCCAGGACCGGTCGGGGCGGCTTCGTCTTCGTGACCGCTGTCTCCCGCTGCCGTCGCGGCGGGACTCGCCTCGTCGGGCGCAGACTGGGACGCGTGGTGGGCTGGTGGCGACGACGTCGCACTCGCGGGGTGAGAGGCGACGACTGGCTCCGGCTCTGGCTCTGGCTCCGGCTCTGGCTCTGGCTCTGGCTCTGGCTCTGCCGCAGCCTCTGGCTCCGCAGCTGCCTGCTCGTTGGCTTCGGGCGCCGCTTCGACGACGGTCGCGACCGCAGCAGCAGCCGGCGCCTCGGCAGGTTCATCGTCCTGCTCGGCCTCGAGCGTCAGAGCGTCGAAGGCCGCGTCGGTCTCGACACCCAAGGAAACGTCCGCTCGCGGCCGAATTGGAGCGTGGGGGCCGGTCTCGTGCGACATCGCTTCGAACTCTGCGTCGAACTCGCGCATCTCGAGGGCGTCGCGCACGGGCGGGACACGCGAAGCCTCCTCCTCGACGTCCTCGATGTCGACGTCGAGCGCCTCGGATTCGGCGGCAGGGAGACTCCCGCCCTCGGGCAGGTCGATCAGTCCACGGACGATCTGGAACAGCTGTCCATCCGCGAACGGCAGCTTGATGTACTCGTCCGCATGGGTCTTCAGGTTCCGATGCTGATTGAACACGTCGTCCGAGACACCGGAGGCGTACATGACCAGCGGCACGTACTTGGTCTCGTCGCTGCGGCGCAGCTTGTTGCAGACCGAGAAGCCCGAGACGTTGGGGAGCTCGACCCGCAGGAAGATGATGTCTGGCGTCGCCGTTCGGGCGAGGTTCATCGCTTCGTTGGCGTCCTGGGTCGAGGTGAACTCGAAACCGTGGGGGCGCAACGACGCCTGGATGGACACTGCCGCTTCGGGATCTGCATCGATGATGAGCGCAGAGAACACGCCCGGAGAGTATCGGTTCGCCTGGAGTGAGACCAGGCCCGCCGCAAAGGGAGCCCGGCGGACCGCGATAGGCCGCAGCTTTTGGGGTTCGGCTGGGTTGGGCTGCCTACGGCATGGCGCTCACCCGGTGGTCGAGCTTCTGATCGATGAGCTCGAGCAACACCGAGAAGTCCCCATCGCGCTGACCCCCCTCGAGTACGAACATGTGGGACACGCCGGCCAGTTCGAAGTGGATCGCCGGCTCGCCCCCAGAAGTCTGGTCGAGCAGGAACTGCCGGCCACGAAACTCGACCGGCTTGCCGCTGGGTGGGATGCCGGCGGGCGCTTGCTGGTCGATGACGTGCTGGCCCGTTGGCAGCCCCCCACGCACGACCTGATAGCGGAGTCGGGCACCCGCCGCAGAGACCGAGTGGACGCCCGGCGCGTCGGCGCGGACGAGTTGCAGCTCTCCGAGTGCCGCCGCGGTGACCGGGCGCAGTGTGGTCCCCGGGCGATGACCCAGTGATGGGGTCGACCCCTTCGCCACCGCGTCGCCTCGGACCTGCGAGAGCGCCGAGCCCAAGCCACCCGGCATGGACTGCGCCGGTGTGAATCCTTCGCGGGCGACAAAAAACAACCCGACCGCGACCGCACCAGCGGGAACCATGATCATCGCACCACGGCCAACATCGGCCACCGCCGAGGCCATGCGCGACCACCACGTGGACGTCACGGTTGCGGTGACCGGGCCGGGCTGTACCTCGCGCTCGACCTGGGCGAGCTCCGCGAGGATTCGGCTGCGCAGTGCCGCCGGAGCGACCTCGCGTTCGACCGCGCGCAGGGTCGCACGGACCCACTGTTGCTCGGAGACGGCCGAGCGGCAGGGTCGACAGTCCTCGAGGTGCGCCGCCACTCGCTCTTGCTCGGCCGGAGCCAGCTCGCTATCGACGTACGGCTGCAGCAGGGCTGCGGTGTCACAACACTCCGACCGAATATCCTGCAAACTCATGCCCGACCTCGCATCCGGTAGTCTTCGAGATGGACGGTGTTGCCGCCGGTTTGTTCGGGCGCGAGGTCCGGTGCGTCCGTGAGCCCAAGCTCGACGGCGTGATCGTGCAACAGCTTGAACAGCAGCTTGCGGCCGCGAAAGATGCGGCTCATCACCGTGCCGATCGGGCAGTCCATGATCTCCGCGATCTCTTTGTAGGCCAGGCCTTCGAGGTCGGCCAGGATCACGGCCATCCGGTAGTCTTCAGGCACCGACTCGAGCGCGGCCATGATGCGCTCGCGGGTGATTCGGGCCGACAGCGCGACCTCGGGCGAGGGCATGCCGCTGGTCGGGTGCCCGACGGCAGCCTCCGCGCCCAGCGCGGGAAGCTGCGCCTCGAGATCTGCATTCGCGTGGCGCGTGCGGTTCGCGCGATGGTAGCGATTGATGAAGGTGTTGCGCAGGATCGTGAACAGCCACGCGCGGATCGAAGTCCCGCTCTTGAAGGTGTGCCAGAACCGATAGGCGCGGACGTAGGCGTCCTGCACGAGGTCCTCAGCCTCCGCGGAGTTCCGCGTCAGGCGCAGCGCCGCGCCGTATAGCGCGTCGATCTGGGGAAGCGCGGTCGTCTCGAACTCATGTCGGGCAGTGACTTCCATCGTTCGACCCGCCTGGACCGGAGCCCCCGGGGCATTATTCCCGAGTCCCGCGTTCGGGGGTCCAAAGGGCGATTCAAGTGCTTGTCATTGTTGGAATTCGTGCTCAGAACACCCAAGGTGCGCGCCGTCAGTACGCCGCGGGCGAGCGTTCCCGTTTGGGTCCGGCGGACCGCTATGCTGCGGGCGTGGAAGCGACCGCCCCCGAATACCGAAGCCCCCTCGCGACGCGCTACGCGACCCGAGCGATGGTTGCGAACTTCGACGATCGCCGCCGCTACATCCTGTGGCGGGATCTATGGATCGCCCTGGCCAGGAGCCAACGCGATCTTGGCCTGTCGATCGCGGCCGAACAGGTGGAGGCGATGCAGGCCCACCGCGAGCATGTGGATCTCGATCGCGTCGCCGAACTCGAGGCGCGAACGCGGCACGATGTGATGGCGCATGTCCACCACTTTGGTGAGCAGGTCGGCCCGGGAGCCGAGAAGATCATTCACCTCGGTGCGACGAGTTGCTTTGTCGCCGACAACGCAGAACTCGTGATGATGCGCGATGGACTCGAGCTACTGATGGACCGGCTATGGGCGACACTCGACCGCCTGCGGGCGTTCGGGCTCGCGCACCGTGACGTGCCGACGCTGGCGTTCACGCATTTTCAGCCGGCGCAGTTGACCACCGTGGGCAAGCGAGCGGTGTTGTGGGCCCAGGACTTCGCCTACGATCTCGAGAGCATCGCCACGCTGCGCGACCGGATTCCATTTCGCGGAGCGAAGGGGACCACGGGGACCCAAGCGTCGTTCCTCGCGCTGTTTGATGGTGATCACGCCAAGGTACGCGAGCTCGATCGACGGGTGGCTCGAGCGATGGGTTTCGAGCACTCGGTCCCGGTGACCGGCCAAACCTATCCGCGAAAGATCGATACCTGGGTGGTATCGACCCTCGCCGACGTCTGTGCCTCGGCCGCCAAATTCGCCAGCGACGTCCGCTTGCTCGCCCACGAGCGCGAACTCGATGAGCCGTTCGGCACCGACCAGGTCGGATCGAGCGCGATGGCCTACAAGCGCAACCCGATGCGCTGCGAGCGGATCTGTGGGCTCGCACGCTTCGTCCACTCGCTGGCGTCGAGTCCACTGCAGACCCACGCCAACCAATGGTTCGAGCGCACGCTCGACGACAGCGCGAATCGGCGGCTGGTGCTCACCGAGGTGTTCTTGGCCACCGACGCGGTGCTCAACTTGGTCGTCGACGTGGTCGGCGGGATGGTGATCCACCCGGCGGTGATCCGGGCAAACATGTCCGACGAGCTCGCCTTCATGGCGACCGAGAACGTGATCATGACCGGGGTGATGGCCGGGCACAGCCGTCAGGAACTGCACGAGCGCGTGCGCAAGCACAGCCACGCTGCGGCGGCCCGCATGAAGTCCGAGGGCGTGGCGAACGATCTGCTCGAGCGCATGCGCGCCGATGAGCTGCTCGCGCCCTTTGTGCCGGCTGATCCGATTGATCCGAGCCGCTACGTCGGTCGTGCGCCCGAGCAAGTCGATGAGTTCGTCGCCGAAGTGCTCGCGCCGCTGCTGGAGGTCCACCGCCATCGGCGCGGTCGCTTCGTGGCCGCCGTGGCGGTTTGAAGCCGCGCCGCGGTCGCAGCGTACGGCCCGATGTGGGGCTCATGGCCCGTGCTGGCGCGGCCGATGAGGTGGCAGGCGCTTGCGCGCTGTTGGGTCTTCCATGTCACGCCACCTCGTCCTGCTGTGCTCGCTGGGTGCTTCGGCCTGCATTCCCCCACCCAAGGGAGATGGCGAGGTGTTGCTGGGTTCATCAGGGATCGATGCGTTCGGCAGCGACGAAGCCCCCTACACGACCTCCATGGGTCCGGCAGGCACGACCGGCGCCGTCGAGGAGTCGACCTCGGGCGTCACAACCGAGGGTTCGACCTCGGGATCCCCGAGCATTGCGGACCTCGGCGGCGGCACCGAAGTCGGTGAGCCCGGCGTGCTGCCGCCCGGCTACCCCACGGATCAGCCCTTCGGTGACGATGTTCGCGAGCTCGATCTCATCGGGCGCTGGCTGATGCCGTGGACTCCCGAAGGCCAAGCGCATGTCGAGTTGCGCGTCGCCGACGATGGTGGCTTCGAGTGGATCGAGCGTGCGGCGGACTGCAGCGAGACCGGCAGCGCAACCGGAAACCTCTGGGTCGAAGGCACCCAACTCGCGCTGAGCGTCGCGGTCTGGGACAAGGTCGCGCCGTGGGACACCATGGCGGCGACCGGGGTGGAGTTCGAGCCGCCCTATCGCATGCGCATCGGCTACACCCCGATGGGTGGCTACCTGGGACTCGCAGGGCCACGTGACCTCATCGCGATGGCCGCTTGGGAAGGCCGCGCGTACTCGCGGCTCGACGTGAGCGCCGGCGTGAACGGCGTGTGGGCAGCCGAGAGCGAGCTCTGGGCGACGCCGCCCGGCGAGCAGGTGCCGGCGCTGGTCGTTCGCGATCGATTCGATGCCACGGTTCCCCAGACGTCGGTGGCTGTGCTCGCGCACAGTCGCAGCTGGTGGTGGCCCGAGGGGCCGGTCGCCGCCCAGGACGAACAGAGCAACGGGCCGTGGACCGACGACACTCCGGGAAACCTGGCCGGCGCAGCGACGATTCTCGGGGTTCTGCATGCCTACGACGGCGTCGGCCTGCTCAGTTTCGTGGGCGACCGCAGCTTCAAGCTGGGTGTGCCCTCGCCGTGCCCTTAGTCGCCCTCCGGGGTCGAGTCGAACACCATGGCCTGACCCCAGTGCGCCTGCACGTCGAAGAGTTCGGCCATGCGCTCGGGCACGATCATCTCGTCGGTCGGTCCGACGCCGCTGCCGGCACCGATGCAGATGACGCGATCGGACCATCGTCGAGCGAGCTGGATATCGTGGGTCGCGAAGACGACCGTGTTGCCGCTGCGGGCCAGGCGATCGCAGCACTGCATCACGCGCATCGCATGCCCGACGTCGAGCGCATTGGTCGGCTCGTCGAGGAGCAGGATTCGCGCGTCGCTCGCGAGCATGCGCGCCAACATGACGCGTTGGCGCTCACCACCGCTGAGGGTCGACCATCGGCGCATCGCGAGGCCGCCGGCATCGACCTGAGCCAAGGCGGCGCGCGTGGCTGCATGATCGGTCTGGTCGTGTCTGGCGAGCGCGCCCAGGTGGGGCGTGCGGCCTAGCGCGACGAGCTCGGCGGCGGTGACGTCGGCCCAAGGCTCGGCCCGTTGTGGCAACCAGCCGATGCGTCGGGCCCGCGCGCGTGGGTCCCAGTCGATCACCGGGCGCTCGTCGAGCGTGATGCTGCCCTCGCCGGGCGGCACCAGGCCGGCCAGCGCGCGCAGCAGCGTGGTCTTGCCGGCGCCGCTGGGTCCGATGATCGCCACCCGTGCGCCCGGCGTCAGATCGATCGAAAGCCCGCGGATCAACCACCGCGTCCCAGACCCCGCCGCCGGGACGGCCAGGCCGCACTCGCGCACGCGAAGCACCGCGGTCACTCTTCCCTCCGCCGGGCCTGGGCCAGCAGGATCCAGAGGAACGCGGGAGCGCCCAGCAGGCTGGTGATGACGCCGGGCGGAAGCGCCGTAGCGCCAAGGCGTGTGACGGTGTCGACTGCCAGGAGCACCGCGGCGCCGCCGAGCGCCGAGATCGGCACCAACGCTCGGTGTCCGCCGCCGAGCCGCCAACGTACGACGTGCGGGACCACGAGGCCGAGGAACCCGAGCACGCCCGCCACCGCCGTGGCCCCGCCGACGAGCAGCGCGACCGCAGTGACCGCGCGCCGTTGCACTCGAGCCGGTGAAGCCCCGAGCGATGCGGCCACGTCATCGCCCAACGCGAGCGCGTCGAGGTCGCGGACGAGCGTGCCGGAGAGCAGCAGGCCCAGTCCGATCGGGATCGAGGCCCCGAGCAGATGGCCCCAGCTGCGCCCCTCGAAGCTACCCATCAGCCAGCGGACCACACGGATCCCGAGATCGTGGCGATCACCCGCGAGCGCGAGGACACACGTCGTCGCGGCGCCACAGGTCGCTCCCAGCGCGACCCCAGCGAGCAGCAGAGTCGTCGCATCCGAGGAGCGGGTCGCGAGTGCG
The DNA here is from genome assembly GCA_947492135.1 of Deltaproteobacteria bacterium. GTDB lineage: Bacteria > Myxococcota_A > Polyangia > Nannocystales > Nannocystaceae > Xiheibacterium. Next base: position 5,046 of record CANLQR010000219.1, on the reverse strand, counting down.
AGCAGGATCGCCAGGGTTGCTGCCGCGCCGATCGCCGCGAGCACCGGGGTCACCCAGATGCCGGCGCGATCGAGTCCGAGCAACAAGCCGAGCACCGCGACGAACGCGGCGCCTAGCGAGATACCCAGCACGCTCGGATCGGCGAGTGGATTGCGGAACAAGCCCTGGGTCACCGCGCCTCCGCCGGCGAGTGCCGCTCCGACGAGGATCACGAGCATGACGCGGGGCACTCGCAGCGCCCACACCTGGGCGTCGTCGACGTCGGCGAGCCGCTGCTGCCCCACGAGGCCCCGACCGATCGCGCCCACCACGTCGGCCCAGCTGACGTCGCCTGGCCCCACGCGGATCGCAAGGGCCGCGAGCACCAGCGTCACGACGACGACCGCGAGCGCGGTTCGTCGCGCACGACTCACTGCTGGGCCTCCGCGCGGCGGTTTCCGAGCTGGCGGACCACCTCGAGCATCCCGAAGCCCACGCTGTAGAGATGTCGGGCGGGGATCGCCACGATGCCGCCGCGCTGGGCCGCGCGGGTGGCCGCGATTCCAGGGCGGCCGGCGAACTCGCGCTCCCGCTCGGTGCAGTCGTCGTCGCAGGGGATGACGATGTACTCGGGGTTCCACGCGACGAGCGTCTCGACGGCGACGGTTCGGTGCCCGTGGATCCCCGCTTGCCCCGCGACGTTGACGAAACCGGCTGCGGCCGCTGCATCGGCGAAGAAGGTCCCCGAGCCCGCAACCGATCCCTCCTGCCAGCTCACCGCACCGGGCTGGTCACTGCCTGCGAACTGCGAGCGCATCGCCGCAAGCGCGCCGTCGAACTCGGCGACGCGGCGACCGCCCGCGTCGGTCGCATCGAGCGCGGCCGCGAGCGCAGTGACGTGCGCACGGTAGTCGTCGAACCCGTTCCAGCCATCGAGCTGGAGCGTGCGTATGCCGATCTGTTCGAGGACGGCGCGGGTCTCGGCACTGGTGAACTCCGCGGTGACGACGAGGTCGGGGGCCAGCGCCACGATCGCCTCGGCACCCGCCGGGCGGGCGACCGGATCGGGCCACAGGCCCTGGGCATCGCTATAGCGAGGATCGTCCGCCATCGGCGAGACGCCGACGACCCGACTGCGAACCTCCGGGCCCAGGTGCCACAACTCTTCGTCTGCGAACACGACCTGAGAGACGACGCGTGCGGTCGATGTGCGCGGCGATGGAGCCGCACCGCAGGCGACCAGCACCACGAAGGCCATCAGGCTGCGCTGCGCTCTCACGGGTCGTGCACCCTCGCGACCGCATCCAGATCGAAGCCACCCGCGGGGCCCTGACACCACATGTCGCTGGCGTAGTGCTCGCGAGTGCGGTCGGTCAGTCGGAGCCAGTGGATCTGGTCGAGACCGACCTCGTCGAGGTCGAAGGCGTCGCCGCCGGACCCTTCGGGATCGCGAGCGAGGTCGCCGCTGACGGCTTGCGCCGGGGTGACGCCGGCACAGCCCTGGGCCTCGTCGCCTTCGGCGTCACACGCGAACGCGAACCACGTCTCGCCGTCGTCGCTGACCAGCACGGCGGCCGGCTCAGCGAAGGATCCGTCACCGGTGGCAAAGGCGTTCTCGAACACGATCAGATCCTCACCGGGGCCGTTGGGTGCAGCCACGGCGAAGCCCAGCGTGATCGAACCGCCGCAGCCGAGCGACGCGACGTCGAGGCTGCCGCCGCCGGAGTCCGGGGGCTGCGGGGCGCCCAGCACGATGTCCGGCAGCGCGTCGTGGCCGAAACTCGCGGCCGCGGCGGGCGCGAAGGACTCGACGCAGGTTGCGAACCCCGCCGTGGTCCCCCGGTCGATGCACGGTCCGATCGCGAACGGCTCGCCGGCCACGGGCTCGGGCCCGACGTCGTCGGGCGCACAGCCGAGCCATGCCGAGAGTGTGATGAGCGTGCTCCACGGCGCGCGCAGGTTCATGGCGCCACCGCCATGCTGTAAGGAGGCAGGCCAGTGGATAGCGGACCGGCGAGCGGCTGCGGGGAGGCTCCGTCGAGGTCGAACACCCACAAGCCCGGCGCCATGCGACGCGTGCTGCCGTACCACAACCGAGTCCCGATGCGTTCGAGCGTGTGCTCCACGGAGTCGAAGCCTTGGGCGAACGACTGCGGCGTCTGTGGTTCGGCGTCGTCGAGTCCGACGCGGTAGAGCTGCACCTGGCTGAAATCCTCGTCGTAGGCCGCGAGGTACGCGACCGTCCCGTCCGCGTCGATGGCGAACGCTTGGGATTGCAGCGGCGCGACGATGCCCGCCGCGGCGAAACGCTCGGGAGTGACTGCCCAGGTCACCGTGCCCACGGATAGATCGAAGCGTTCGATCCCGGTCGACAGCCCCAACAGCGTGTGGGCTTCGACGTCGGCGGGATCGCGGCGAAGCTGACGGAGCCACGCGCCAGCACTCACCAGGCCCTGCGCGCCCGGGATGTCTGGATCGAGATCGACTGGCGCGCCCACGGTCGTGTCGACGGCGATGAGTTCGTCGGGGCCGCGTCGCGAGTAGCTCGGGTCGAGTCGCTGCGCGACGACCCACACGATCGAGCCGCATGCGACTGCGGCACCGAGGTCGGCATTGCCGTCGACATCCGGGATCGATCGCAGATCGATCGTGCCAACCCGTGCCTGGGGCCCCGTGGACCGCGGATCGATGATCGCGAGCTCAGGGACGTCGAGCTGGGTGACGTAGCCCAGACCGTCGGCGTCGAACACCACCGCCTGGGGGTTTGGCGCCTCGCTGCACGCCGCCTCGATCGGGATCTCCGCCGCCAACGCCCAGTCGCGCCCGGGGTCGAGCACCTGCACCGTGTCGATCTGGAAGCGGTGGACCAGCAGCCCCATGCCGTCGTGCCAGGTCGGGATCGCATCGGTACTGCCGAGCCCGACGTCCTTGGTGACCACCATGGTCTCGACGTCGACGACGGAGATGGCACCGGTTGCGAAGTCGGTGGTCGTCACCAGCAAGCGCGTCGGCGACTCGAGGTCGAGGTTGCACGGTCCGTCGAGCCGCACCGGGCCTGGCACCGCCGGCGTCGCCACGTGCTCGACACAGGAATCAGTGGGTAGCTCGGCAAGGCATCCGGGCGCGGCGATGAAGGCAAGCATCGCGAGCGTCGTGGCGCACCGACGGAGGTGGAGCGTTGCGGTCATGCGATCGGCCTACGGCGGGGACGGACGAGGTTGAACTCGACGCGGAAGCTCGCCCAGACACTGCGGCCGGGCAAGGGGTATCCGATGAAGTCGCTGATTGCGACCGGTGAAGGCCGGGCGTCGGCGACGGGGACCTCGACCGTGGTGCTGCGCACGTCGAGAAGGTTGCGCACCTCGAGCGCAAAGAGCACGCGATCGGCGAGGAGCGCCTGCACACCGACGGCCTGCAGTGCGCGTGGCGGCAACACATAGCGCCCGCTGGGGTCGAGGAATGTTCGCGCGATGAACTCGACTGTGTACGACATCCTCGGTTCGAAGGCCGTGCCGTGGGGCGTGAACCTCCAACCAAACGAGCTGCGCGCGTAGAGGTCGTGGCGTGGGCGGCCGGGCAGGGCGTTGCCATCGCGGCCGGGGTCGCCGCTGCGATCCCGCGCGTCGACCAACGTATAGTGGAGTTGCAGCTCGAGTCGATCGGCGGGCGAGCGCGCGGTCCATGAGGTCTCGAGGCCGCGGACGCGAGCCCCCGCGATGTTCTCGGGGCGCGCGATCGTCCCGGCGGAGATCCACTGGATGAGCTCCGCGCTGCGCACCCAGAAGCCGGCAACGTGACCCGTGAGCGTGCCCGCGCGATGGGTCGCGACGATCGACACTCCACCATCTGCAACCGTCCCGCGCTCGGGCACGAGCGCTTCATTGCCGATGAAGTACCCACGATCACCGAACAACTCGACCAGTGTCGGAGCCCGGAAGTAGCGGCCGACGCTGCCGCGCAGGGTGAGCCACGGCAACACCGCCGCGCGGGTACCCAAGCGAGGGGAGGCCGCCCAGGCCAGGTCGTTTCGTCCGCGATCATCCTGCTCGCCTTGGCCGGTCCCGACCGCGAACGCGCTGGCGACGGCGTCGACGCGGACGGCCGGGACGACGTGGATCCGATCGTCCCAAGCGAACTGCTCGAACTCGACGCCAGTGCCAAACGCGACGCGCTGACGTCGAGCATCGCCATCAGGCGTACCGCCGGATCGCGAAGCGCGCTGGTCGACGCCGATCCACTCCGTGCGAGCGTCGGCCATCAGACCCAGGTACGCAGCTTTCCACAGCGCGGTGCGCCAGCGCGGCGAGAGGTAGAGATCGACCGAAGTCGTGCGCTGGTCGTCGACACCGACGCCGATCTCGGCGGCCGGATCGATGAAACGCCGCGCCTCGACCCCGAGTCCCAGCAGCCACTCGACGCGACCCCCGGCGGCACCGAGCTCACGCCGGGTGCGGACGATCGTTCGTGCAACCACCTGGTCGGTGCGTGCGGCCACCGATTGGGCGCTGCCGGGTCCGGGCACACCCGCGCGGCGGACCATCGCGATCTCGTGCGCGCCGATTCGCCAGGCCCCGCGCCGGGCGTCGAGGCGCAGGGCCGCGACGACACGATCGTAGCCGTTACCAACCCGGCGGCTGTAGCGATCATCGCCCGACAGCGGCGTGCCGCGATCGTCGTAGAATCGGTAGTCGCCTTGGGTGCCGCCGTAGGTGGCACCGAGGCCGAGGCGGAGTCGCGGCGAACCCAGGCCCACGCGGGTGCCGACGCGTCGTGTCCACCACGAGCCCATGCCGCCCTCGATCCGGGCGCCGTCCGAGGAGGCGCTGACCAGATCGATCGCGCCGCCCAGCGCCGAGGCTCCGTACTCGATGGGCACGTACCCGCGGTGGATCTCGACGCGCGAGATGCCGTCGATCGGGACCTCGCCGGTGTCGACCAGTCCGGCCATGCTGCTGCCCAGCGGCACGCCATCGAGGAACATGCCGACCTGTTGGGGCGCGCTGCCGCGGATCGAGACCGCACCGAACTGCCCGAGGCCTCCGAGCGAACGGACGTGCACGGCCGGCG
>CANLQR010000218.1 GCA_947492135.1 Deltaproteobacteria bacterium | reverse complement strand
GGGCGTCTCTCGGGGGGTCGTCGGGGCCCGGCGGGCGACGGGTCGAGGCCCGAGGTGGCGATAAATCGCCTCACGCAGAGCGCTTGCGGGTGCGACCGCGCGAATGAGGTAGGCGCCGGTGTGGTTCGCTGCGGCGGTCACGGCCCGCTGATCGGTCGGGTCGGCCATCGCCAACGTCAGATTGTTCGCGTCGTCGAGGGACACCGCCAGCATCGAGTGTTCCCACGCGAGTTCGGCGGGGATCTGGCCCACGGTGTCAGGGTCGAGGCGCCCCAGCATCTCCGGCGTGACGCGGGGGATCATCATGCGGCTCTGCAGGAACGAGACGATTCGAAGCTCGTCGCATAGGCCCAGTTGCAGTACCGCTTCGAGTTCAGACGTGCGTTGATCGTGGGCCGCACGAGCCACCGTCTCGGCCGCTTGCGGTGAAAGCAATCCAGCGCGCGTCAACGTGGCGAGCAAAGTGCCCAAGGCGCGGTCATCATCGCGGCCCGGTGGCGTCGCCGTCAACCGCTGTCAGCGCCGGCGTTGGCCGCCAGCGAGGCCACGATCGGGCGGTTGCGGCCACGCGGGTTTGAAAAAGCGCCGACGCGTGACAACACGGCGTCTTGGCGTGCAGCGACGTGCTATGGGAATCCCGCCGTGATCGACCTCGATCGGAATGCCACTGCGCCCCTTCCTCCGGCCGCGCGGGCCGCGATGACCGCGCTGTGGGAACAGCCCACGGGAAATCCGTCGAGCGTGCATCGACTCGGGCAGCGTGCGCGCGCGGTCATCGAGCAAGGCCGCCGCGCGATCGCGCTGGCCATCGACGCGCCCGCGGCCGATGTGGTGTTGACCTCGGGCGGCACCGAGGCCGATGCCCTGGGCATCCTGGGGCCCGCGCGGGCTCTCGCGGCGGCGGGCCGGCCTTGCGGCTTCGCCTGCACGGCGATCGAGCATCCTGCGGTGACTGGAGCGGCGGCCCAGTTGGCGCGCGAGGGACACGAAGTGGTGCGGATCGCGGTCGACCCCTGCGGCCGCGTCGACCCTGACGGCCTCGCGGCGCTGCTCCGCTGTCACCCGGGCATCGGGTTGATCTCGCTGACCGCGGCCCATCACGAACTCGGCAACGTCACGCCACTGCCGACACTCGTCGCGGTCATCCGGGCCACGCGGGCCGATGTGCTGGTGCACTCCGATGGTGTCCAAGCGTTTGGCAAGGTCCCGTTGTCCTTCTCGCGATCGGGTCTCGATCTGCTGTCGATCTCGGCGCACAAGATCGGCGGGCCCACCGGTATCGGCGCGCTGGTGTGCGCCCAGCATGTCCAACTGCTGCCACTTTGGGGCGGCGGTGCCCAGCAATCGGGTCGCCGGCCAGGGACAGAGTCGGCAGTGGCCACCGCGGGGTTCGCAGCGGCGGCCACCGTCGCCGCCGCTGGACTCGACGCTTGGGCTCGACACGTCGTCCCGCTCGGCGGCCGGCTGCGTGATGGCCTCGCCGCGCTCGGCGGGGTGCTGTACGGCGATTCAGGCACTCACCTGGGCAACACGGTGTTGGTCGGGTTCGCCGGCTGTGACGGTCATCTCGCCATGATGGCGCTCGATCTCGCGGGTTTCGCTTGCTCGACCGGTGCGGCCTGCAGCGCCGGCACGATCGAGCCCTCCGCTGTGTTGCTCGGGCTCGGATGCGATCGTCGGACCGCGCGCGGCGCCCTGCGGTTCTCGATCGGCGCCGACCACACGGCTGCCGACGTCGATGGCTTGCTGTCGGTGCTGCCGGGTATTCTCGCGGCCGTGAGGGCCGAATCCCCTGGCTTGGAGGTCACGTGAGACTGGTCTGCGCAATGTCCGGTGGCGTGGATTCCTCGGTCGCCGCCGCGCTGCTGGTCGATGCTGGCCACGAGGTCATCGGCATGACGATGCGGCTCTACGACGCGCGACCGCAGTCCTCGCGGGGTCGTGGTGGAACGTGCTGCTCGCCGGCCGAGATCGATGAGGCTCGCCGGGTCTGTGCGACCCTCGCCATTCCCCACTACGTGGTCGACGAGCGCGAGCGATTCGCGGCGCAGGTGATCGAGCCGTTCGCGGCCGACTACGCCGCCGGGCGCACGCCCAACCCGTGCACGCGGTGCAATCAGCACGTCAAGTTCGGGCCGCTGCTCGCCCGCGCCCGCGCGCTCGGTGCAACTCGTCTCGCGACCGGACACTACGCCCGCAATGACGAAGGGCGGCTGCTGCGTGCGGTCGACAGCACCAAGGACCAGAGCTACTTCCTGTTCGCGATGGGGCAGGCCGCGCTCGATGCGGTCGTGTTTCCGCTGGGGACATGGACCAAGACCGAGGTTCGCGATCGGGCGCGCGCCCTGGGACTCGCCAACGCGGAGACACCCGACAGCCAGGAGTTGTGTTTCGTCCCCGACGGCAACCACGGCAACGTCGTGCTCGAGCGCCTCGGGGCTAGCGGAGCGTCGATCGATGCGCTGGCCCCCGGACCCGTCGTCGACGTCGAGGGTCGGCAGATCGGCACGCACGAAGGCATCCATCGCGTAACCGTGGGCCAGCGCCGCGGCCTTCGAGTGCCCGGCACCGACCGCCGCTACGTGCTGCAGGTCCTACCCGCAACTCGAACGGTCGTGGTCGGCAGCGTGGACCAAGCCGTGAGTCGCACGTTGGTCGTCGACGAACTCCAGCGCTTGGCGCTCGCGGACGGCACGCATCGACTCGAGGTGCAGGTCCGTCATCGGGGACGCGCCGCGCCGGCCACCGTCGTGGTCGCCGATGAGCGCGCCGAGGTGGTCTTCGATGCTCCGATGCGCGGCGTCGCCCCCGGGCAAGCCGCGGTGTTCTTCGCCGACCAGCAAGTGGTCGGCGGCGGCTGGATCACTCGCTGAGGAGCCCGTCGAGGTCTTCGTCCTCGAGGATCTCGACCGTGAGGTCCTTGATGTCGGCCGCGGACATTCCCAGACCCAGAGCGACCTTGCGCAGGTAGGCATCCTCGGCCATGTCGATCTCGTCATCCGATTCGCTGACCGAAGCCACCAGCTCGAGCACGGTGCGCTTGTTCTCGGCCGACTCGAAGCGCAGCCGAGCCGCGGCGGCATTGACGTCGAACTTGGCCGGGTTGAAGGCGCCGATGCGCTCGGTCTGCGCCGCTGGCAGCGTGTCGGTGCCGAGCAGCTTGCACAGCATCTTGGCAATCGCCTGGATTTCGTCGCCCGCGAGGCGCTTGTCGGCGTAGGCGGATCCGAGCAGCAGGTCGGTGATCGTGTCGATGTGGGCTTTCATGAGAACTCCAAGGGGCTCTTGCCGCCCGTCTCGCGGGCCGCCGCGGGCCTGCGATGGTAAGGCCGCGCCGGGTTTCGCGACAAGGCCGAAAGCCGCAATGCAAGGCTGCGTCTCGTCGCCGGGTGCGTTGTAGGCGTAGGATGATGGTCGTGGCCGGGTTGCCTGAGGTCCTGAATGGGCTGCCGTCGGCCGAGGTCGATGGCGAAACACCGAGCCCCGGGGCAACGTTGGAGATGCTGGAGGCGCGCCTCGGCTACTCGTTCGATCGACCGAACCTGCTGCGTGCAGCGCTGACGCTCGGCTCATGGGCCAACGAACATCCAGACGCGGGCTGGCCGAGCAACGCGTGCCTCGAGTTTTTCGGCGACGCCGTGCTCGATCTGCTCGCGGCCGACGCGGTCTGGCAGCGCAATCCAACGCTGGACGAGGGCGAGTTGACGCGACTGCGTGCTGTCATCGTGTCCGAGCCGTCGCTGGCTGACGTCGCGACAGCGGTCGACCTCGGTGCGTTCTTGTGGTTGGGCCGTGGCGACGACAAACTCGGTGGTCGCCGCCATGGGCCAACGCTCGCCGATGCGGTCGAAGCCGTGCTCGCCGCAGTGTTTCTCGATGCGCGGGCGCGTGGGCTCGATCCGCTAAGAACGACCGCGGAGGTCTTTTCGCGCCTGTTCGACGCGGTGCTGCAGGCTGCGGTTCCCGAGCGCGCGCTCGATCCCAAGACGCGTCTCCAGCACTGGGCGCAGGCGCTGCATCGGGTCGCGCCCAACTACGTGCGCATCGACGCTCGGGGTGGCGACGGTCCTCCGCGGTGGCGCGCACGCGTCGAGCTTCGTCATGCCACCGGGGTCGAGGTGCTCGGCGAAGGCGAGGGCGACAGTCTGCGCGAGGCTGAGCGCAGGGCGGCCCAAGCCGCGCTCGCTGCGGTCAAGTCCACCGTCTAGTTGCGGCCTTCGACGGTCATCCACATGCTCACGCTCTGGAGCGTGACGAGTCCACCGACGCGCGTGATGTCGGGAATCGGACCCTGGAACTCGAGCCCGAGCAACTCGACGCGCAGTCGAGCGAGTACGGTGTCGGCAAGGGCCTTGGTGTAGCGACCGATGCCCAGGGCGTCACAGCGCGCCGAGAAGTCGCGACTGACCGCATCCACCAGCACGCCCCCCGCCAGGAGGTTCTCGTGGGCCCACGCCAGATCGTCGGCGGTCAGTGGCGCGAACGCGGACACCGCCCCCGGCAGTCGCGCGTGGATGACAGCGGAGCGCAACAGGTCTCCCAGCACGAGTTTCTCGGGCTCGTCCACGCGGTCGACCCACGCCGGATCGACGCCGTAGCCGCGCGCGAGGTAGGTGAGGGCGGCAAGTGCTCCGGCTTCGGCGATGCGTTCGGTTGCTCGGGCCACGTCGAGCAGCGATCGAATCGGGCGCGTGCCCGCGGCGGTCGACTCGAGGGGAAGCTCGGGATAGAGCCGACACAACGCGGACAGCGCCTGTCCCCACGGACGATCGAGCAGTGAACCGACCCGTGTGCTCGATACCCGCATCGATCGATGCAGGGCGATCGCGGCGCGGCGGAGCTTGTCGAGCGCGCTGTAGCCGACGCGGAACACGTCGCGCAGGCCGATCGCGGCGATGCGCTCGGCGAGGAACGCCTCGGGCTCGGCCTCTCCGATCCGCGATTGCAGCAGCAGCTCCAGGCCGAGTCCGAGCGTGGCGTGGGTCTGATCGATCGCCCGCTCGCCGACGGCCTCGTCGCCGGGATGGAGACGCTGGGCGGCGATGACCTCGTTGACCAGCAAGAGGAACTCTCGCGCACGCACACCGTGCTCGGCATCGGACAGTCGCGCAGCTGCCCGTCGCAGCAGTTCACTGCCGCGGAAACTCGCCAGCCTGGCGCCGGCATCCTCGCCGCCCAGCCAGCGAAAGTCGCGGGCCGCGGCTTCGGCCGCGATCCGGTGGTCCAGCGGCCGGAACAGCCCCACCGCGTCGCGCCACTCGACAAAACCGAGGTCGGCCAGACGCCCCGAGCGAAAGCGGAGCAGGGTCTCCTCGATATCGCTGGGGAGAGCCCCGACGATGGACTGCACCAGTCGACGGCCATGCGTCAGATCGTCCTCGTACACCCGGGACAGCACCCGAAGCACGGCGCGGCCACCCTCATCGTCGGGCGTACCGATGACGAAAAAACCATCGGGGGTTTCCCACGTGCGCAGCGCGGCCAGCTGGTCGTAGGCCACATCGCGGGAGGCATCGTCTTCGAGATCCAGCGTGATGACCTGGGTGTCGGCGAACAACGCCAAGGTCCAAAACTCGGGATCCATCGCGTGCATCAGATCGGTCAGCGCGCCGCGGGGCTTGTCGGCCGCCACCCAGCACTCACCGATCGCGAGCAGCCAACGACGCGCCCGGGCGATGTCGACGCGGTCGCCCTGCCACACGTCGAGGTCGAGGATGGTGACCAGCTGATCAGGGCTGGCGCGCGGCAACAACAGCTCGAGCCGGCCCTCGTCCATCAGGCGACGGGCGACTCGCACGAACGCGGCGGGCGGGAGCGCTGCCACCACGTCGTCGGCGTCGTCACGGTCCTCGAGGACGAGTGGATCGTCGAGGACAGCCCGCAGATCGTCGGTGTCTGGGATCGCGGGGAGGCGTGGCGCAGTCACGGAAGTCAGAGGTACTATCGCAGCCGTGGTCGCGGCGCCACCGCATCACCAGAGCATCGCCCGTGCGCTCGGCCCCGTGGGCGCGGCGATGCGTGCGGCCCTGGGCGAAGTCCCACAGGTTCCCGGCGCAGCCACGCGTGTGGTGGTCGCGGTCTCTGGTGGCGCCGACTCGATGGCGACCCTGGGCTTGCTCGAGCTCTTGCGGCGCCGTCTTCGGCTCGAGCTCGTCGTCGCGCACGTGGACCACGGGTTGCGCCCCGGTTCGAGTGCCGAGGCGCAGTTCGTTGGCGCCACGGCGCGGGCGCGTGGGCACCAAGTCTGGCTCCGGCGCCTGGCGCTGAACGCGGGCCCGGGGTTGCCGGCTCGGGCGCGTGCCGCACGGCGCGACGCGCTGTTGCAGGCGGCGATGGAACACGACGCCGGTCTCGTGGTCCTGGGTCACACCATGACGGATCAGTTCGAGACGGTGGTTCTCAACCTCTGTCGGGGCGCGGGCCTTCAAGGAATGGGGGCGATGGCCCCGCACCAGGCCTGGGAGAAACCTGATCCGGCGTGGTGTCGTCAGGCTCCACGAGGGTTGTGGGTGCGACCGATGATGCAGTTGACGCGTGAAGAAACCCGGCAGCTGGCCTCGCGTCTGGAGCTCCCCTTCGTGGACGACCCGGGCAACGACGACGACAGCCAGCCACGGGTGCGACTGCGCAAGTACGTGCTGCCGGCACTGCAAGCCATCAACGTCGCCGTCGTGAGCCACGTCGCCGCCAGTGCCGGGATCGCCCGCGAGGCGGCCGCGGCACTGCGGCCGCCTCGACCGCCCTTGGCGGCGAGCGGCTCGCCAGCGTCCCTGCGTGATCTTCCGGCGGCCCTGGGGCGGACGCACCTCCTCGCGCTGTGTCGCGAAGCTGGCCTGGCGCCGGACGCCGTGGCCGCACGCACCCTCGACGGTGTCATGGCCGCACTGCCCCACGACGCCCCACGCCGCTGGAACCTGAGCGGCGCCGTGCTCCACCTCGAAGCCGGACGTGTGTGGATCGAGTCCACACGCGGCGAACCATTGACCCACCCCATCCCCGCGGCTATCCTGCTCGCACCTGGGCGAAACGCGTGAAGCAGCAGACCAAGACGCTCCTGGTGTGGCTCGGGTTGATCGTGGCGGTGCTCGCGCTCGCCAACCTGTTCAACACCAGTCAACAGGTCAAGACCATCAGCTACGCCAAGTTCGTAGAGCAGGTCGACCACGAGTGGAACACCTTCGACAACACCACGTTGTCGATCGAGGTCCATCCGAGTCATGTCGACATCCACTACGACGTCGATGGCCAGACCATGGAGGTCGTCGGCCCCGCGACCGATGAACTCTACGGGAAGCTCAACGAGCACCAGATCGACTACAGGGTCGAGCCCGAGGACGACAGCAGCCTGCTGCAGTTCGCGATCATGTGGCTCCCGATGATCCTGATCGTCGTGATCATGGTCATGTTCATGCGGCAGATGCAGGCCGGCGGCGGCAAGGCGATGAGCTTTGGCAAGTCCAAGGCGCGGCTGCTCACCGAGCATCAGGGCAAGGTGACCTTCAAGGATGTCGCCGGCATCGATGAGGCCCGCGAAGAGGTCGAGGAGATCATCGACTTCCTGCGCGACACGAGAAAGTACATGCGCGTCGGGGGCCGCATCCCCAAGGGTGTCTTGCTGATGGGCCCTCCGGGTACCGGCAAGACGCTGCTCGCCCGGGCGATCGCTGGCGAGGCGGGCGTCTCTTTTTTCAGCATCTCCGGCTCGGACTTCGTCGAAATGTTCGTCGGCGTGGGTGCCAGCCGCGTGCGCGACCTGTTCGAGCAGGGCAAGAAGAACGCGCCCTGCATCATCTTCATCGACGAGATCGACGCCGTAGGCCGCCATCGCGGCGCCGGCCTCGGTGGTGGGCATGATGAGCGCGAGCAGACGCTCAACCAGCTTCTCGTCGAGATGGACGGGTTCGAGAGCAACGATGGCGTCATCCTCGTCGCCGCCACGAATCGACCGGATGTGCTCGACCCGGCCCTGTTGCGACCCGGTCGATTCGACCGGCGAATCGTCGTGGGACTTCCCGACGTCCGTGGTCGCGAGGCAATCCTCAAAGTCCACACCCGCAAGGTCCCGATGGAAGATCGGGTCGATCTCTCGGTGATCGGCCGGGGCACGCCGGGCTTCTCGGGCGCAGACCTCGAGAACCTCGTGAACGAAGCCGCGTTGATGTGTGCCAGCGAGAACCGCGACCGCGTCGGGATGCGGGACTTCGAGCGCGCCAAGGACAAGGTCCTCATGGGTGCCGAGCGCAAGAGCGTGCTCATCTCGGACAGCGAGAAGCGCACCACGGCGTGGCACGAGGCCGGCCACACGCTGGTTGCGATGCTCCTGCCTCGCGACCAGGTGGATCCGATCCACAAGGTCACCATCATCCCCCGCGGACAGGCGTTGGGCGTGACCCAGCAGCTGCCAGTGGAGGACCGCCACAACATCGAACGCCGCTACGCCGAGGCGCGGATCGCCATCCTCATGGCGGGACGCATCGCGGAGGAGATTGCCCTGGGTGGGCAGCAGACCACGGGCGCTGGCAACGATATCGAGGTGGCGACGAGCCTCGCCCGACGCATGGTGTGTGAGTGGGGCATGAGCGATCGACTGGGGCCGGTGTCCTACGGCAAGAGCGAGAGCGAGCCGTTCCTGGGCCGCGATATCTCGCGACCGCAGAATTACTCCGAGGCGACTGCACAGGCGATCGACAACGAGGTCCGCACGATGATCATGGCCCAGTACGAGCGGGCCAAGAACATCCTGGTGACCCATCGCGACGCGCTCGAGCGCATCGCGTTGGCGCTGATCGAGCGCGAAGCCTTGGGCCTCGAAGAGGTCGAAGCGGCGGTCGAAGGCCGACCGTTGCCACCCGTGGAGGAGCCCGCCCGAGCCCGGGTCGCGTCGAGCACCCCCAAGCCCACCGAGGAGAAGACCGTGCGCGGTCTGGATCTCGCGGCGCCCGGCGGCCAGCCAGCCTGAGGCTGGGCCGCTTCTTCGCGCACAGTCAGGGCGCGGGGCTGGCGAGGGCGGCCTCGAGGTAGCTTCCAAGCTCGGTTTCGTCGGGGCGGACGATGCCATCGCGGCGCCAGCGAAGGGTCCCTTCGCGATCGACCAGAAACGACGTGGGGTAGCCGCGGATCTCCCAGGGTCCGATCGCCGCACTCTCGGGATCGAACACGATCGGATACGGCAGCCCGAAGTCCTCGGTCATCTGTCGCACGGCCCGCAGCGCCGTTCGCCGATCGACGCTGACACCGACGACCGAGAACCCGCTCGCGGCATTCGCCTCATGCAGACGGCGCAGCTCGGGAAACTCCTCGCGGCACGGCGCACACCAGGTTGCCCACACGTTCACGAGAACCACCTGTCCCCGGAGTGCGGCAAGGTCGAACGGTTCACCGTCGAGGGTCTTGCCTATCAACGTCGGTGTTGCAGAGCCTTGCGCGTCTGCTGAGTTTCCGGTCCGCGCGTCGCCGCCTTTGCCTTCGCAGCCGAGCAGGACGGCAGCACCGAAGGCCGGGACCAGGGAAAACCACGCTGCGATCGACCTCAAACTCGACAAGGCTGCACGGACGATGTCGCGAACCGCAATGCCCCGTCAACACCCAATCAGGCAGCCTCAGGCAGCCCCTGGCCGTAGCCGAACCCGTGCGCATACCCGCCGAGCTGCTCGCGCAGGATGCGACGGGCGCGATGCAGCCGGCTCATGACGGTGCCCAGAGGCACACCAAGCGCCGATGCTGCGTCGCGGTACGGCATGCCGGCGACATCGACGAGCTCGACCACGCTGCGATAGTGGACCGGGAGCTCGGCGAGTGCGGCGAGGCATTCGTCGGAGAGACCCGCAGACATCATCTCGTCGGGCGCCTCGGCTTGGGCGATGCGCTCGCCCGAGAACAGGTGGGCGACGAGATCTGGGCGGCCCTCGACGGCATGGACGACGCGCATGTGTCGGTGACGGCTGATGAACGCGTTCATCAGGATCCGCGAGAGATAGGCGCCGACATTGCCGTTGCGGTCGAATCGATCCCAGCTCGCCCATGCCTTGCACAGGGCGTCCTGGACGAGATCTGCGGCGTCGCTCGACTCTCGGGTCAGGCGGAGTCCCAAGCGGAACAGGCGAGTGGCGTGCGGGGCAGTGGCATTCGCGAACTCGGTGGCGGCTTGCATGCCGGTACCCATGAGCAAGACCTTGGCCGAGGTCAGAGTCCGTGGAATATCAGGCTGTTAGACGAAAGTGACCCTGCGGGGGTCGCAGCGAGCCGGGCGATGCAATGTCATTGCAATGAATTGTCGCAATAACCGGCTGGGTACAAAGCCGGTGCGCGTTATTGCGTCAGATCTCGGGATCCGCCACCACGCCGCGCAGCTGCGGGACCCAGGCGTAGGGGACACCCCCGACCCGCAGCGCGGGAATCCACAACTGGGTGTCCAGCCCCACGCGAACCCGCATCCACCGACCGCTCGGGTCGAGCGTCCCGCCATGCAGCCACGTCGAGCCGGCGCGCCGGTCGACCACACCGTTTGCCCAACGCGCCGCGACGCGCACGTGGGCGTCATCATCGATCGTCTCCAGAAGCGCGATGCGTGCACGTTCGGCCCGACTCGGTCCGCGCTTTGCGGCCATCAAGACGGCCACGACACGGACCCGCGGGTCGGGATCGTGGAGCGCAAGCTCGTCGTGGCGGTTCTGCAACGCATGCCATGGCACCGCTGCGCAGGCCCGGACGCGAGGATCGGCGTCGCCCAGCAGACTTTGTGCCGCCGCGAGGGCGGAGCGTGCTGGTTTTGTGCCGGGCTCGACGCTGCCCAGCGCGAGCAGTGCGAGGCACCGGTCGGTCGATGTGTTGGCCCGGTTGGTTGCCCAGCCCACGAGCGTCGCAACGGACCGTCGGTCCCACCGACCCAGGCGGGCGCTCGGACCCTGCGCGGCGGCCAACGCCAGCTCGACGCGATGGTCAGAGGCAACACGTGCCGCGATGAAGATCGCGTCGAGCTGAGGGCCCCAGTCGCGCGTGGCTGCGAGCCCGTCGATCTCGGCCAGGGCCTCACCCGGCGCCACCGCGCGGCGGCGCGCGAGCCCATCGACCGTCGTGCGCGGGGCCGGCGTGGCCAAGGTCTCGCGGCGCTCGGGAACCTGCGCAGGCACGCGAAGACCAGCCAGGACTCGCTCGAGTTCTAGCGTGAGATCCGGGCTTGCGCCGCGC
This sequence comes from Deltaproteobacteria bacterium, assembly GCA_947492135.1. Lineage (GTDB taxonomy): Bacteria > Myxococcota_A > Polyangia > Nannocystales > Nannocystaceae > Xiheibacterium. Next base: position 642 of record CANLQR010000218.1, on the reverse strand, counting down.
TCGAGCTCGCGTTGCAGCGCCGCGGTACCAAGCTCACCGAGGTTCGCGAGTGCTCGCAGCGCGAGCCGAGCAGACGCCGGATCGCGTAGCCGCGTCGCGAGCCCCTCGATCGCTTTGGGTTCGGGGTTCGGCCGCAAGCCGAGCAGATCGGCGACATCCGCCGTCGTGATCCCTGTGGGCGGCTCGTCGAAGGCGGCCAGCAGGACCTCGGCAGCGGCGTCGCCGGGCAAGATCGCGAGCGCCGCGACGATGGTGCGGACGACGGCGGGCTCGTTGATGGCCTCGAGGCTGCGAATCAGCGCAGCGACGCCGCGGGGGTCGCCGAGCTGACCCAACGCGCGCGCTGCGGCCAGCCGCACCATCGGCTCGGCGTCGTCGAGCAAACGCGCCAGGGGCAGCGTTGCGTCGTGAGAGCCCAGTGTACCGAGGCTCTCGACCGCGGTTTGGCGCACGATCGCAGAGAGGTCACCGAGCTTGGCGAGCAGGGCCACGGTCGCGCGGTTGCGACTTGGGCCATGGAGGGCGGCGGTTCCCAACACCACCGCCGCCTGGGCCCGCATCGTGTCGCTGTCGTCACGCAGTGCGACCAAGAGCGCATCGAGGCCCGCGCCAGCGGGATCCAAGCCGACGACACGCAACGCC
>CANLQR010000217.1 GCA_947492135.1 Deltaproteobacteria bacterium | reverse complement strand
CGGGGCGATGGAGACCGCCGACGCCGATGGTCTCCTGCGCGATGGGTTCTACCTCGCGCTGCGCGAGGGTCACGACGCGGTGATGGCCGAGGCCGCGTTGCAGCTGTTGTCGCGCGTCGCCGAAGCCGGGGGGCCACCCAGCGAGATCGAGTCATGGTTCCAGCTCGCACGTGCCGCCCAGGATCGCAGCGCGGCGCCGCAGCGCGATCGAGTGCGGCTGTCCACCAATCGCGCCCATGCGTACTGGGTCAGCGGCAACATCGAGGCCGCACTCGCGCAGATCGGCCACGCCCAGGACGACGCGCAGACGTTGCCGCTCGATCATCCCGTGCGCCGGCGCGCGACGTGGATGGCGGCCCGCATCCACATGGCGGCCGGGGACTATGCGGGCTCGAGAGAATTCAATCGACTCGCGTTCGAGTCGGCGATTCGTGGACATGGCGCCGGGCATCCCGAGGTCGCCAACGTGGCGGACTCGTTCGCCGAGGTGCTGGCGGTGTCGGGTCGTCCGCTCGACGCGATCGCGTTGCTGCGGATCGCGCTCGACATCCGGCGCAGCGTCTTTGGGGTCGATGGCGTGCCAACGATCGAGTCCTTGAGCACGCTGGGCGGGGCGTTCCAGAGTGCGGGCGACCTCGCGGCGGCGGCCAGCGCGTACCGCGAGGCGATCGAGCGGGCCGAACGTGTCGCCTACGGCGACCGATCGTTGCTCGCGCGCCTGTACGGCAACAGTGCGGACACATTTTTGTCCGTCGGCGACCACGAGGAGGCGCTTCGCGTTGCACGTCGTGCGGACGAGCTCGCGTCCGACCTCGACATCGAGACCCGCGCTCGGTCTCGCTTCTCGCTGGCGCTCGTGGTGCGTGCGATCGACGGACCGAAGGCCGCGCTGGTCCCTCTGGCCCAGACCGACGAGTTGCTGACCGAGCCGTTCCGTGGCGGCCATCCCTTCGGGCGCGCTGTCGATCTCGAACGCGCACGCACGTTCGCGATGGCCGGCGACCTCGAGCAAGCCGAGCGCGTGCTGCTGCGCCAACAACAGTTCATCTTCTCGGACAGCCCGCCCGACCCGATGTGGGCGGGACACTGGTTCGCCGTTCGGGGCGAGTGGCTCGAGGCCGGCGGTCGCATGCGCGAAGCGGCCGAGGCGTTCGAGCAGGCGCACGGTCACTTCGACGAGGTGCCCGAGCTCCGCCGGTATCTGTTCGAGGTGCGGCTGGGCCAGTCGCGCGCATGGCTCGCGCTCGGCGAGCTCGGTCGCGCGACGACCGAGCTCGACGCGTTGCTCGACGAGATCACCGGAGATCCGGGGCGGGCCGAGTACGCCGCCGGAACGCGTTTCACCCTCGCCCGCGCGCGCTGGGAGCAAGGTGATCACGACGCCGCGCGCACGCTCGCCGACGCTGCGCGTCGCCAGGCCACCGGCGCGCTCGTCCCGGTGATCGATGCGTGGCGCGCCGAGCATCGCGACGCGGCTTCTGACGCGCACCCGTGAACGGCCGGCCTCGGTCCCGCGCCGGAGTGCTCGCCCACATCGACGAGTGCCTCGAACCCAGCCCATCCGAAGCCCTGCTGGGCCACCGCGCGGCACCGTGATACCTTCCCGCGCGCATGGGAATCTGGTCACGTAAGCCCCTCTCACGGCTGCAGAACGAAGCCAGCGAAGACGGGGAGCACTCGCTGCGGCGCTCCTTGACGGCCAGCAACCTGGTGCTGCTCGGCATCGGTGCGATCATCGGTGCGGGCATCTTCGTGCTCACGGGCACGGCGGCAGCGGAACATGCCGGGCCTGCGATCGTGATCTCGTTCGTGTTGGCGGGCTTTTGTTGCCTGTTTGCGGGGCTGTGTTACGCCGAGTTCGCCGCGATGATCCCGATCGCCGGCAGCGCGTACACCTACGGCTACGCGACCCTGGGCGAGCTGTTTGCCTGGATCATCGGCTGGGACCTGATTCTCGAATACCTGGTGTCGGCCTCAGCGGTCGCGGTGGGTTGGTCAGGCTACGTCGTCGCCTTCTTGCATCGCATCGGTATCGACCTGCCCGCCAATCTCACCAACGCGCCCTACGTGGTCGAGGGCACCGGATCGCTGGTGGCGACCGGCGCGATCCTGAACCTGCCCGCGGTGTTGTTGTGCGTGCTGCTGACGGTGTTGCTGGTGATCGGTATTCGCGAGTCCGCGGCCGTCAACAACATGATCGTGTACGCCAAGCTGCTCGTGGTCGTGCTCGTGATCTGCTTCGGCGCGTCCTACATCGACACCGCAAACTGGTCGCCTTTCATCCCGGAGCCCACCGGCAAGCCCGGCGAGTTCGGCTGGGGCGGCATCACAGCCGGGGCCGGGGTCATCTTCTTCGCGTACATCGGTTTCGACGCGGTATCGACCGCGGCGCAAGAGGCCAAGAATCCCCAGCGTGACCTGCCGATCGGCATCCTGGGATCGCTCGCGGTGTGCACGGTGCTCTACATCCTGATGGCCCTGGTCATGACTGGGATCGCGCCGTACTCCGAGCTCAACGTGCCCCATCCGGTCGATGTCGCGGTGTCGAAGGCCGGGCCCGCGCTGTCGTGGCTGGCGATGATCGTCGACATCGGTGCGATCGCCGGCCTCGCCTCGGTGGTCCTGGTGATGATCATGGCCCAGCCGCGGATCTTCTATGCGATGGCCCGCGACGGCCTGATGCCGCCAGCGTTTGCAAAGGTACACCCGCGCTTCAAGACCCCGTATGTCGCGACCATCATCACCGGGGTGGTCGCTGCGGTCCTCGCGGGGCTGTTCCCGATCGACATCCTGGGTCACCTGGTTTCGATCGGTACCTTGTTTGCGTTCATCATCGTTTGCGCTGGGGTGCTGGTGCTACGCAAGAGCGACCCCGATGCGCCGCGATCCTTTCGCACGCCGTGGGTGCCGTGGATCCCACTGCTCGGCATCCTGTCGTGCGGGTACCTCATGTGGGGGCTGGGTGCCGAGACCTGGATGCGCCTGGTGATCTGGATGGCGCTCGGGTTTGCGATCTACTTCCTGTACGGCAAGTCGCACTCGCGCTTGTCGGCCGAGAAATAGTCGGGCTCAGCTCGTTCTGCGCGCCGTATCGCCGGCGCGCTCCCAAGTCGCCGGCCTTAGGCGTGCACGCGACGCCGCCGGCTTCGCAAGCCGGCGAGCCCGATCAACCCGAACCATGTTGCGAGCTGGTTGCCCGCGGCCATCGGCACCGCGCAGCCGCAGCCGCTGTCGCCATCGGTGTCTTCAGGGACGACGCCAGACTCGGCGCCCACCGTGGCGGAGCCGGGGTTCGTGGAGCCGGCTCCCGAGGACTCGCTGCCGCTGTCCCCCCCGCTGATGCCATCGCCATTGCTCGCCTCGCTCGTGCCCTCGGCGGTGGTCACCGTCGTCGCGGAATCACCGGCCGAGGTGTCGTCGCCCGCGGCGGAGGTCGACTCGGCCGCACCGCCCTGGACGCTGAGCGTCGCGCAGTGGTGGTAGTAGCAACCGCCGGGATTGTTGAGCCCGTGATTCGACATGAACTGGAGGATCTGCAGGGTGCAGTTGGTGCACGTCAGATCATCGGGCAGCGTGATATCGATCGACTGCGGCTCGGCAAACGGCTGGGTGTGCAGAAATACGCCGTCGGCGAGCACTGGGAACACTGCGGGCGACTGAATCGGCGCGCTCCCGCACGGGGAAATGTCGTCGGGGGTGACCACGGGTTCGGCCGGCAACTGACTCGGGTCGTCGGGCGCGATGGAGATCCGGTAGTGACCCGGATGAAAGATCGTCTCGTTGATGGTGACCGTGAACGTGTCGCCCGCCTGCAGCGGCGTCACGATGTTGGTCAACATCGCGCTGCCGTCGTCACCGCATGGCGGGGCTTTCTGCGGGTCGCCGAGCCCATCTTGTCCCGTCGACGATGCCGGCAGCGTCAGGATGAAGTGGGCCTCGGCCGAGCCGTGGGCGAGCAGTGCGGCGAATAGCGCGGCGAACGCCGGAACGAAGCGAGATGAGGTCTGCACGGCCGCGAGGCTACACGACCCAGCCGGCGAACGGGGCGCGAGGGGTCGTGGCCAGCCCTGCCGTCAGATCCCGGGTTTTTTGCCGCTTGGGCCCGTAGATGTCAGCCTCGCGCCGGTGAAGCTCACGCGGATCGGAGCCTTGTTCGCGGTGGGGTGCTGCTCGTGTGCCCACCCGCTCGCGCCGTTGTTGGCCCAGAGTCTGCGCTCTGACATTCAAGTTGCGGCGGTGCCGACCGGCGATGGCGCGCAGTACGTGTCGGTGATGAGCGAGGACCAACTCGCGGCAACCACGCTACGAAACCGCTGGCGCCGCGAGGCCGAGAACGCCTGCGGCGGTGACTACCTGGTGATGTCGGAGAGCTCGTCGCAGCGCCGCACGCGGGGCAGGGTTGCCGGCAGCACCCACGAGGGCTTCATTCGCTGCGTCTCGCCCGAGGGGACGCTGCGCGACGAGGACAAGCCCGCGACCGACGGTGGGCGGACCGGCGGGCTCGCGCGCAAGCGGTGATCGCCACTACGGCGGCGATTTCTTGCATCGCCGGGTGTCGCGTTGCAGCCTTGTCGAGCATGCGCGCCGCTGGTCTCGTTGCAATCGTCGCGATCGGGCTCGTGTTCGGATGCGATCGCGCGCAGGCGCCCGCGCCCCCGGCCACTGAGCCCCGCGAGGCGGTGCCAGAGCCCGCTGTTGCAGCCGAGGTCGCAGCGCTGACGCCACCTGCGCCGCCTGAGGTCCCGGGCGGCGGCCCGGATCCACTGACGCTCGATCCCTCCTATTCGACGTCGATCGGCGGCCCCAACGAAGGCAGCCTCACCGGTGGCGTGCCGCTGCCGCTGTCCGGTCCGGGCTATCGCTTCACGCCGCGAAAAAAGCCTGAGCGCCGGCACGGCACCGTCGAGCTGGTCGCCGCGCTGGTTCGCGCCGCGGTGCACGTGCACACCACCAGCCCCACGGGCGACCCACCCGCGATCCTCACGTTCGGTGACATCGGGATGCCCCAAGGCGGCGAGATCGCGGGGCACGGATCGCATCGCGCGGGCCGCGATGCCGACGTGATGTTCTACCTGCTGCACGAGGACGGCACGCCGGCCGAGGGCAAAGCGATTCCGCTCGACCCCGAAGGCAAGGGCACCGACTACAAGGACCTCGCCGACCCCGCCGACGACGTCGCGTTCGCGATCGATGTGCCGCGGACCTGGGCTTTTGTCGCCGCGCTACTCGCCGATGACACCGTGCAGATCCAGCAGATCTACATCGTCGAGCACCTGCGTACGATGCTGCTCGAGCACGGCAAGCGGGTCAAAGCCGAGGCTTTGATCTTGTCGCGATTCGCCGATGTCACCTGTCAGCCGCGCTTTCCCCACGATGATCACATGCACATCCGAGCGTTTTGCACCGCGCAGGACATCGCGGGGGGCTGCAACGATGTCGCACCGATCTATCCCTGGCAGCGGGCGCTGCTCGAGTCCCAAGGCGCCGCGCCGGTTGCCCCGGGCAAACGCAAGACGCCCAAGGTCAAGCTCACCAGCGTGGACGAGGCCCGCGAGAAGGCCGGGCCCATGGATGCGGCGGTCAGCGAGTTTCTCGATCGGCGCAAGGCGTGGGCAAAGTCGCCGCACCCCGGTCGCAAGTGGTGCAAGTAGCAAAGAACCGCACGACCCCCCGTCACACCCGAGTCCGGCCGGCATCTACCGAACATGATGCTGCAAGGTGCCTTGCTCACCGCTGCCCTCCTCGCCCCGGGCGTCGTCTCGCCGGTCAGGAGTCCCTCGGCTGGGAATGTGACCCAAGACAATCTCCCACCGCTGGTCGACCTCGAGAAGGCCTACGACTCCGGCCGGATCGCCAAGGCCGGAACCATCGCGGTACCGGCGGGCTACGGCCGATACTGCAGCCTGTCGTACGCCTCGGGCGGCTGGGCGTTCGACTGGGGCGACGCCGCCGCCGACCCGTGCGCGACGATGCTGGCCTCGTCACCCGGCGGCACGATCGCGCGGGCCGGCCTGTGGTCGAAGACCGGCGGCAACAACATCGTCGTGCGCTGCGACGACGGCGCGTCGCTGCTGCTCTACGGCATCGATGGCGAGCCAGCACTGCAGCAGGCCTTCAACGAGAACAAGACCAAGAAAAAGTGCGTGTTCACGGTCGCACCGAAATCGCTACCGGTGTTGAACGCCCCGTTCGCGATCGACGACGACGACGTCAGCTTTACCAATGGCTTCGACTTCGCGCGCGGCTTCACCGTACAAACCAACGCCGGCGCCACCTCGTCGAAGGTCGGCTACAAAGGCGACGCGGTCGGCTATGACGGCCACGACGGCATGGACTGGCCGATGCCAAAGAACACCACGATCAAGGCGGTGCAAAAGGGCGTCGTGTTGGTGGCGCGCGGTCGCAACATCGACAAGTACTTTCCCAACTGCCCCAACGGCTCGACCCGCACCCAGAACGAGGTCTATGTCCTGCACGTCGTCGGCACCGGCGTGTACGCCGAGCTTTTCGTCAGCTACTACGCCCACTTCGACACCATGGAGGTCAGCGCGGGCGACGTCGTGACCAAGGGACAGACGCTGGGCAAGGCCGGAAGCACGGGGTGCTCGAGCACGAGCCATCTCCACCTCGAGATCGCGCGGATGAGCAACACAGCAACGATGTACCGCCGTCACCTCCGCGTTCCGGCGACCGAGGACTACGACCAGACCACGATGATCGATCCGTACGGGTTCTCGTGGCACGCCAAGGCCGGGTTCGACCCGTGGGCGTGGCGGGCAATTGCTCAGGGCCAGGGCGCGCTCAGCATCGGACTGTGGGCAGCGGGCCAGGCGCCCGATCGCGACTGATGCCGATCACCCGCGGCCCGCGGACGTGGCTCGGCCATCCGTCGGGCTACTCGGCGCGCGCGGCCGCGAGCGCTAGTCGAGCCGCACGTACTCGAACTCCACCGGCCGGCCTTCGATGCCCTTGTTCGGCGGGGCGATCCAGTTCGCGAACTTACCCGGCTCGTAGACCGGCTTCATGATCGACAGCAGGTACGCGTTGTCCTCGGGCACCAGCAACCAGCGGTCGACGTTCGCCTCGTACTCGCCCTGCGAGATGGGGTTGCCTTGGGGGTCGAAGCGATGATCGGCGTACAGGCCCTGATGGCGGTGGAAGCGACGGCTGGGCAGCGTCAAGCGAGTCGGAGAGCCGGCGGCTTCCAGGGTCTTGTTCCACTTGCGCATCGCCCGTTCGCAGTCGGCGATGTAGGAGTCGCGCAGCACCTCGTTCATCGCGTTGCGCAGCGGCACCTCTTGCTCGATGAGCCGACCGCCCTCCATCGTCGGGACCCGATAGGTACCTTCGATCGCGCGATGATCGGCGTACTGCTCCTCGCGGTAGCGGCCCTTGAGACCGGTCGCAAAGAACGTCGAGGCGTTGCTCGAGATCTCGCCGCCGAACAGATCCAGGCTGTAGGTGAACCAGTAGTTGATGGTGCGCTGGATCAGATCGAAGTCGATGCCGCCCTGGCGGCGGATATCGCCGTTGCTGTCGAGCTTTTGCAGCTCGGCCGAGCGCTTGATGATGCGGTCCAGGCCGGTCTCGCCCACGAACAAGTGGTGGGCCTCCTCGGTGAGCATGAACTGGGTCGTCCGTGCCAGCGGATCGAAGCCGCTCTCGGATAGCGCGGCGAGCTGATACTTGCCGTCGCGGTCGGTGAACATCGTGAACGCGAAAAACGACAGCCAGTGGTCGCAGGGCTGATTGAACGCGCCCAGGATTCTCGGCTTGTCGGGGTCCCCGCTGCGCCGGTTGAGCAGCTCGTCGGCCTCGTCGCGACCATCACGACCAAAGTACTTGTGCAGCAGGTACACCATCGCCCACAGATGGCGGCCCTCCTCGACGTTGACCTGAAAGAGGTTGCGGAGGTCGTAGAGGCTCGGGGCGATATGGCCGAGCAACCGCTGTTGCTCCACGCTCGCCGGCTCGGTGTCGGCCTGGGTCACGATGATGCGGCGCAGGGTGTTGCGATGCTCGCCGGGGACCTCGGTCCAAGCGGGTGCACCCACTTCGTCACCACACTTGATGACGGCCTGTTCAGCGTTCGGATCCAAGAAGATGCCCCAGCGATAGTCGGGCATCTTGACGTGCTCGTAGTGCGCCCAGCCGCCCGGATCGACCGAGACTGCGGTGCGCAGGAACACCGGCTTGTCCGCGAAATCCGACGGGCCCATGTCGCGCCACCACTCGAGATACTGGGGCAGCCAGCTCTCGAGGGCCCGGCACAGCTTTGCGTCATCCGCGAGCCCGACGTTGTTGGGGATCTTACCGTTGAGGTCGACGTTCGGAGTCGTCATGTCTTTGATCTCTAGATTCGCCCGGTGTGATTGCACAAAGGAGTTGAAGCGACGCGATGAGCTTGCTCGTTCTCAGGTGCGTTGCCAGTCGAAGTGGGGTCGTTCGGGGCGGCCATACAAAGTGAGTGCGCCCACAGGGCCGGTGGCGTTGGGGCGGATGAAGATCCAGTTCTGCCACGCCGACAGCCGCGCGTAGATCTTGCTTTCCGGCGTCTCGGGACCGGGGAAGCGGAGGTTCTGTTCCATGCCCGTCAGCGCGTCGGGCGACATGCTCGAGCGCTCTTCGATCGCGATGCGGGTGTCGTCGTCCCAGTCGATCTCGTCGAGTCGCACGGTCACCAGGCCGGCCTCGTCGGCCGCCTCGGCCGCAAGCGCCTCGCGGCCGCCGATGAGGCTCTCGGCGAGCTCTGGTTCGCCGTACAGGCGCGTCTGCAGCCGCGTGAGGGAGGTGTACATGGGCAGCCCGCCTTCGTTGAGCTCGGACAGCGCGACCTTCACATCGTCACGCTCGAGCATATAGAAGCGGTCCGAAGCCAGCGCGAGCTCCAGCAGGCAGCCGCCAAAGCCGGTGCCGGCGTCGCCGAAGGCAAAGAAGGAGCGGCTGGTGTTGTCGAAGCGCCGCAGCACCCGACCCATGTGCAGCAGCACCTCGCGCGCGTACCAGTGATCGCGGGCAGCCACGAGCGCCGCGTCGTGAGCCTGGACGGTCGCGAGGTCCGAGGTCGCGCGTACGGTCACGAGGCCGACCTTCATGTGGTTGGCGCGCAGGTGCAGCAGCGCGTCATCGAGCTCGCGCCACGCACACAGCGACCACAGCTCGCTGCCGTGCTCGCGCATCGCCTCGCCGCCCTGCTCGACGACGCGAACGTCGGCGGCGCTGGGGCCGTTGACGGTGAGCTGGGCGGTGCGCGTGGTGTCGTCCCAGGTCAACGAGACATGGCGATACTTGCGGCCGTTGGGGCCGATCTCGGGCGCGAGCCGCCCGAGCTTGATGCCCGTGCGGATGCCCGGCGCGAGGTTCTCGCTGGCGGTGGCGACCACGGCCTGCGCGCGCTCACGGACCTTGGTGTCGAACTTCGAGCGCGGAAAGATCGCATCGACCAGGCCCCACTGCACGGCTTTCTTGCCGCGGATGCCCTCGGCGGTGGTGGAGAACACATCGGCTCGATCGCGTCGAACCTTGCGCTTGTCGACCAAGCGGGTGAGACCTCCGGTGCCCGGCAGCACGCCGAGCAGGGGCACCTCGGGCAGGCTGACCGCGGAGTTGCCGTCGTCTTGGAGATAGATCTCTTTGCACGCCAGCGCGAGCTCGTAGCCACCGCCGGCGGTGGTGCCGTTGCACGCTGCAAGCCACACCTGGTGGCTCGACTCGGTGGCGTCTTCGATCTCGCAGCGGGTCTCGTTGGTGAACTTGCAAAAGTTCACCTTCCACGCGTGCGTCGAGGCTCCGAGCATGTGGATGTTCGCGCCCGCACAGAACACTCGATCGTTGCCCGAGGTCAGCACGACGGCGCGGACCTCGGGGTGCTCGAAGCGCATGCGTCGAACGACGTCGGCCAGCTCGATGTCGACCCCGAGATCGTACGAGTTGAGCTTGAGGTCGTAGCCGGCGCGTAGCGGAGCATCGGCGTCGACGTTCATCGCAACGCGAGCGACGGGGCCGTCGTAGCTGACCTCCCAGTGGTGATAGGCACCGGGCTCCACCTCGAACTCCACGAGCTCGGGGACTGCGGCCGCGCTAGGGGCCGAACCCGAACCGCCGGGGGCTGAAACCGAACCGCCGGGCGCTGAAACCAAACCGCCGGGGGTCGAAACATCTGCGACGTCCTGCATTCCGCGATCAAAGCTATCAACGACGTGCCGCGAAAACCGTGCGTCAACCGGGCGTCGGCGTTGTTGCTTGCAGTGTGGAGCCGCACGGTTGCGTGCCGACGCGTGTCCCAATCCCACCGCGACTTTTCGTGTGACGACGCACGCAATGATCGAGCGCGACTCGAGCCCTTGCGGCGCCCCTTGCGACGCCAACGGTGATATCCCAAAACGTGGACCCTCTCATGCGCCAGCCTCGATTCCATCCGCTCATGCTGCCGTTGACCTTCGCCATCCTCGCGGGGTGCCAGGAGGGCGAAGGTCCAGGTGATGCGCTGATCGCTCGCTCGGGTGGACTGACCGCGCCCTCGATCGACGGGAAATTCGAGGCCCGCGTCGCCTCGCTGCACGATGGTACTTCGCGCGTCAGCTACCACGTGCGCACGGCCGACGGCGTCCACGAGCTCATCACCGACGAGCCGATCGATCTTCCCTACGAAACCCTCGTGCGCGCGTGGGGCGAGCACGAGAGCGACGCGTCATTTTCGCTCGACGAGCTCGAGGTGCTCGCGCTGCCGCCGACGCCGTTGATCGACCCCGAGCCCTATGGGTACCGCCGCATCGCCACGGTGCTGGTGTTCTGGAACCAGCCGGGCTTCTCGAACGCGCAGGCGAAGGACGACATGTTCATCGCCGGCGACTCGACCAACGTCTTTTACGGCGAGAACTCCTACGGCAAGGAGACCATCGCGGGTGACGTGTTCGGCCCCTACCAGATCGACGAGCCGGCCGGTTGCAACGTCGACTTCATCACCCAGCAGGGTCTGGAGGCGTTCGCGGCGCAGGGCCACGATCCCAAGGAGTACCGGCAGTTCATGTGGCTGTTCGAGGGCGGCTTGGGCTGCGACTTCGGTGGGCTCGCGCAATCGGGCGCCGTCGAGTCTCCCGCGGTCAACAGCTGGTATCCCGACAACTTCGGCTGCGTCGTGCGGGCCCAGGAGATCGGCCACAACTACGGGATGGGCCACTCGCACTCGTGGAACTGCCCCGATGGCACGATCGTGCCGACCGCCGACGAGTGCACCCACGTCGAGTACGGCGATCCCTTCGATCCGATGGGCGGGGGCTGCGACCACATGAACGTGGTGCAGAAGGGCTACATGGGCTGGCTCGAGGAGTGCAACATCGTCACGACCGAGTCGAACGGCACCTTCAATGTGGTGCCCACGGAGCTGCCGTGCAACGGCACCCAGGCCCTGCGATTCCCGTCATCGGACAGCGATCGCTTCTACTATGTCGAGTATCGCCAGTCCTACGGTGTCGACGCCGGGTTCGACGCCGTGCTTCTCCACTGGTCGACGGGGCACGAATACTCACCAGCCCCCTACATCATCGAGGCCGGCGACGGCCAGTACGAGATGGTTGAGGGCGACTCGTTCACCGACCCCGCGGGGACCGTGACGTTCACCGTCACGGAGATGTTGCCGACCCACGCGGTCATCGACGTCACGTTCCCGGGGGGCGGCAGCGGGGAGCCGACGTGTGATGGTGGAAGTCTGCCGGAGATGGCCGGCGGCAACGTCGGTTCGCTCGACTGTGCGGACGCCCCGTTCCCGCTCGACACGAATCCACCCACGGTCGAGATCACCTATCCCGCCGACGGGGACGTGTTCGACATCGG
>CANLQR010000216.1 GCA_947492135.1 Deltaproteobacteria bacterium | reverse complement strand
TTCATGGGTCCGAGCTTGTGGCCCGCAGCGCTCGAGCTGTTCGCCACGGTCAACCAGGAGTTCCCGCCCGTCGCGCTCGAGGGCAGTCACCTCGACATGCTGCACCAGAGCCCGCTGTGCATGGGCATCACCCACGACGTCGACAATGTGTTCTGGACCTTCGACGGCGGCAACGGCCACATCGTGCGCTACGACTTCATGGCCGACCACGGCCCCGGTGGATCGAGTCACGCCGACGGCGTGATCCGTCGCTACCTCAATGCTGTGGTCACCCGCGAGCCGGAGATTCCCAGCCACCTGGTGCTCGACCACGACTCCGGGCTGCTGTACATCGCCGACACCGGGACCGGACGAGTGATGCGGCTCGACACGACCAGCGGCGCGAGCAACGGCGATCTGCCCAACAACTGGGATGGTGCCACCGAGTACACCGGCTGGGACGGTGCGACCTTCGAGCCTTTGGTCGAAGGCCTCGGTCGTCCCTCCGGTATCGAGCTATACGAAGGCCGGCTGTTCGTCAGTGACAACGAGACCGCCGAGATCATCGCCTTCGATCTGGACGGCACCGAGCTTGGTCGGTTGTCGACGCCCGCGACCGGCCTGATGGGCATCACGATCGGGCCTGAGGGTCGGCTCTACTATGCCGACGGCTTTGGCAACGAGATCGTCCGCGTCGATCCGTAGAACCCAAGACAACTCAAGCGGTGGGCGCCACGCTACCGCGGCGCCACACCGACACCCACTAGAACTCGTCGTTGCCGCTCGAGTACAACTTCTCGAGCGCCTCGGCCTGGCCGGCGACCGCGTGCAGCGGCAGGTCGAATTCCTCGGCGTCCATCTGGTTGAGCGCCACGTTCCACAACACCGCGTAGTGTTCTCCGACCTGCGCGATGAAGCCGGTGGCCATCTCGCCGTTCTTCTTCAGCGCGACCGCAGCGGGCATCTCGCTCTCTTTGCAGAAGTACGACTTGTACTCGATGAACGCCTGGTTGTAGGCGTTGAAGGTGCGCACCCAGATCTGCTGAGTGCGGCCGGTGTCTCCCATCGAGAAGATGATGGCGAAACGCTCGGGCTCATCCTTGGCGAGCTTGTACTTGTTGCGGGCGTACTGTTGTACTTCGGACCACGTCGGCATCTGGAGGTCTCCTCGTCCCCGGGCTTGGGGAGCGCGAGCATGCTGGCACTAAAGCCCGTAGGCGATCAACCACGTCGGCGAGCGTTCACGAACACCCGTTCGGCCACGGCCATGTCGGGTGCGGAGAAGTAGGCCACCACCATCTTCTGTGCGCCCGGCCGCGTGTAGACATCCGCACGCGGCTGTAACAGCGTGTCCCTGATGATCTCTGCGACCTGCTGCGCAGACTGTGCATCGGGGAGATCCATCGCCCCGGTGGCGTGCAGCGAGTTGCTCGCGAACGCCGTGTCCACGATTCCCGGATGCACGCAGCTGACGATGATGCCCGGGTCGGACACCGCAAGCTCCATCCGGAGGTTCGCCATCAGCGCATTCAACGCGTGCTTCGCTGCGCTGTAGGCCGAGCGGATCGGTGCGAACGGCACGCGGCCCAACATCGATGACACGGTGACGATGTGACCGCGTCCACGCGCCCGAAAATGCGGCAAGATCGCCTGCGCACCATAGAGCGCCGATTTGACGTTCACGCGCATCATGTCGTCGAGATCGTCGTCCGTCAGCTCCGAGACCGGCTTGTCGATGCCGCGGCCGACGTTGTTGACCCACGCATCGATGTGTCCGTAACGCGCCAGTGCGGCATCGCGGACGTGTTCGACCTCATGGCGCTGGGTGACATCGGCGACCACGGTCAGGGCGTGAGGCCCCGACCGCGCGGCGACGTGCACCAGCGCGTCGGCTCGCCGAGCGACGAGCACCGGGCGTGCACCTTGCTGACCCAACACTTCCGCGAGTGCGGCGCCGATCCCCGCGCTCGCACCCGTGACCACGACGACCCGGTCCTGCATGGCCGACATCATAGGCGGCCGGCCCCCGCGCCGGGCGAGCCCGCCGGCCGTCGTTTCTCGCTCGCCAGCCGCTTTCATGGCCCCCAACGTGCGGCCGGAGCAACGTCACGGCCGTCGCGCTTGAGCCTTGGCCCGGGGTGAGGCATGACTCCCGCGCACGTGACCCTCGACATCGATCGCCTGTTTCGCCAGATGGCGTGGTGGACCGCCGTCTTGGCGGTGGGTTCAGGCGCCGCGTTCGGGCTCTGGATGGGCTGGTCGATGGCGTTGGGTGTCGTGCTCGGGGCCGCGGTGGGCTACGCGAACCTGTGGCTGGCGGCCCGCGCGTTGCGTGGCATCGTCGAGCGTCCCCAGGAGCACCGACCTGCGCCCGGAGCGAGGTGGGCCCTGCCCACGGGCCTGTTGCTGAAGTGGCCCCTGATCCTGCTTGCGCTGTGGGGGATCCTTTGGTATTTGCCCGCGCGTCCGGAAGGGGTAGCCCTGGGCGTTGCGATCTCGCTGGCAGCAGCGTCCATCGCTGCGCTTACGCGGTCCAAACCGCCGGGATCTGCCCTTTCCTGAGCCTCGAGGCTTCTATGGGCGATCACGACACCTGGTTCACGCTACTGCCCGGCTGGCACGACTTCGAGCATATGTTCGAGGAGGGTCTTCGACGCGATTGGCGCGCGATGATGTTCCAGGACACCAACTTCACGCTGATCCATGTGGTCGCGGCGCTGCTCGCAGCGGTGCTGATCCTGGTCGCGGCGATGCGCTACCGCGCGAGCATCAAGGACGAGACCCAGGGCGTCGTTCCGTCGCGGCGGTTCACCCTCGCGGCCATGATCGACGGCTTCGTGGGCGCGGTCTACAAGCTCGCCGTCGATGTGATGGGCGACAAGGACGCCAAGAAGTACCTGCCGCTGGTGGGTACGCTGGGGCTGTTCATCTTCTGCTGCAACATCCAGGGGCTCATCCCGGGATTGCTGCCGGCGACCGATACGCTCAAGACCAACCTCGCGCTGTCGGTGATGGTCTTTGTCATCTACAACGTCGCCGGCGTCTATCGCAACGGCATGCACTACATCGCGCACTTCTTGGGCCCCAAGATCGGCGGGTTCCCATGGCTGGCGCCGCTGTTCTTGCTGGTCGAGATCGCCAGCCACCTGGCTCGGCCGGTCTCGCTGTCGCTGCGCTTGATGGGCAACATCCTCGCCGACCACAAGGTCGTCATCGCGATCGGCTCGCTCATCGCGTTGTTGCTGCCGGTGCCGTTCTTGCTGCTCGGGGTCATGGTCGCCATCGTCCAGACCCTCATCTTCACGTTGCTCACGATCATCTACATCGGCATGGCCATCGAGCACGCCGAAGAGCACTGATCTGCACGCACCTTTTGGACCCACCTCTTTTGGCACTCATTTTCGGAGAACCACACGCCATGACCAACAACAACGCCCGCATCGCCAAGCTCGTCGCCTTCGCCACCGCCTTCCTCGTGCCCGCCATCGCCGCCGCCGCTCCGGCGGCAGCGCAGACCAGTGGTCCGCAGGACGGCACCTATGCCGTCGCGATGGGACTGGGCATGGGCATCGCCGCGCTCGGCTGTGGCATGGGTCAGGGCAAGGCCGCAGCGGCCGCGCTCGAGGGCATCTGCCGCAACCCCAACAGCGCGGACAAGGTGTTCACGCCGATGCTGCTGGGCCTCGCGTTCATCGAGTCCCTCGTGATCTTCACGTTCGTCATCGCGTTCATGATCTTCGGCAAGTTCGGGTTCTAGAGCTTCGCCCCGAAGGCGCCGAGCCCAGGCAGACATCAGGGGCAGGGTCCCACGGACCCCGCCCGTGTGGCCTGGGTGCTCGTCGCGGCCTGGCGCAGCGGACCCGCTCACGGCCGAAGCCGCCTGCTGGTCCGGCCTGCCGCGGAATTCCGCACGGGCTGTCGGGCATGGCGCTACCCTGCCGTCCGGTGTCCCGTACTCGGCTCGTCCTGGTCCTCGCTGTGCTCCCGCTGATCGTCACAGGCGGTTGCCGGACCGCCGGCCGCATTGCCCCCGACGGTACTGCGCGCGGTGGTCGGCCGGGACGCAGCATCGCAGTGGTTCGTCCGAAGCTCGAAGCTGGGGAACGGGCCCCGGTGCTCGACATTCTCGAGCGCGAGCTCGCCCAGAATCTCGCGCAGCTCTCGGGTCCGGCGGTCGAAGAGCCGGCGTACTTTCTCGCCTACGATCTGGTGGCCCAAGAGCAGCTATGGATCGCAGCCGAGGACGGCGCGCTGATTCGCGATGAACTCGACACCGATCGCATGATCGACGTCGACATCCGGGTGGGCTCGGCGAAGCTCGACAACAGTCACAGTCGCGAGGGTGACTACGGCCCCGGCAATGGCCTGGGCTCAGGACTCTCGGTGAGCCTCGACGATGAGGACCTCTCGCTCGCTCAGGGCCTGTGGTTGTCCACCGAGGCCCAGTATCACAACGCGGTCTCGGCCCTGCGCGACGTCGAGAGCAGCGAGCAGCTGCGCAGCGACGGCCAGGAGCATCCGGACTTTTCGGTCGAGAAGCCGATCACCCTGACGCAGGTGGAAGCCGATCTCGATTTCGCGGCCGTCGCCGCGCGCATGCGTCCGCTCGCGGGCGAAGTCTCGCTGCGACTGGCGTCCGACGCCCGCGTGCTCGGCAGCAGCGTGTCGATGACCGCCACGACCGAGAACCACTACTTCGTGAACTCTCAGGGCACCCGTGCCCAGAGCGGACGTGCGCGCCTGCGGGTGCTGATCGAGGCCCACACCCAGGCCGAGGACGGCATGCGGTTGGGCCTGACCGAGACGTTCGAGGCCCACACCTTGGCCCAGCTGCCCGCCCGCGAGGTCTTGATCGCGGCGGCCGACAAGCTGCGCGACAACCTCATTGCGTTGAAGGCCGCGCCGATTGCCGATCCGTACACCGGGCCCGCGGTCCTCGAAGGTCGGGCGGCCGGGGTGTTCTTCCACGAGATCTTCGGCCACCGGCTCGAAGGTCACCGGCAAAAAGATGATGCCGAGGGCCAGACGTTCACCGAGCGGCTGGGCAAGTCGGTGCTGCCGAAGTTCCTCGACGTCGCCGATGATCCCACGATCGCGATGTTCGATGGCCAACCGCTGTCGGGGCACTACTTCGTCGACGACGAGGGCGTGAGCGCGCGTCGGACCATGCTGGTCGAGAAGGGCAAGCTCAAGACCTTCTTGCTTGGACGATCGCCGGTGAGGCCGTTTCTCCAGAGCAACGGTCATGGTCGACGCGAGCCTGGCTATCAGGTGGTCGCGCGCCAGGGCAACCTCATCGTCACGTCGCGCCGCACGCTGTCGCGAAAGCAGCTGCGTGCCGCGCTGCTCGACGAGGTCGAGCGCCAGGACAAGCCCTACGGCTTGTGGTTCACGGATATCTCGGGTGGCTACACGATCACCGACCGCAGTGGGCCGCAGGCCTTCAAGGTCGAGCCCCTGCTGGTCTATCGCGTGTTCCCGGATGGCCGGCCCGACGAGCTGGTCCGCGGCGTCGAGATCGTCGGAACGCCACTGCAGGCCTTCGAGACCATCGTGGCGACCGACGATCAGCCGCGCATCTTCAACGGGGTTTGTGGGGCCGAGTCGGGCTGGGTGCCGGTGAGTGCGGTCAGCCCGTCGCTGTTGCTGCGGAACCTCGAGATCGAACGCGGAGTGCACGAGCGCGAAAAACCGCCGCTGCTAGCGCCCCCCGCCGTGCCTGCGATTCGCCGCCAGGAGAGTCGCCGATGAGTACGCCCGCGTGGCTCGCAGCGGCCCATCTGATCGCCCAGTTGGGGGCGCCCGCGGTGGCGGCTGGACCGCGGCCGGCGGCGGTCGACCCCGCCGCGCCGACCGGCGCCGTGAACCTGCAGATCGATCCCGAAGCCGCCGCCCTGCGTGACGAACTCATGCGGGGTCTCGCAGGTCTGCGGGTCCCGGGCGCACCAGCGCCGTATCGCGCCGAAGTCCGTACGGTTCGCGCGCAGTTGCTGAGCCTCGACGGCTCTTACGGCGGTGTCATCGTCAACGTGCTCGATCGGCAATCGGCGGGAGCGGTCGAGGTCAGGGTCGGGTCGCCGGCCCGCGACAACACGAACTTCTTTGGCGGTGACAGCGGCATCGCGCAGCTCGAAGTGGCGCTCGACCTCGCGCCGCGGTTTGCCGCCAAGAAGCTGTGGCTGGCGCTCGACAGCGCCTTTCGTGGCGCCACCAAGGCCTGGTCGCTCAAGCAGGTCGTGCTCAAGCGCCTCGCGAGTGCCGAGGCTGCTCCCGACTTCACGCCACCGGGCCCACCGGTGCAGATGAAGGCCGAACTGGCGCCCGCGACGATCGATCGCGACGGGCTTGCCGCCATGGTCGCGTCGCTGTCGGCCCGCTTCTCGGAGCACCCGGGCATCGACAATGGTGACGTCCATGTGCAGATCCTCCGCACGCAAGAGACGGTCGTGAACACCGAGGGCATGGTCCTGCAGTGGGCGCGCGATCGGGCCGTGCTCGCTGTGGTCGCCGACACCAAGGCCGCCGATGGTATGCACCTCGATCACGGCTATGCGATCCATCTGCGCGGGATCCCGGCGGCCGATGACGCGTTGCTCGCGGCTGGCGAGAAGCTCGTCGACCAGACCTTGCGCGAGCTCGCGGAGCTCGCGGCGGCGCCGATGATCGAGGAGGACTACGATGGGCCGCTGTTGTTCGTCGGCGATGCTGCCGCGCAGCTGCTGGGGGCGACGATTGCGACCGAGGCGGTCGGCACGCCGGCCCCGCTGGCCGAGAACGGCCGGATGGTGGATCTCGAACCCTCGTGGCAAGGCAAGCTGGGTAAGCAGGTGATGCCGAGCTATCTCGATCTCGTGGATGATCCGACCACCGCGGGTGGGTTCGGGAGCTATGCGATCGATGCCGAGGGTGTCCATGCGCCGCGGCTGGTGCTGGTCAAGGACGGCCGGCTCGATGCGTTGCTGATGACGCGCGTCCCCAACGCGAAGGTGAGCGGTAGCAATGGTCGCGCGCGCATGACACCCGCGCTCGAGTCGGCTGCGACGATCAGCAACTTGGTGCTGTCGAGCAAGCGCAAGGGCAGCACGGTCGCGCAGCTCGAGCGCGAGTTGTTGTCGCGCGCGCAAGAAGACGGCTACGAGTTTGCTTTCGTCATCGAGAGCTTGCGCGACGGTGCGGTGCTGGGTCCGGTGCCGCGCGAGAGTGCCGCCGCGTACGCCGGCACCGGCAACCTCAACCTGCCGCTGCCGGCACGCGTGTTCAAGCTCGAACCCGGCGGCAAGCGGACGCTGGTCCGTGGCGCGGTATTGGCCCCGGCGTCGATGCGGGTGCTCCGACGAATTCGCGCGGTCGGAAACCAGGCTCGGACGGTACCGATGCGCGTCGCGGTGGGCGCCTATGGTGGTTTCGGCGCCGACGTCGGGATCGATGGCGCGCTCAGCCAGACCGTCGATGCTCAGGTCACCTCGCCCGATCTCCTGGTGGACGGGCTCGAGCTCTTGGTGGAGCGTGGGGAGCACGAGAAGCCACCCACGCTTGCCCATCCGTTGCGCCGCAAGGACAAGCCGCCGGCGAATCCTTAGGCGGCCTCGGTTCCGATCTGGTACGGCGCGTCCCGGTGGCAAGTCGCTCGGGCGATGTTAGGAACTGGGCGTGACCGCCGTGCTCCATCTCGTGCCACGCCCTCACGGTGCGGAGCCCAGCGCACTGGCGCGCGATCTCGCGAGCGCGCCGTGGTCAGATCCCTCGACGATCGTGCGCGTGCTCGAGCTGTTTGACGCGCGCGGCGGGGTGAGTGCGGTCGATCTCAGCCTCGCCGAGCGCGATGTCCCGGAGATCGCCGCGCTGCTCCACGCTGTCACCGAGCTGCATCTGCACGGGATCCACCCGCAGATCGCGTTGCGGTGCCTGCCCGACGTGAAGCCCGCGGTCCTCGCCGGGATCCGCGTCGTGGTGCATGGACCTGTGTCACCGCCACGCGCGCGTCCCGGTGAGGTGATCGTCGAGTGGCCCACAGCGGTGATGTCCGACCTTGCCGCGGGGCCGGGGCTCGGTCGCTCGGGCCCGTGGATACCGAACCAAGTGTTCGTCGATCTGGATGCGCCCGAGCTGCTGCCGCGAGCGTGTGGCGCGATTCCGCTGGTCGTCGACGGTTGTTGTCATCTCGCGGTCGTATGTCTATCCGAGTCGATCGACGACGCAGTGCGCGAGCATCTGCGGCTAGAGTTCGCGGCGCTGACGCGGCCCGAGGTGCGTGTCGAGGTCTACGATGAAGGCGAGGTGCCGATGCCAGATCGCGCTGCGCGACGCCGAGCCGCCTCGGCCGTGGTCACCACCCACGATCCGAGCTCGCCGTGGCCACGCACGTTTGTCGAGGCGATGGCGCAGGGGCTTCCGCTGGTCGTGCTCGGTGCTGCGCCGCCGGCCGCCCCGACCGGTGTGGTGTTCACTGGGCACCGTGATGACGTTGATCGCGCGCTGGCCTGCGTCCGCTCGTGGGTTGCGAGCTGGGCAGTGGGCGAGGCTCCTGCCGTGGACCTGGGCGCCCGACGGCAGTGGTTGATCGAACGTCGCGCGTGAAGGCCCCCGCGCCAAGGCAGCGCTCACGCCAGCACGTCGTGGGTTGTCAGGTGCATCGCGGCCGCCGGCTCGCCACGCTCGATCGCCAGTGACGCCGCGACCGCAGGGTCGGCCTCGAGCGCCGCTTGGTGGCGGGCGATCGCTTCGAACTCGCGTGGCAGATCGAACATCGATCGGGCCCACCGCGACATCGCGAACAGATACGGGTCGAGCAGTGATCGCTGGGGCAGCACCCACGGCCGGGTCTGCAACGCGGCCTCGACGTGGCCGAGCTCCTTGCGGATCTGCACCACGGCGGCGGCCTTGACGGCGTCGTGTTGCGCCGGGTCGGGATGGTACCGCTGCGGGTTGTAGTACGGGAAGAACGCGGCATGGAAGGCACTGGCGAGATACGAAAGCCAGTACTCGAGCGCGTCGGGATCGGCCCATGCGGCTGCGACTTCTGGCGCGTCGGGATTGCGGCGGCCCAGGTGCAGGAGGATCGCGTTGGCCTCGGTGAGAACGCCGTGGCCCGTGGCGAGCGCTGGTACCTTGCCTGCGGGGTTGATGGCCAGGTACAGCGGGCCGCTGCGGACCGCCCGCTCGACGCGGCACAGCGCGTATGGGCGTGCGGTCCACTCGGCGACCACCTGGCACGCGAGAGAGCAGGTTCCGGGGGAGTAGTAGAGCGTCGGCGTGGTCATTGCTTCACCATGGTCGTCGGGATCGTAGAGCGGGGTCACTTCAGGTCGAATACCAGGACTTCGCCGCCGTCGACGCCCTCGATCGAGACGACGTCGACGTCGCCGATCGCGGCCGCGTCGCCCTCGCGAAGGGTCTCGCCCTGCACGGTGACGGTGCCGCGCGCGACATGGACCCACGCGCGGCGACCCGCGGCGAGCGGCAACTGGGCGCGCTCGCCGGCGTCGAACAACCCCGCGTACAGCGTGACGTCGGCGTGCACGGTGAGACTGCCGTCGCGACCGTCGCGCGTGGCAACGGGGCGCAGTCGGCCGCGTCGTTCGGGCGGCGCGAAGTGCTTCTGCTCGTAGCTGGGCTCGATGCCCGCGCGCTCGGGCAGGATCCAGATCTGCATGAAGTGCACGGGGTCGGTCTTCGAGGCGTTGTACTCGCTGTGCCGCACGCCGGTGCCGGCGCTCATGCGCTGCACGTCGCCGGGACGCATCACCGAGCCGGTGCCCATCGAGTCCTTGTGCTCGAGCGCGCCGTCGAGCACGTACGAGATGATCTCCATGTCGCGGTGGCCGTGGGTACCAAAGCCGCTGCCGGGGCTCACGCGGTCGTCGTTGATGACCCGCAGCGCGCCAAAGCCCATGTGTGCGGGGTCGTGGTAGTCGGCGAACGAAAACGTGTGGTGGCTGTCGAGCCAGCCGTGGTTGGCGTGACCGCGTTCGTGGGCGCGTCGGATGTCGATCATGTTCGTGGCTCCTCCCGCCGAGCAAGCTTGGGGTTCCTGAAGCATCTTGGGAATCGGCAAAAGGACGAACTTTTCCATCTATTATCGAGATAGTATTGGGTCGTGATCGAGGCGCTCACCCTGGACCAGCTCCGCGTGCTCGTGACCGTCGTCGACGCCGGCAGCTTCTCCGCTGCGGCGAGGCGCCTGGGCCGGGTGCAGTCGGCGGTGAGCACGGCGGTCGCCAAGCTCGAGGCTCAGCTCGGGCTCGCGCTGTTCGATCGCGGCACGCGGGTGCCGCGGCTGCGGGACGACGGTGCAGCGGTGGTCGCTGCGGCGCGGCGGGTGCTGCGAGAGGTCGAGCAGCTGCGTGCGCTGAGCACGTCCCTGACCGGCGGCCTCGAGGCCAAGGTATCGCTGGTGGTCGATGCGTTGTACCCACTGGGCGCGCTCACCGAGCTGGCGCGGGGCTTCGCTGCAGCGTTCCCCACCGTCGACTTGCGCGTCGACACGCAGACGCTCTCGGCGGTGTCGGTTCGCGTCCTCGACGGGCGCGCGAGCCTCGGCGTGGTGTCGCCTGCTGGGCTCGCGCCGGGTCTGGTGCGGCATCCCCTCGCGCGCGTGCAGATGATCCCGGTGGTTGCGCCCGGCCACCCACTGGCGCGCGCGCGTCGACCGATCGCGACCGCGGCGCTGCAGGACGCGGTTCAACTGGTGCTGTCGGAGCGCGAGGTTGCCGGCGTTCCCGACGAGGCGGTGCTGTCGGCGCGCACGTGGAGGATCGCCGATCTCCACACCAAGCACGCGCTGCTGCGCGCGGGCCTGGGGTGGGGCAACCTGCCCGAGCACACCGCGCGACCCGATCTCGTGGCCAAGCGGCTGGTGCGGCTGCGTGTCGGCGCGTGGGCCGACGACGAGCACAAGCTGATGCTGTCGGCGGTGCACCGCGACGGCGCGCCCCTGGGCCCCGCGCACCGTTGGTTGCTCGGGGAGCTCGCGGCGCTGTGCCGTCGCGCTGTCGCATGAGGCGGCTTGCTGGTCGGCCCGCTGGGCCGGACGCGACCGAGTGGGTGAACAGCCTGCGGTGACTGCTATGCTCTGTGTCGACCAAGCGATGTTCAGGCCCGCCGAACGGATCAAGCACGCCCACCCCGACGGCGGCTGGCCGACCGCACAGCAAGCCGCCGCCGCGCGGTGGTTTCAGCCGATCACACTGGGCCCGGTTTCGCTCGCGCGGCGGACGTGGATCCCCGCGATGGTGCCGTGGCGCGCGACCGAGGCCGGCTTCGCGACCCCCGATGTGCTCGATTGGTATGGACGCTTCGCCGACGGCCGGCCGGGCGCACTCGTCGTCGAAGCGACCGGCATCCGCGACGTGCCCAGCGGTCCGCTGCTGCGCATCGGGCACGAGCGGTTCGTGCCGGGTCTGCGCGAGTTGGTCGACACCGTGCGGGCGCGTAGCGGTGGTGAGACCCGGCTGTTCATCCAGTTGATCGACTTCTTGTCGATCCGACGGCGGCCCGAGCCGGCGACGTACTTCCGCCGACATCTGGTGGTCGGCGATCACCATCGCGCGGTGGTCCCCCATGCCAGCGATGACACCGCCGTGCGCGAGGCGCTGCTGGCGATGGACGAACCCACGCTCGAGCGCGTGCTCGCTCCCCGCGAGCTCGAGGCCTTGCGCATGGGCTGGCGCGAGCGGGTGACCGACACCGACGTCGAGCACCTTGCCGCGCTACCGCAGGCACTGCCGGGACTGTTTGCCGACGCGGCCGTCCGCGCGCGCGCAGCAGGATTCGACGGCGTCGAGCTGCACTACGCACACGCCTATACGATGGCGTCGTTTCTCTCGCGTCTCAACGATCGCCCCGACGGCTATGGCGGC
>CANLQR010000215.1 GCA_947492135.1 Deltaproteobacteria bacterium | reverse complement strand
TGCGCAGCGCCAGCATCCAGGTCATGCACGCCTCGAACCCCGAGGCCGCCGCAGGCAGATCGAGCAGGCGGGCCAAACGATCCATCTTTGCCGAGATCTCGGCGCGATTGAACACCATGACGTAGGGCAGGAAGATGGCGTTGGCCGTGCCGTGATGCAGACCGGTGGCGCCGCCCAGCGGATGAGAAAGCGCGTGGACCAGACCGAGGCCTTTCTGGAATGCGGTCGCGCCCATCGCCGAGGCCATCAGCATGTGTGTGCGTGCCTCGGCGTTGTGGCCGTCGCGCACGGCGGTGCGGAGGTTCTCGTGAACGAGGCGCAGGCCCTCGAGCGCGATGCCGTCGGCCATCGGGTGGTAGCTCGGCGCGCAGTAGGCCTCGAAGCAGTGGGCGAGCGCGTCCATGCCGGTCGCGGCCGTCAGCCCCGGTGGCAAGCCGAACGTCAGCTCGGGATCGGCGATCACCAGCGCCGGCTGCATGAGCGCGTGGAAGATGATCTTCTTGCCATGATCGCGGGGGTCGACGATGACCGAGGCTCGACCGACTTCCGAGCCCGTGCCTGCGGTCGTGGGGACCGCGATCGAGCGGACGATCTTGCGGGGGTCGGCGCGCTTGTAGTTGTCGCCGATGTCCTCGTAGTCGAACACGGTGCCGGGGTTGTTCGCCAGCAAAGCGATGCACTTGCCGGCGTCGAGCGCCGAGCCGCCGCCGACCAGCACGAGCCCATCATGGCCACCGCTGCGGTAGGCGGCAACGCCGGCGTCGACGTTCGCCTCGGTTGGATTGCCGTCGACCTCGGACCAGACCTTGGCGGCGAGTCCTGCGGCCTCGAGCGACTGAACGACCCCGGCGAACCATGGCAGCTTGACGACGCCGGGGTCGCTCACCACCAGCGGCTTGGTGAAGCCAAAGTCGGTGCAAGCGGCGGCCAGTTCACGAATGCGGCCACAGCCGATGCGGTACGCGGTCGGGTAGTTCGAGTTGCCCTGGATGGTCATGCCGCGGGCGATTATGGACGAGTCGCAGGGGCGTCGGCGCACAAAGAATTGGGTGCGTGCAACGCAAGCACGGCGGGTTGCAGCGCGCAGCAACCCGCCAGGGCTGACACGCTGCCGGGACTCGCGCTATCGTGCGGGCGGAACACCATGACGAAATCACTGAGCTATGCATGCACGATCGCGCTCCTGGGCGCCTGTGGCGGACGGGATCTCGCCGCCGATACTGACGGCGCGACCGGGTCGTCGTCGTCGGGCGGCAACAGCGACAGCGATCCCTCGGTCACCGTGACCACGACGATGACATCGACGACGATGACGATGACGACCGATCCGTCGACGACGACCGACCCGGCCACCACCGACCCCGACAGCAGCACCGGCGCACCGGGACCACCACCGGTGGTTCGTCCGACAGCTGTTGCGAGGCCCACGCGACCCCCAGCTGCGACCAGGATGCCGTTGCGAATGCGTCTGCAAGGCCTCGCCCGAATGCTGTGTGTTCGAGTGGGCGGACAACTGTGTGGAATCGGCCATCGCCGACTGCGCAGCGCGCTGCGTGGGCACCGAGGGCAGCAGCGGCGTGGGCGGCGAGAGTTCGTCGAGCGGGGGCTCGGGTGGGGCGTGTGGCGAAACTTTCGAGCTCGAATACTTGGCCGAGGATGCAGTCCTCGACGGCGGCTTTGGGCTCGTGGACTCGATGTCGAAGCCCGGGGCGGTCGTCGCCGCGTTCGACTTCCAGAGTCCTACGGGCACGGTCACCTGGAGCATCGACATCCCCTGCGACGATGAGTGGCACGTCTGGGTTCGCGCCTTCGACAGCGGGACCAACGACACGTTCTTCGCGCGACTCGACGGTGGCCCGGATCCTGCGCCGATCTTCGAGGCTGACTGCTCGAACGACGGGCAGGGCTATGTGTGGCGCGAGCTGAACTGGCGAGATCCCGAGATGGGCATGGCGTGCGAGTACGTTGAGGATCCCTGGCTCGCGCAATGGGAGACCGGCGCGCACGAGTTCCAGCTCGAGTTCCGCGATTCGCCCGCGGTTTCGCGGATCATCGTGACCAACGACGACCTTTTCGTGCCGCAGTGATCCTCATCGCTCATGCGCCGCGCCGGGCGCGTGCGCATCGAGCCACTCGCGCAGCGCGATGTGGGTCGGCCTGGCCGTCAGCGCCGCGCGGGCCTTGGCAATCGCCTCGTCGCGGCGCCCGAGCTGCCACAACGCCTCGGCGGTCGAGAATGCGAGATCAGCCCGAGCGTGGCCGTCGGCGTCCTCGCTCGCCCACGCCGTGGCCGCCCGCTCGAACCTCGCCAACGCCTCGGCGGGTCGGCCACGGGCGAGCTCGACACGACCCAGGCCCAGCGCCGGCCAGCCGTGATCGGTGTGATCGTCGCCGAAGCCGAGTTGCAGTTGCTTGGCAGCCTGCTCGAACTGCTTGGCGGCCTCGTCGTACTCGCCGGCGTCGAGCAGAGCGAAACCATAGCTATGGTAGACATCGCTCGCGATCAGATCGTTGTTCGGTAGGTCGGTCTGAATTCGCACCGCACGTTCGAGGGCAGTCCTGGCCTCGCCGAAGCGGCCCAGTGCCCGAGCGCTCAGTGCGACATTGAGCAGGCCATTGCGAAGACCGGGATGCGCGGAGCCCCACCGCTGCTCGAGCAGCTCGGTGACGAGAGTGAACTCGGCCATGGCTTCCTCGGCGCGGTCGAGGTCGAGCAGCGCCAAGCCGCGGGCCTCCGTCGCAGCCACCGCGAGCTCGGGATCGTCGTGCCCGAGCGCGGTGTTGATCGCGCGGGCGCGATCGAGCTCGGCGAGCGCCTCGGCGCTGTTGCCCAGCAGCGTGTCGAGCGTGGCGAGCGACACGAGGACTTGGGCCTGGCGGTAGTCGAGCCCTCCGCCGGGTCCTTCGAAGAGCTCGAGGGCGCGGCGGTAGCGTTGTCGCGCCTCGGTGAGATTTCCCGCCGAGTCGTAGACGAA
The DNA here is from genome assembly GCA_947492135.1 of Deltaproteobacteria bacterium. Taxonomy (GTDB): domain Bacteria; phylum Myxococcota_A; class Polyangia; order Nannocystales; family Nannocystaceae; genus Xiheibacterium. The sequence continues at coordinate 8,876 of CANLQR010000215.1, read as the reverse complement.
ACCCAGCCGCGCCCATGCCGTACCGACGTGATAGTGGTCCGGGCCGAGCGCGTTCTCCAGCAGTTCACGCGCATGCTCGGCGTGGTTGGCGGCGTTGCCGAAGTCTCCACGCTCGACCGCGACGCCCGCGTGCGTCAGCCAGAGCTCCGCCGAGATTTCGTCGCCGACACCTGCTCGCTGAGCCAGGCCCTCGGCCTGGTCGAACAGCGCGGCGGCCGACTCGAAGTCGCCACGATCGGCGCGGACCTCGGCCTCGAGCGCGAGCATTCGGATCTGCGCAGGCGCGTCATCGGGCCAGCGATGCAGGTGTCGCCGGGCTTGCGTGATCCACTCCATCACGGCGGCGCCGTCCGAAAGACGGTTGGCGACCGCAAGGTCCAGCGCGGCGTGGCTCATCACGTCGTCGTCGCCGACGCGCTCAGCGAGGGTGAACGCGGCGGTCGTGTCCTCGAGCCCGGCCTGATAACGACCCGACAAAAATCGGGCATGCCCCCGAGCGAGCAGAGCCTTGGCGATCATCCGGTCATCACCGCTGCTTTGGGCGTAGTTGAGCGCGACCTCGGCCAGTGCGGCGGCAGCGACCGTGTCTCCGGCGGCGGCCCACGCCTGCACGCGGCCAAGCATCTCGCGGACCCCCGCGCTGTCGCCCGAGTCGCTGGTGGTCGATGCCGAGGTCAGCGCCGACGCTTCGGCGATGCACGCCAGCGGGTCATCCCAGGCTGACGCCGAGTCCAGCACGCGGGCGACCACAGCTGGATCGCCATCGTGGAGCGTGTCGAACAGCGCCTCGGTGAGTCGGCGCTGGTCGTCGAGACAGCCCAGACGCGTACGCATGACCGCGAGCGACAGCCCCGTTGCGTCGTCGCGCTCGGCGGCGCAGGCCGTCACCCACGCCGCGCTCCAGCTCCGCCCACGCTCGTCGAGCCGGCGGTCGAGCCGGCGCCACGCGTCGAGCGTGCGCTCGGGTGCGGCGGCAACCGAGGCGCCGATGCCTGCGCGTCGGCTGTCCCACACGCGCGACGGATCGTCCACGCATCGAGGATCGCGCTGGTCCGGTCGTGCACCGAGCCACGCGGCGGTGATCGCCAGCGCACCCAACCCAGCCACCGCCATCGGCCAGCGGGACCGCGGCCCCGCAAGCGCCTCGCGCAGCGCGTCCATGTTGCCAAAGCGGTCTTTGGGGTCGCGCGCGAGCCCGCGGCGGATGGCGGCGTTGAGCCACCGTGGAACCCCACGCCGATGACTCGGCTCGACCACGTCGCCCTCGAGGATCGCAGTCAGCACCTCGGCCGCCGTCGCCCCGGGAAATGGCAACTCGCCGTACAGCGCTTCGAACAGCGCTGCGCAGAACGAGAACTGATCCGCACGCGCGTCGACACGACTCGACCGAATCTGTTCGGGGGCGACATAGGCCGGCGTCCCCACCAATGCCCCCGCTGCCGTGGCACGGACCGGATGCGAGTCGGTCGTGACTCCGACTCGCTCGAGCAGGCGCACGACCTCGACATCCTCGGTGCTTGCCGTCGACGCATCGGCAAGCCCGAAGTCGGCGACTCGAGCGCGACCATCGTCGCCCACCAGCAGGTTGTCCGGCTTGAAATCGCGGTGCACGATCCCGATCGCGTGGGCCGCCGCGAGGCCGCGGGCGGCCTCGACATACACGGCCAGGATCTCTTGCCAGGTTCGACCCGGCTGCCGTGCCCAGCGTCGCGCGCCGCCGCCCGGGACGTACTCCATGGCGACGAACGCAGCGCCCTCATGCGTGCCGACCTCGAGGACCGTCACGACGTTCGGATGCGATAGCCGCGCGAGCAACCGCGCCTCATGGCGGAGTTGCTCGATGCTGGCCGAGCGACCGTGTTGCATCTTGATCGCAACCATTCGGCCGAGGCGGAGATCCACCGCGCGAAAGACCGAACCCATGCCGCCCGCGCCGATCTTCTCCTCGACGCGGTACTTGCCGGCGACCAGGGCACCGGGAGCCAACATGTGGATCACCGGCGGCGTTCGGAAAGGCGCGCCGGCGATCTCGCGCAACAGCGAGTCGTCCTCGGAGTCGCTCGCTGATCCGGCGAGCGGCTCGGACCCGGCCGAAGACGGGCCGACCGTCGTCGAAAATCGGTCGGAGGAGCTGTTCACGCTAGATGATCTCGAAGTAGCGCGCGAGGTCCCAGTCGGCGACGTGCTTGCGAAACTGGCGGTCCTCCCAGTGGCGCGTGGCCGCGTAGTGCTCGACGAAGGCTGTGCCGAATAGCTCGGCCGCAACGGCGCTGCGCTCGAACGCCAACGTCGCCTCGCGCAGCGTGCAGGGCAGCGCAACGCTGTGGGGGCCCTTGGCATCGTAGGCGTTGCCGCGGACGATCTCGGGCAACTCGAGGCGTTCTTCGATCCCACGCAGGCCGGTGCCGAGCGCTGCGGCGAGCGCGAGGTAGGGGTTCGCGTCGGCGGGCCCGATGCGGTACTCGCTGCGCTGGCCCTTGGCGCCGCCCGGGATCACCCGAATCGCGGTGGTGCGATTCTCGACGCCCCAGTTGCTTGCCGTCGGTGCCCACACGCCTGGGACCATGCGTCGATACGCATTGATGGTGGAGCACACCATCGGCAATACCTCGGGCATGTACTTGACCTGCCCGGCGACGAAGTGGCGCATGGTCGCGCTCATCTGGTGTTCGCCGGCCGGATCCCAGAAACGATTTTCGTTGGTCTTGGCGTCGGTCAGCGAGATGTGGATGTGGCCCGACTGTCCGGGCACATCGCTGCTCCACTTGGCCATGAAGGTCGCCATGAGTCCACGGCGCTGGGCCAGGACCTTGGTGAAGGTCTTGAACAGGGCGCCTTTGTCGGCGGCACGCAGGGCATCGTCGACGCGGATCGCGGCCTCGAGCACACCGGGGCCGGTCTCGGTGTGTAGGGCTTCGATGTCGCAATCCATTGCGACCATCGTGTCGAACAGCTCGTGATAGATGTCTGAGTGTACGGTGGAACGCAGCACCGAGTAGCCGAACATACCCGGCGTGAACGGTCGAAGGTCGCGGTAGCCCTTGTCGCGGACCGACTGCGGAGTCTCGTCGAACAAGAAGAACTCGTACTCGAGCGCGGCCTTGGGCACCAACCCCAGGGCTGCGGCGCGCTCGATTTGCCGCTGCAGCAGGGTTCGCGGGCAGACCTTGGCGTACTCGCCGACGAAGTTGCCGAACACGATGATGGTGTCCTCTTCGAACGGCAGGTGGCGCAGCGTCGACAGGTCGAGCTCGACGGGCGCGTCGCGATAGCCGGTGTGCCAGCCCGAGACCTTCAGGTTGTCCAGCAGTGCGTCCGCGCTGTCCCAGCCCAGAACGACGTCACAAAAGCCGAAGCCGCTCTTGCATACCGAGATGAACTTGTCGCGCTCGACGTACTTGCCGCGCATGATCCCGTCGACGTCGAACACCCCGATCTTGTGCCGGCGGATGTTGTGCGCGTCGAGGAAGGCGACCAGTTCGTCGAGGTTTGTTACGCCGTGCATGTCGTTGCCTCACCACTGCAGGCGCAGGTGGTAGTTCTTTGGTCGGGTGACCGACAAGAACCCCAGCTTGGACAGCGAGACACCGTGGCCGGAGTCCTTGATGCCCGTCCAGGCCATGCCCGGGTCGAGATAGTCGCAGCGGTTGAGAAACACGGTCCCGGCCTCGACGGCAGTGGCGAGCTCGGCCCCGCGGTCGCCGTCTCGGGTCCAGATCGACGCTGTGAGGCCATACGGGGAGTCGTTCATCAGGCGCACGCCTTCGTCGGCGTCGCGCACACGCATGATGCCGATGCTCGGACCGAAGGTCTCGTCGTACATCAGCGACATGGTGTGATCGACGCCGTCGAAGACCTGTGGCGCGAGGTAGCACGGTGAGAGGTCCGGCACGTCGAAGTGGCCCTCGGGGATCAACGCGCGCGCGCCCCGGCTGGTGGCCTCGGCGTTCTGCCGCCGCACGTGCTCGGCCGCGGCCGCATTGACCAGTGGTCCGAGGTTGGTCGCGGCGTCGAGCGGGTTGCCGACCACGTACTTCTTGGTCAGCGCCACGTAGGCTTCGACGAAACGATCGTGGATCTCCTCGTGGACATAGATGCGCTCGATGCCGCAGCATGACTGGCCGCTGTTGTAGAACGCGCCGTCGACGAGGTTCTCGACCGTGAAGTCGAAGTCGCAGTCGGGCAACACCAGCGCCGGATCTTTGCCGCCGAGCTCCAACCCGACCCCGATGAAGTTGTCCTTGGCGACAGCGCGGTACACCTCGTGGCCGCCCCGGACCGAGCCGGTGAACGACACATAGCCGAAGTGCCGGGTCGCCATCAGCTGCGCCGCGGTCGCGTGATCGACGGGCAGCGCCTGGACCAGCCCGGCGGGAGCCCCCGCGGCGAGGAACGCTTGCTCGAACTGATCGGCGACGAGCGCGGTCTGGTGGGAGTGCTTGATCACCACCGCGTTACCCGCGAGCACTGCAGGGATCACGACGTTCACGGCGATCAGCAGCGGATAGTTCCACGCGGCGATGTCGAACACGACACCCACCGGTTCGCGGCGAATGAAGCGGCGAAACCCGGGACGCTCGGGCAGGGTCTCATCGGCAAGCGCCTCGGCCGCGAGTCCACACAGCTGGTCGACGCGCTCGCACATCGAGCGCTCGAACTCACCGCGGGCCTGACCCAGCGGCTTGCCCATCATCCGAGTGATCTGCTCGGAGTACTCGGGCAGTCGCGCGCGATAGGCGTCGAGCATGCGGCCGCACAAAGCGATGCGCTCGGGCAGCGGTGTCGCCGACCACAGCCGCCACGCCGTCTGGGCGCGTTCGAGGCGCGCTAGCGCGGTCTCGTAGGTGAGCTCGGCGTAGCCAAAGGCCACGCGCCCATCGATGGGGCTGATGATGTCGGGCATCGCGGGAAAGGTAGCGCGACAACGCTCCGGTGGGGAGCACTCGCCCTTGGGGAGTGCCGCGGGCGGGGGGTGCCGCCGGCAGGGGGCGACGCAGGCCCGGCCGACCGGCTATGCTGCACGCCCACGAATGCGCAACTGGAGCCTCTCGGACCTCGCGCTGTCCCGCCCCGTGACCGTGGGGATGGCGCTGGTCGCCTTGGTCCTGCTCGGGGTCATCGGACTGCTGAGAATGCCGCTGTCGTTCCTGCCCAGCGAGCAGGCCTCGCGGCTGTCCGTGCGCGTCGACATCACGCGGACCAGTCCCGAGGTGCTCGAGCGCGAGCTGATCCGTCCGCTCGAGGAAGCCGTGGCCGGGCTGCGTGGTGTGCAGCGCATGCAGGTCGGCTCGGGCGGCTGGGGCGTGCGCATGCAGCTCGAGTTCGCGCCCGGCGAGGATGCCGACGCTCGCAAGCTCGAGCTGCGCGACCGCATCGATCGGGTGCGTGGAGAACTCCCGGCCTTCGTCCAGAACATCGAGATCAGCAGCTACTCGAATGCTGACGACCCGGTGATGGAGGTCCGGATCTCCAGCGGCACCGATCTTTCAGGGGACTACTATCTCATCGAAGAGCGCATCGTGCGAACGCTCGAGCGAATCGACGGCGTCGCGAGCGTCGAGCTCGACGGTGTTGCGCCGCAAGAGCTCGAGATCGCGGTCGACCTCGGTGGGGTCGCCCGCGCGGGTGTCTCGCTCGCTGAGATCGGATCGACCGTACGCGATGCTCGACAGGGCCGCAGCATGGGCCTGGTGCGGCAGCCCGTGCAGGAGGCCGGGGTTCGGGCGCCCTCGGAGATCGCGAGCGCCGAACGCTTCGCTGCGCTCCCGGTTCGCCGCGCTGCGGACCGGCCCCAACCCACCGCGACGCCCGCGGTCGCTGGCGTGATCGCGGTACCGACTGACACCGGCGATGCGGGGTTCGCTGCGCTCGGTGAGGTCGCACGGGTGCGACAGCAACCCGAAGAGATGCGCTCGGGCAAGCGGCTCAACGGCCGCAAGGCCGTGAACCTCGAGGTCTTCGCGTCCGCGGGGGCGAGTGTGGTCGACGTCACCGATGCCGTGAGTCGCGCGATCGCTGGCATGGCGCAGGACCCCGCGCTCGACGGCGTCGAGGTGCTCGTGGTCCGCAACCAAGGTGCGACGATCCTGCGCACGCTGGCGGACCTTCGGGACAGCGGCATCTACGGCGGGTTGCTCGCGATCGCGGTCTTGTTTCTGTTCTTGCACCGCTTTGGGATCACCCTGGCTGCGGCAGTATCGGTGCCGCTGTCGGTGCTCGCTGCGGGGGCGGTGCTGTTCCTGCGTGGTGAGGAACTCAACTGCATCGTGCTGCTGGGCCTCGTGCTCGGTGTGGGCATGTTGATCGACAACGCCGTGGTCATCGTCGAGGCGATCGCAGCGCATGCGCGGGCGGGTCGTCCCCCTCTCGAGGCCGCGCGACTCGGCGCGCGCGAGGTCGGATTCGCGACCATCGCGTCGACCGCGTCGACCGTCATCGTTTTTCTGCCGTTGATCGTCAACGACCCCGCCGACGAGATGAGCGCGTACCTGCGTCCGCTCGGCGTGACGTTCGCCATCGGTCTGCTCGCCAGCCTCTTTGTCAGCCAGACCTCGGTACCGCTGATCATGGGCCGGCTGCTGAAGCCGTCGAGCCGGATCACCCACCATCCCGTGCTCGATCGCGTGGCTGGGGCCTACCGAAGCATCATCGGCTTCACCGCGCGGTGGCCAAGGCTGACGTTGCTGCTGGGGATCGCAATCGCGGCCTCCTCGGTGTGGCCAAGCATGCAGCTCGAGATCAAGCTGGGTCGCGCCGACATCAAGCCTGACCACCTGCCGATTCGGCTCGAGTTCACCGGCAGCCGCGCGTTTGCCAAGATCGAGAAGCATGTGATCGCGCTCGAGCAGGCCCTGCTTGCTCGTAAGGACGAGCTGGGCATCGACGCGGTGGCGTGCTCCTACGGTGACCATCGCAGCAGCTGCAGGGTCTACCCGCTGGGCGTGTTCGAGAGCGAGCAGGAGTTGCTGGCGTTTGGGGTCCGCATCACCGCGGCGCTGCCCGAGCAGATCGGGGTCCGCTATCGGGTCAACGAGTCCGAGTTCAGCTGGCGCGAGAACACCGACAGAAATGTCGTCGATTTCGCGATCAAGGGCGACAACATGGCGACCCTGATGGAGCTGTCGCAGACGGTTGCACAGCACCTCGCAGCGACCTTGCCCAAGGGCGACGCGAGCAACCCCGACGCGGGCGGCCTCGATGTGATCACCACCCCGTACACCGACGGTGCGCGCGAGCTGCACGTCGTGCTCGACAGTGCGCGGATGCATGGACTCGGGCTTGCCGCCGACGCGGTGGCCGAGCGGGTTTCGCTCGCGTTCCAGGGCATGCCGTTGGGCCGCGTTCGCGGCGAACGAGGCGAGCTGCGCTTGCGGCTCGCGGCGATTGGCGAAGATGATCGCGCGCCGGGTCTCGACGAGGTTCGCGACCTGCGGATCCCGCTTCCGGCCGGCGGCGAGATTCCCTTGGCTGCGATCTCCACGCTAGAGCTCGAGCGCAGGCCGTGGTGGATCCAGCGTGTGGACCGCCAGACCGAGGTTCGCGTGCAGGCGCGGTTCTTCAACGCCGAGCCCAAGGAGAACTTTGCGCTGGTCTCCGAGGCCATGGCGAGCTTCGGCCTGCCCAACGGATACACCTGGGGCCGGGGCACGCAGTGGCGAGCCGAGCGCGATGCGTCGTCGGACATGCTGCTGAACCTCGGACTGTGCCTGCTGCTGGTCTATGCCGTGATGGCCTCGCTGTTCGAGAGCTTTGCGCAGCCCGCCGGGATTCTGCTGACCTGTCTGCTGGGTGCCTTTGGCGCGCCGTGGGCGATGTGGGCGACCGAGACCACCGTGGACGCCACGGCGATCATCGGCTTGTTCATCCTCATCGGCGTGGTCGTCAACAACGGCATCATGCTGATCGACCGCGTGATCCAGCTGCGCGCCAAGGGTATGTCCCGCGAGCAAGCGCTGCAGGCGGCAGGCCACGATCGCCTGCGGCCGATCCTGATGACGGTGGCAACGACCGTGCTCGGGCTGGTGCCCATGCTGCTGCACCACCCGACGCTCGCGGGCGTGTACTACCACGCGATTGCCATCGTCGTTGCCGGCGGCTTGACCACCAGCACACTGATCACACTGCTATTTTTGCCGGCGGCGTACATCGTGATCGAGGACCTCGGCATCGCCGCGCGACGCAACTGGCGACGCTTCGTGGGGCGACCGCGATGACCTCGAGCACCGAGCCCTCGGGCGAGATGACCCAGGTGCGCCTCGACAAGTGGCTGTGGGCGGCGCGCTGCTACAAGACCCGTTCGGTCGCGGCCGAGGCCTGCGACGCGGGCCACGTCAAGATCAGCGGCACCTCGGCAAAACCCTCCAAGATGGTGCGTAAGGGCGACCGCATCGAGGCTCGGACCGAGGGTGGACTGCGAGTGTTCGAGGTGATCGGGCTCGCGGATCGGCGAGGTCCGGCCGAGCAGGCGCGCGCGCTGTACGTCGATCATTCGCCACCTCCACCACCGCGCGACGAGATGATGCAGGTGCGCGATCGCGGCGCCGGTCGGCCGAGCAAGCGCGAGCTCCGGCAGATCCAGAAGCTCCGCGGTCACTAGACGCCAGGGCGCAACCGCGCGACGGCGCGGGTTGTGCGATGCGACCCCTGGAGGACGTACGTGCGGTCTCGCCGCGAGCGTAACGATCCCCACGAGGTCTCGACGCAAGACCTCGAGTCATCGATTCGATCGCACGTCTCGGCTAGGCAGAGGCGATCGACCCTGTCACGCTCGTATCGCGATCGCATGCCGCCATCTTCTCCAGGATCAAGCGACGCGCACCGGACGATTCTGCACGCAGGGCCGGCGCCGGCGCCAGCTCCCCAGCGGCGTCTACTGG
>CANLQR010000214.1 GCA_947492135.1 Deltaproteobacteria bacterium | reverse complement strand
ACACCTACGCCTACTTCGGCGATCCGGTGTACGTGTACTCGCTCAAGGACGGCATCAACGACGGGTTCCTGACGCCGTTCAAGGTGCGGCAGATCTCCACGACCCTCGACGAGTATGTGTACACGCCCGACGACAAGCTGGTCGAGGGCGACGTCGAGCTCGGCAGACGGTACGAGGAGAAGGACTTCAACAAGATCATCGAGATCAAAGAGCGTGAAGCTCACCGCGTGAATCTCTTCATGGAGCAGATCAACCAGAGCGAGAAGACGCTGGTGTTCTGTGCGACCCAGGACCACGCGCTGGCTGTACGTGACCTCATCAACCAGTCGAAGTTCAGCACCGACCCGAACTACTGCCAGCGGGTCACCGCCAACGACGGCGAGCTTGGCGAGCAGCACCTGCGCGACTTTCAGGACAACGAGAAGACCATCCCCACCATCCTGACGACCTCACAGAAGCTCTCGACCGGAGTGGACGCCCGCAACATCCGCAACATCGTCTTGATGCGCCCGATCAACTCGATGATCGAGTTCAAGCAGATCATCGGCCGCGGCACGCGCCTCTACGACGGCAAGGACTACTTCACGATCTACGACTTCGTGAAGGCCCACCAGCACTTCAACGACCCCGAGTGGGATGGCGAGCCAGCCGAGCCCGAATATAAGGCGGCCAGGCCCGAGGCTGAGCCGAGCCAGGCGCGCGAGCCCAGGTCGGAGTACGCCAGACCGGCAAAGATCAAGGTCAAGCTCGCCGACGGCAAGGCCCGGACCATCCAGCACATGATGTGCACGACGTTCTGGCACCCCGACGGCACGCCCATGTCGGCACAGCAGTTCATGGAGATGCTGTTCGGCAAGCTGCCCGACTTCTTCAAGGACGAGTCCGAGCTACGCACCCTTTGGAGCGTGCCTGACACCAGGAGGAAGCTGCTACAGGGCCTGGCTGAGAAGGGCTTCGGCGGCGAGCAACTCGCCGAGATGCAGAAGATCATCGACGCAGAAAAGAGCGACCTGTTCGACGTGCTCGCCCACGTCGCTTATGCGCTGCCGACCGTCACCCGTGAACAACGCGCCTCCAACGCCAAGGTAGCGATCAGCGCCCAGTTCAGCAGCAAGCAGCAGACCTTCCTCGACTTCGTGCTCTCACATTACGTGAGCGTGGGCGTCGAGGAACTCGACCAGGAGAAGCTCACCCCGCTGCTGCGACTCAAGTACAACAACTCCATTGCTGACGCGGTGGCCGACCTGGGCCCACCCGATGAGATCGGCCGCGTCTTCGCCGGTTTCCAGCGGTACCTCTACGATGCAAAGGCGGCGTGAAGTCATGGTGCACGACAACCTATCGCTGCAATGCGCTTTGGCTCGCCGCGCCGGTCAGCCAACCCTGTTCGGCGACCGACACGATCGGAGTGGCTCATGACCGTGCCATGGAACTGGCCGGGCTCGCGTTGGTGGCGCGTCGATCTCCACACCCACTCCCCCGCCTCCTGCGATTTCAAGCCGGACACGGATCGCGATGCGAGGGACTGGGCGGCGTGTGTCTCGGCCGCCAAGAGCGCGGGCCTGGACGCAGTCGCGCTCACCGATCACAACACCCCGCTCGGGATTGCGGAGATTCAGGCGGCCGCCGGTAGCACCCTGAGGATCTTCCCCGGCGTCGAGGCCACCGTCGGTGGCATACACCTCCTCCTCATCCTCGACCCGAGCTGTACCCGCGACCACGTGGTCGCTCTCTTGGCGAAGCTTGGCATCGACCCGCCCGCGTTTGGCCAGCATGAGGCGTGCTCGAACAAGAGCATCGTCGAGGCCATCGAGATCGCGACGGCCGCCGGCGCGGTGGTCATCGCCGCTCATGTCAACGCCCCGAAGGGGCTCGTGATGATGCCCCCAGGGCAGGAACGGCTCAACGCACTCAAGGCGCCGGGTCTCATCGCCGCGGAGCTGAGTCCACTTCCCCCGGAGGCGACCGGCTGGTTGGAGCCGGAAGGGCCGGAAGTTCAGCAGTGGCTCGACGGTCGCAACACTGACGGCCGCATCCTTGCAAAGATTTGGTGTTCTGACAGCCACTCGCTGCGCGACGCAGGGCGCCGCTTCACCTGGATCAAGATGACGAAGCCCGACGCCGAGGGCCTGCGGCTCGCGTTGCTGGATGGCGAGGGCTCGCTGCGACCCGCGGACAAGTCGGACGCTGGTGATCCGAATCGGCACGCCGATCTCGCCATCGAGAGCATCACCGTCCATCAAGCCAAGTACCTTGGGCGGTCGAACCCCGGTGACGAGCCAAGTCCGCTGATCGTCTGCTTCAACCCCTGGCTCAACGCGTTGATTGGCGGGCGCGGTACCGGGAAGTCGACCCTGGTCGACCTATGCCGCGTCGCGCTTCGACGAGAGAACGAGCTCAGCCCGGCCGAAGATGCCGGCTTGCGCGCTGCGTTCGACAAGCGCATGCGCGTCCCGGCCAACCGCCATGCGGAAGGGCTTCTCACGGCCGAAACGGTCGTGGAGGTGACCTATCGCAAGGACGGCGAGAGATTTGTGCTGTCGTGGGACCAACACGGGCGCACCACTCCGATCGTGCGCATCGACGGGCACGAACGCGTCGAGGAGCAAGGCGACATTCGCGACCGATTTCCAGTCCGCATCTACAGCCAGAAGCAACTCTTCGACCTCGCCAGGGATCCGAACGCGCTCATCACGGTCATTGACGACAGCGCGGAGGTGCGAGGCGCCGACCTTCTCCGTCTTCTCAAGGAAACCGAGGCGAAGTACCTCTCGCTGTGCGCATCTGCTCGCGCCCTCCGGGCTCAGGCCGATGAGTTGCCGGCCCGGACGGCCGCGCTCGCTGACGTCAGAAGGAAACTCGAGTTGCTTCAACAAGGCGGCCACGCGCGGACGCTGAATGATTTTCGGGCGCGAAGGCGGCAGGATTCGACGTGGGAGTCCATCGTGCGCAACGCCACCGAAGGCGTCGATGCGGTGGGGCGGGCTGCGGATGGCCGTCTCGCAGTGGCGGACCTCGACCTCGGCACGCATGCCGACAATGATCAAGGCATAGCCGCACTCCGGCAGGCACACGGCGACCTACGGACGATCGTGGCCCAGCTTCAGCAAGCTGTTGGCGGAGCGGTCGACCGGGCTCGCTCCGACATCGAACGCCTACGCAACGGCGAAGCTGTGGGCGCATGGCGCACGGCCGGGATCGCGGCGGAACAAGCGTATCTGGAAGTGACACGGGACCTCGCGGCTGCGGGCATCGGCAACCCCGATGAGTATCGCGATCTTCTGCAACGCGCGGCCACCCTGGAGCAGGAGATCGTGTCGCTGGAGAAGCAGCGACTCGAGGCCGACGAGCGGGTGAGGGAAGCTGGCGCCGCGCTGCTCCAATACCGCGGGCATCGCAGCGAACACACCGCTAGGCGCAAGCGCTTCGTTGACTCGACGACCTCGAGCGACTTGGTCAAGGTCGAGATCCTTGCGTACGCGGGGCGGGAGAGCCTTCGTGAGTCCCTTCGCGAGATCCTCGGCATCCCACACTTCGACGACGACTACCGTGCGATCCTGGAACAAATCGTGCCTGCAGCAGGCGAGTATTGGGAGTTCGCGCGGCTCGACGACCTCGTTGCGCGACTTCGGGAGGTGCTCGCCGACCCCCAGAAACACTGGGACACGAAGGACAAACGCTTCGAGACGGCGCTCCGAAAGCTCCCAGCAGAACGCCTTGATCGCCTGGCTCTGATGCTTCCGGGTGACGCTGTGTCCGTGAGCTTCCGGGATCCGCGCGAGAAGGACTGGCGGGACCTCGCCCAGGGTTCGCCCGGCCAGCAGACGGCCGCGTTACTCGCGTTCGTCCTCGGGTACGGTCATGAGCCGATCATCCTCGACCAGCCCGAGGACGACCTCGACAGCACGTTGATCTACGAGTTGCTGGTGCGTCGCCTTCGCGAGACCAAGGCGACGCGACAGGTCATCGTCGTGACGCATAACCCTAACATTGTGGTGCACGGCGACGCCGAGTTGGTGGTGTCCCTCGAGGCCAGCAAGGGCCAGACTCGCGTTGGGTTTTCCGGCGGGCTGCAGCAACGCGAGGCCCGCGAAGAGATCTGCCGCGTGATGGAGGGAGGGCGCGTCGCCTTCGAGACGCGGTATCGTCGCATCATGCTCCCAGGAGGAGGTCGAGATGGATCCACGTGACGATCAGCTCGCGCGACGCATCCGACTCGGAGAAGACTCCGAGCTCGAGCTCAAGCGCGTCTTGCTTGCGGGCGCCCGAGTCACCGGTCCAGGGCGCGACGATCTCGCAGACGAGATGGCCGCGTTCGCCAATGGGCGAGGCGGCACGTGCGTGCTCGGCGTCGATGACAAGACCCGTGAGATCCTCGGCCTGCCGCTCGAGCATATCGATGCCGTCGAGACCTGGGTGCGCCAGATCTGCAACGACGCCGTCAAGCCGCCACTCGACGCCGTGATCCGGAAGCTCGAGCTAACGGACTCCAGTGGGAACCTCGTTCCCCTGATCCGAGTCGACGTCGTTCGAAGCCTCTTCGTCCACAAAAGCCCCGGCGGCTACTTCCGCAGGCTCGGAAGCTCCAAGCGCGAGATGACCCCCGAGGTGCTCGCACGACTGTTTCAGGAGCGCAGCCAGAGCCGCATGATCCGCTTCGACGAGTCGCCGGTGCCCGGGACCACCCCAGACGAGCTCGACCAGGAGCTCGCGCGTCGTTTCATCCGTGACGGCGCGGAGCTGACCGACGCGATGCTCCGCAAGCTGAGGATCCTTGCAGACGATGACGACGGCCAGCCCCGGATCAGCGTCACCGGCGTGCTGATGTGCACGCAGGAACCGCAGCGCTGGCTGCCGCACGCCCAGATTCAGGCCGTGAGCTACGCCGGCGACCGCAGGGACGTGAACTACCAGAGCGACGCCCGCGATCTCGAGGGGCCCCTCGACAAGCAGGTCATGGAAGCCGTCCACTTCGTCCGCCGCAACATGCGGGTACACGCGAGCAAGCCCACTGCGCGACTCGAGCGCCCCCAGTTCAGCGAGCGCGCGGTCTTCGAGGCGCTGGTCAACGCCGTCGCCCATCGAGACTACTCGATGGCCGGCGCGCGCGTTCGACTCCACATGTTCGGAGACCGGCTCGAGCTCTACGTCCCGGGTAGCCTGGCCAACACCCTCACCCCCGACAGCATGCAGCTTCGGCAGTACAACCGGAACGAGCTGATCGTCTCGCTCCTTGCGCGCTGCCCGGTGGGTCCTGGCGAGGCGCTCGCGCGGACGTTCCTGATGGACCGGCGCGGTGATGGCGTGCCGATCATCATCGAAGAAAGCATGCGCCTGGCCGGGCGCGTCCCCGAGTACAGCCTAGTCGACGACAGCGAGCTGCGGCTCGTGATCTGGGCAGCGTCCGAGGAAGAGGCGACTCCAGAAGAGAAGGAATAGCCCATGTCGATGAACAGCCACCAGCGTGCCGGCATGGCCCTGGCGCTACGCGATTAACAGGTTCGAAGCGGGAAGCCCGGCCGTGCTAGCGAACCGGCCGCGCCGCGATCCCGAGCGCCCAGGCAAGCAAGCCGATCCCCACCTGCCATGCCCCACACGCCGCAAACGTCCCGACAAAGCCCAGCCCGCCCACCGCCCACGCGCCGACCGCTGGCACCCACACCCGCGGAAGGTTCAGACACGCCGTGAAGATCGCAAACTGCGTCGCCCTCACCTCGGGAACCGTCGCGTCCATCAACACCGCGTGCGTGGCCACGTAGAGCCATGCCGTCACGCACGACTGCACCACGATGAACGCCTGCACGTACGCGACCTCGGCCCACCACCCGCGCGTCGCGGCGAACACCAGCCACACCACGCCCAGTGACGCGCTCGCCACCTGGACCACGCGCCCGTGCCCGATGCGGTCGACGATCGCGATCGCGCTCGCATAGCCGACGAGATTTCCGACCAGCAGGATCCCGACCACGCGCGCGACAGCATCCTCGGGCGACCAACCGAGCTCGACGAACCACTGGCCGCTCACCGCAGAGGTGAGCACATCGGCGGCGAACACCAGCGTCGCAAACACCAACATCTGCCAGCCCCGGCGCGATCGCACGATCCGCCGCGCGGCGTCGACCAGACTCGCTTCGCGCACAGCATGCGGGCCGCGGGTGGTGGCGCCGACGATCACCGCAACTACGAGGGCCACGCCCGCAAGCACGATGAGTCCGCTGGGCAGTCCGCGGGCCGCAACGATCCCACCCACCCATGCACCTGCGAGGGCCTCGGCACCGACATGGTGGCCGGCAAGCATCACCGCGGTCGCGCGACCGCGGGCCTCGGCGGGGACCAGGTCGAACGCGAGCGCGTCCGTCGAGACATCCTGCAGACTCAACGCTGCGTTGAGGGCGAGCCATGCGACGGCCAGGCCGGCGACGTGGTCCGCAGCCGGAGTGAGCAGCGCCATCGCCAGCAGTGCCGCCGCCACCACCGCGGTGGCTAGCGCCGCAACGCGCCCCGCCCCGAGCCGACGCGCGGTCGCACCATCGAGCACCGGCCCCCACCCCAGCTTGAACACCCACGGCAGCCCAGCGAGCGCGAAGATCCCGGTTTGTTGCTCGAGCGGAACACCCGCCGCCGCAAGGCGTGGCAACAGCAACAAGCCGCCGAAACCCCACACGATCCCCTGCACGAGGTAGAGCCCACCGAGCACTCCCACACGCGCGGCGAGCGGAGCCTCGCGATGCACGAGGCCGTCACGGCCATCTCCCCGCGCCGTGTCAGGTCCGCCGACAGCATCAGACATGGCGGGGCACCACGCAAAGAATACCCGGGGTGCGCTCGCATCTCGACACCGCCGGTGCGAGGTGCGAAATATGAACAGGGAGCGATGAGCCGATGTTGAACCGCCGAACTGCGTGCTGGTCTGTGATGTCGATGACGCTGGCGTGTGGAGCCGAGTCCGGCGGCGGTCGCGACGAGTCCGCGGAGAACGGCGTCAGCCTGAGTCAGGGCAGCGTCTCGCTCGACACCACGCCCACGGCGACCGGCGGAACCGACGACGACAGCGTCACGGGCCCGGTGGGTACCGGTTCTGAAACTCAGGGACCCGTGACCGCCGACAGCAGCGGCGGCGGCGAGGCCCCGAAGTTCGACCTTGGTGTCCCCGACGGCGGCACCAGCTGTCCCGAAGGCAACGGCACGGTCACCCACTCGTACATCTGGATCGCCAACAGCGGCCAGGGCACGGTCTCGAAGATCAACACCGAATCGCTGATCGAGGAAGGTCGCTACATCGTACGGCCCGACTCCGCGGGCAACCCTTCGCGAACGTCGGTGTCGCTCAGCGGCAACGTTGCCGTGGCCAATCGCAGTGGCGGTGTGGTGAAGATCTACTCGAACCTCGACGAGTGCCAGGAGAGCAATGGCACCGCCGGGATCCAGACCTCCACCGGTGCCGCCGATCTGTTGCCGTGGGGCACCGAGGAGTGCGTCGCCTGGTACACCGCGTTCCCGTACACGACCCAGCGCCCCCTGGCCTGGGCGCAAGGCGAATGGAGCGACGCGACGTGCTCGTACCAGAACGAGAAGCTGTGGACCTCGGGGGGTAGCAACGCCGGAAGTGCCGATGTCGTGCTGATGGACGGCGCCACCGGTGTGGTCGAGAACATGGTGACCATCCCCAACGTCATCGGCTGGGCCCAGCTCTACGGGGGCGCGGTCGACAGCGAGGGCGACTTCTGGACGGTCGATCACAACTGGAGCGGGCCCAGCACGTTGATCCGGGTCGACCGCAACGACCTGAGCTACGACACCTGGCCGGTCACCGGCGAGGTCCACTATGGACTCGCGGTCGACAAGGTCGGGCGCGCGTGGCTGTGCGGCTCGGGCGGCGCGTCGCGCTTCGATCCGATCAGCGAGACCTGGACCCACCTGGCGGCGATGAACCCCGGCAGCGCCCTGGGCGGCTGCATGGAGGACGCCGATGGCATCCTGTGGAACAGCGCCTACCCGAGCGCGCTACTGGTCGGCATCGACACCGAGACCGTGCAGATCGTGACGAGCCTGGCGATCCCCGAGTACGTGCACGGCATCAGCATCGACTTCAACGGCAACGTCTGGGGCGTTGGGTTCAGCAGCAGCAACGCGTACCGCATCGATATCGAGACCTCGACCATCGACACCGTCGGTGGGCTGGTCTCCGCGTACACGTACAGCGACATGACCGGCTTTGCCTTGGCGGCCGCGGGCACACCGAGCGGCTAAAAGCGAGCCGGCGCGGGCGCCTCGATGTGGGGGATCGTGGTTCTCGTCGCCGGCTTGGCGTTTGCGAGGTCGTCAGCCCCCGCGTGGACGCCATTGTTCGCGCAGGATCCTGGCACCACCCGCCGCGCCGGTTCTGCTAGCGTTAAGGCATGGCGTCACTGCGTACGGTCTCCGGGGTTTGTGCACTGCTGACGGCGTGCGGCGGCGGTGGGCGCCCCGACGGCCAAGACGGCGAGTCGGGCGGCGGCATCTCGGTGTCGATCACCAACCCGGGCACCGATGCTGACGGCAGCGGCGGCACGGCGGTCGCGACCACTGGCGCCTCTGCCGACTCGGCAGATGGGCCGGCTGAGGGCCCGTTGCAGCCGCCGAAATTCGACATCCCCTTCCCTGACGCGCCCACCGGTTGCGGCGCATTTGGTGGAGGAGACGGCGGCGGTGCCCCGGACTTCTCGTACATCTGGGTGGCCAACAGCTCCGAGGGCACGGTCTCCAAGATCAACACGCAGTCGTTGATCGAGGAGGGTCGCTACATCGTCCGGGCCGACGGCATCGGCAGTCCGTCGCGGACCTCGGTGAATCTCAACGGCGACATGGCCGTCGCCAACCGGTCCAGCGGCGTCACCAAGATCTACGCGCGCGCCGAGGACTGCCCTGACGCCGCCAACAGCTCGACCGGCGGCGCCGACATCAAGCCCTGGCAAGATGGGTGCATCGCGTGGTTCACCCCGTTTGCCTACGCGTCGCAGCGCCCACTGGCATGGACCCAAGGCGAGTTCGACACGGGAACCTGCCGCTACGAGAACACCAAGCTGTGGACCTCGGGGGCCAACGCCAGCATCGACGTGATCCTCATCGATGGTGAGACCGGCGTGGTCGAGCAGACCATTCCGATTCCCGGGGTCGCCGCCAACTACTACGGCATCTATGGCGCCGCGGTCGACTCGCAGGGCAACTTCTGGGGCTCGCAGCTGAGCCTCGGCTCGCTGGTGCAGGTCAAGCTCGCCGACTTCAGCGTGACGGTCTGGCCCATGAACCAACCCGGCTACGGCATGACCGTGGACAGTGAGGGCCGGCCATGGACCTGTTCATCCGCAGTCGCTCGGTTCGATCCGACCGACCAGTCGTGGGCGTCCAATGGCACCGCCGGCGCGAGCGGAGGCGGCTGCATGGTCGACGCCGACGGCATCCTGTGGGTCGGTGGCTACGCGGGTGCCGGCTACAATCTGCTCGGCATCGACTCCGAGACGCTCGTGCTCACGCAGACGATTCCGCTACCCAACTACGCCAAGGGCATCAGCATCGATTTCGAGGGCAACGTCTGGGCGGTCTCGTACACCGCCGACGCGTATCGCGTGAACCCGACGACCGGGCAGATCGACACGTTCACCGGGCTGGTCGGGCCGTACACGTACAGCGACATGACTGGGTTCGCGCTGAGCCAGGCCGGCGGCCCCGCGGGCTGATCGGGCCCGTCGCCTACCCCCGCCGCCCGATCCGCAGGATCCGCCCCAACCACAACGCCGCCGCCTCGCGCAGGTCGTCCAGGTAGCAGTACGTCACCGGCACGACCACCAGCGTCAGGATCGTCGCGGTCGTCATGCCCCCCAGCAGCGCCTGCCCAAAGCCCTGATAGGCGATGCCCTCGCCCGTCGGTGCGGTCATCGCCAGCGGCAGCAGTCCGCCGATGGTGGTCAGCGAGGTCATCATGATCGGGCGAAACCGCAGTCGCCCCGCCTGCACGATGGCCTCTTCGCGCGACATGCCCTGCTTGCGAGCGACATTCACGAAGTCGATCAGCACGATCGCGTTGTTCACCACCACGCCCAGCAGCAGCACGATGCCGATCCCCGCGAGCGGATCGATCTCCGAGCCCGACAGATACATGAACCACCACACGCCCACGAACGACAGCGGGATCGACGGCAGCACCGCGAGCGGCAGCACGAACGACTCGAACAAAAATCCCATCACCAGCAAGATGAAGATCGTGCCCAGGGCCATCGCACCCAGCAGGTCCGCGGCCATGTCGTCGATGGCCTTGGCCTCGCCGTCGGCCTCGAACGACAGCCCGTCGGGCAGCTGATAGGTCTTGATGTAGTCGCGGATCCTGCGGATGGTGGCCTCGCGGTCGTCATTGGACAGCTCCAGGCGGATCGTGGTGCCGACGCGCTTGTTGACCCGCTGCAAGGACGACTCGCCGTGCGCCAGCGTCTTGTCGGCGAGCACCGAGATCGGCACGCCCCCACCCTGTCGCGATGGCACCGTCCACGCCAGGATCTCATCGACGTCACTGCGGTCCTCGGCGCGGTAGCGGATGCGGACGTCGAGTTCTTTTTCGTCGGTGTGAAATCTTGGCAGCGGCGCGCCACGGATCGCATACGCCACGGTATTCGCAAGGGCATCGGCCGAGACGCCGAACCGCTCGGACATGGCCCGATCGATCGACAGCGCCAGCTCGTCGCGGCGGCGCAGCTCCTCGCCGCTACCACGAACGCCGATCACCCCTTCGATCGCCAGCAAGCCGTCCTCGATGCGCTCGCGCGACTCGGCGAGCCGGTCGTGATCGTCCCCGAAGATGGACACGCGAAAGGAGTCATCGCGGGCGCCGTCGCTCTCGCCAAACTCCGAGGTCTTGCGCCAACCGGGTTTGGTCGGAAGTCGATCGGCCAGCGCCTTGGCCGACTCCTCGAACGGCGGATCGCTGGGGTCGGGCTTCTCGAAGAACACCTGCACCGAGCCGGTGCTCTCATCGAAGCCGGCCCACTGGCCGGCAACGCCCCACTGGTGGCCCTCGCGCGCGAGGATGTCCTCGATCTCCAGGAAAAATGCGTTGGCCTCGTCGAGCGTGGTCTCGGCGGGCATCGAATAGTTGATGGTGATCCGGCGGGTGCCAAACTGCGCACCCGAGGCGCACTGCACGTTCATGAACGGCACGGCCGTCGACGCCAGCGCGAGCAACGACAGCGCGATCACATCCATTCGCCGCCGCAGCACCACGCGGAGCAGGCGCCCATAGGCCTCGTTGAGCCAACCCATCGTCACGTCGTACGCCACCCCCAGCCAGCGCTTCCACAGCTGGTCGAGCCTATACAGGGTCGGCCAGCGCGCGAGCGGGCCAGCGCCGCCTTGGTCATCCGACAGCAGCGTCGCGGAGGCCAGCGGCACCAGCACCAGCGCAACGAACAGGCTGGCGAGCAGAGACACGCACACCGGCGTGACCATGCGGACCATGAAAAACTGCGTGGGCCCCTCCGACAGCAATGATGCCGGCAAGAACACGATCACCGTCGTCAGTGTCGCCAGCGTCATCGCCAGCGCGACCTCACCCGCGCCCTGCAAAGCAGCGGCATAGGGCCCGAGCCCGCGTCGGCGAAAGCGCGAGATGTTCTCGGCGACGACCACCGAGTTGTCCACGACCAGGCCAATGCAGATCATCAGCCCCACCAGCGACACCAGGTTGATGCTCTGCCCGGTGAAGTACATCACCGGCAACGCGAGAAACAGCGACAGCGGGATCGACATCGCGATCACCAGCGTCAGCCGCGTCCGCCGGAGGAAGAAGATGAGCACCACCAGCGCGAGCAGCCCACCTTGGATCCCCGAGTTGATCACCTGCTCGAGGCTGTACAGGATCATGTCGCCCTGAATGAACACCTCCTCGATCTCCACCCCTTGAAGGTCGGGGTGGTTGCGGGCGAGCGCCACCGCCTCTTTGATCCGGGCGCAGATCTCCACGGTGTT